>NZ_JBMPOQ010000008.1:0-182672 GCF_049340505.1 Undibacterium sp. Dicai25W | reverse complement strand
AAAAAGACATCTGAAAATGATAACCAAGTCGACGTGTGACACGGACAAAAATTACGTCAAATTTTCTCCTTAAAAATAATTCGTTTCGCGCTTTTTTAATATTAAAAATAAATTCGCCGGACGATAAAAATTTCTCAATTATTACCAATATTTTTATAAAAATTACCTCTATCAAGCGATGCTTTATCAAAAAAATCGCGTTCAATTTCAATTTAAATATTCGCCCTATTAATTAAAGAAATGATTTTTCATTGTTTTACAAAAACATTTCTATTTTGATTTCTTTCTGCACCAAAGGGCAATTTTCATCTCTTTTTCAACCTCTATAATCTTTATCACCGGCAATAATTTTCGCGAGAAAAAAAGAAATTTTATTTTTAATTTTTTCTAAAAAAAATCAAACTAATAGTCGTTTTTTATCTCAGAAAAATATTGTTTTACCGAATAACTTATTTTTTTCCCGAAAAAAAAGAATCAAAATTCAAAGCGAAAAAGACGAATAATAATGGATAGAAATGGAGTTTATTTCTCCATATTTATATGAAAAGATTGGAGAAATAATGTCGTTGAAACCAGCATTTAATTTCCGCTTAGAAGGGGTTAGTTCGCGCGAAGTTGCGTTGTTAACATCCTATGTCCGCGTGTTAAGTTATAAGTTAGAGCATCAATGGCGCCATCAAGATAACGATCCTCATCTCGTCATTTATGGCTATGACGAAAGTAATGTTGAAAAAGATCATGACAAATTTCATGGTTCATACCAGCTGTTTATCTCCTCGATTAACAAAGGAGAAAAATACTTACGATTACCTTTAAATTCGTCAGATATCGAATATTCGTTGAATCGCATTGGGAAATTATTGGAACCTGTTTCAGAAGAAAAATCGACATCCGCAATTGATCCTAATCAGCGCTATCGATTGCGACGCTGGCCCCAAAGTCACTTGCTTACTACCCCAGATCGCGTTCGTCTTACCACGCTGATGACTAAACGAGCTTTTTCAGTCAATGAACTTCACAAGTATTCTGGATTAGCCGTAAACCAATGTCGATTATTTGTCGAAGACATGTTGGGAAATGACTTGTTAGTTGTCTCAAATATTGAAGTAAAAAAACAGCAAAATTCGCATCAATCATCAGCAGAAATTCAACAAGCCACAACCCGTCCAAATTTGATTTCTTTGATACGTAGCAATCTTTCGCGCTTCGCGACAAATGGTGGTCAATGATAGAACACAAAATATTATTTAGTGGCACAACTGGTGCTGGCAAAACGACGGCAATTAGCAGAGTGAGCGAAGTGGCGACGCTTACCACAGAAGTCAGAAATACGGATTTGTCCATCAGTAAAAACACTACCACTGTCGGCCTCGATTACGGTGAACTCACACTTGATAACGGAGACAAGCTGCGTTTATACGGAACACCAGGGCAAAAGCGATTTGATTTTATGTGGGAAATTCTGTCACACGGCGCGCTAGGCTTAATTATTTTGATCGATAACCGATCCAGTGATCCCTTAGCAGATTTGGACATGTATTTAAACGGCTTTGAGAGGCTGATTGATGAGGAAGCTTGCGTGGTTGCTGTGGGTCGAATGGAGACCCACCCAGAACCAGGCATAGAAAGCTTCATTGCGCATCTTGATGCGCGCGGCGTCCTATGTCCGGTTGTACCTGTCGATGTGAGAGAGACCTCGCAAGTTGTCGAATTGTTGGAGTTATTAATGCTTCAGTTAGAAGCCACGCAGGAGACTACTTAGTATGCAGAATCAGCAAAAAATAAGAGCAGAGGCGCAAGCAGCAATTGACTTAATTGTCAGAGACGTTAAGAGCGCAAAAGCAGTTGTTATATCGAGCGAAGATGGCTTCGAAGTTGCTGCTTATGTAGAAAATACAACGCAGGTTACCCGTATGTCGGCAATGGCAAGTTCACTTTCAGCACTCGGTGCTTTAGCCGGAGAAGAAAGTCGTTTGGGCGAGTGCCGCAACATCATCATTGAGGCTGATGCCGGAATTTTGATCATTATTCAAGTAAGAAGAGCAGAAGAAACTTTAATCATGAGCGTGATTACGGGCACTGATGCCGTTGTAGGACAAATACTCTATGTTGCGAAGCAAGCAGCGCGTATGTTGCAAACGTCAACGTAAAAATCAAAAGCAATTTAAATATAGTAGTGATGCACAAAATAAATCGCTATTAAATTTAAATGCAGATGTATGCATGGACAATCCGTAAATATTTTTTGAAATTCCTCGTAAATTGCAAGTGACGTTTAGACGCCGCGTCATTTGTTAAGGTTGTTTGGCGCCAATTTTTGGGAGTTTAGAATGGCAAGTATTTCACAATCGGTACAAGAGTTAGTAAGCAACATTGACGGAGCAATGTGTTCCGCGTTGGTCGATTCAAGCAGTGGCATGATATTAGGCCAGGCAGGTTCTGGGGTCGATCTGGAAATTGCGGCAGCTGGTAATACAGAAGTCGTGCGTGCAAAGCTCAAAACTATGCGTGGCTTGGGATTGACTGACGTCATTGAGGACATCTTGATTACTCTGGGCAAACACTACCATATTATTCGCCCATTATCTAAACATGAAGGTTTGTTTTTATACGTCGTGTTGGATAAGCCGAAATCAAATCTTGCGCTTGCACGCCGTAAGATCGCTGACGTAGAAGCACTGATGTCGGTATAAATTTTTCGCTCGTTTCACTGAAAGCAATGGGGATAAAAGAGGTGACATTGATACCTCTTTTATCACGATAGCTGGGATTCTCTTGCTGACTTTATGTTGAGTAAAATGGATTCTAAAGACGCAAATCACGTGGCACTGATGATGAACTTACTTGACTTCATATACCTGCTCCCTGCTGCATTTCTTTTAGCCGTTACGCTAGATCATTTTCTTGGTCTATCGGATACAGTAGTCTATTCAAATAGTAATGTTAATTTCAGTAAAAAAACCCTATCATCAACACACTTCAACATCACTGCCAATATGATGAAAAAGGAGCGTGGATTTTACAAATAAAATACCCCAAAACTAGAGTCTGCCTTGGGGTATTTTCAGATTGATTTTAGCTGTCGAATATAATATTTAGTATCAAATTTAATATCTGGAGATGAGCTGTTCTCAATAATTAAAGTCGTAAACAGGCATCTAAATCTAGTGCGGTATTTAGGGCAAGCAAATAAATCACATCAGGATTAAAGTCGTAAACTGGCTTTCAGATTGATGTTTTTATCGGATATTTCGTCAATTAAAGTCGTAAACTAGTTTTTGTCCTACTCCGCAAATAAGCACGAAACCAAATTAGAGTCGATGGTTAAAACTGTCTACAAAGTGATTCGAACAAATGAGAATTCTTGAGAATGAGTGATTTAAAAATGAACCCTAGCAAAAATTCACTAGGAGCCAGAATTATTTTCGCTCGATGCAGCACTGCACCGGGCTCTCAGCTTAACGCGTAAGGTAGTGGGATGCGGCTAGTAAACCGCTCTCTCTAGCGTTCATAGCAGAAAGCGTCAATGCATGCCATTCTGGAATCCCAAATACGACCGCCGAGATCATCGCTCGGACGGCTCGAGTTCCACCAGGGGCTGCATAGTAAAGGCCGAATAACATGAGACCAGTACGAATCGAGCGTTATATGATTCATCCTGATGCCTATGGCCTCAGACAATTTGCTTTTATTAGCTTTATCCACGCACACGAAATAATCGGGTCGTTTCAAGGCTAAGAGACGACTGGCCACACTTGCCGACGCTGGTCGGGTGACGGACACAGTCGTTTCGGACGAAGTTCTGCGGCTAAAAAACTCTGGCGGCACTACTAGCAAAATGACACCTCAGACAGAATTGAATTAAATAAAGTGCTGGCGCCAGATGAGTTAGATAGGCTTGACCTGTTCGATGAGATGCAACTTAGAGCCGTATTAGGCGTGTGTAAACGTTCGAAATCCATTTCCGATGCCGGGAGAAAATTGTATGCCGCCTCACGAAGTGCCAAAGAGAAGCCCAATGATTCCGACAGGCTGAAGAAATACTTAGCTAAGTTTGGACTTTCATGGAATACACTCTTTTTGGAATAAGGATCACATTGGATGATGCGATCCTTCGTTTCAGAATGTCACTGGCATAAACTCAACTAAGACTTTCGATTTCCCGTTCGAAATTAACAAGTGCTTGCTGGTTATAGAGATCATTGAAGTAGGCATCATGGAAGAGTTCCTCAGAGCCCGCTTTATGCTGGAAGTACATCATGACGGTTTTTCGATTCGTGCGGTAGGTTTCTTCTTCAATAGAGCGATATTCGTTTCTGACGTCGCGCGCATATTGGTCATAGACCTCGTTTGGCTGACCCAAGATCGCCAAGTCCACACCTATCATGATGTCTTTCAGTGGATGCGCAATTTCATTCTGTTGCAAATGATCCGTCGCGCGAATTAAATCAGCGACCTCTGCCGCATTATCGATATCGAGGCCTGATTCAAGCCACAGTCTTGCGCTAGCTTCTTCGTTTGAGATGCCTTGCTTCACGTCATCGTACACAACATCATGGAACCAAAACGCCTTTTTAATTGTGCTAATATCATTGCGATTCGCATTCGTCGTAGCGGCCCATGCCGCAATCTCAGTTAGTCCATGAACCAAATGATTGAGGTTATGGTAATGGCGCTGAGGAGATCCATATGCCGAGCCTCCCGCAAGGTGCTGGAACCATTTGTCTTCATTTGCACGTGCAGAAGTATCGACGTCAGACTGAATCCAAAGTGATCGCCATTCACGACCGAGCCAATCGACTATCCAGGCCTTGTATGCAGGCTCAGGTAAAAATTTCTCTACATTCCAATGCCAACCTACAGGGCCTTGCAATGCCCGAACAAAACTGGAACTGACAGAGCCAAGGTCACGTGGAGGCATGACGAAGATCGTTTTAGCACCCTGCAATACCTCAACGTTTGCTTGTTGAATGAGATTTTCATAGTCGAAGTCGGCAGTATTGCGAATACCCCTGATCAGGTAGTCAATACCCAATCGTTTTGCAGTTCTTGCGGTGTAATCGTTTTTCACGAGTACGACACTCACATTCGTCCAACCTTGTGCCATGACACTTTTTTCGACTATCGCTTTGCGTTCTGATGCAGAAAATTGCGGCTTCTTGAAAGGGTTTTCGGATATCATAACAACGACTTCGTCTGCTAAAGCACGCGCCTCTTGAATTACCCACATATGACCATTAGTGATGGGATCTAACGTGCCTGAAAATGCAATTTTCTTCATGATCTTATTTCCAAATATTAATGAACTTGTTATGTAACTTGGCGACCTGCAACTGTAGATCTCTACGTGAACATTCATTGCAAATAATCTGATCAGCACCAGTCAAATAGCTTTTTCTTGATGCCTGCATCGCGAAGATGCGCAGTATCTGATCATGGGTCCAACTAGGATTTCTTGCTCGAACTCGATCAACCCTGATGTCGTTTGATGCATCGACGCATACAACATAATCTGCATCGATACCACCGTCTACAATCAATGCAGATTCCCAGATAACGTAAGGCGCTGTCATGCTACTCGTCCAGTGTTGGACATGATTTAACACATACGGCTTCAAGATCGCTTTTAACTTCACATTGGCTATGCAATCTACTGCGAAGAGTGTGTGCAAACTTCCACGACTTAACTTTCCGTCTGGGCTTGCAACTTCCGGGAATGCCTCAATAATTTCAACTGTTGCTGGATGCTTCGGATTTTGATGAATTTCTCGAGCAACTAGATCTGCGTCAATGCACGGCACCTCTAAATCCTCAAACATTTTCCTCACCGTTGATTTGCCACTACCAATACCTCCGGTCAGTGCCACCACATGCGGCACAGTTCTTAAACAAGGTTTTTGTTCTACGCTCAACATTCTCTCAACCACTTTTTTCAATATTTTAAATTGGTTAATCACCCAATAAACTGGAGATTAGTGGGAAACCCAAAAGAATGCAAGTATAATTTGGTTAATCAACCAATTAAATGTTAATGCCATGTCCAGACCTCCCAATACTGAACAGCGTCGAACAGAGATAGTTAACGCGCTCCTCGCTTCTATGGCAGAGCATGGCTACGAAAAGGCAACGATTCAGGTCATCGCAAAGAAGGCAAATCTCAGCCCAGGGTTATTGCATTACCACTTCAAAACCAAAAATGAGATCCTTTTGGCTCTGGTTAAAACCTTAGCGGAACTGTCTCGTGCACGGTATTTCGAATTTTCGAAGAACGCATCATCCGCAGAGGATAAACTTCAAGCGTATATCAACGCACGACTAGGGAAAGGTGATGGTGCAAATCCAGCAGCGGTGGCTGCATGGGTAGTTATTGGCGCAGAAGCAGTACGTCAACCAGAAGTGAGATTGATTTACCAGGAATCTATCAAAGAAGAGTTAGCTCTAGCCCAAAGTCTTTTGACTGCATGTTTGAAAGACAAACGTAAAAGTTTAAAGAATGCTCCTCGATTGGCAGCCGCGTTGCTGGCATTCATGGAGGGTGCTTTTCAATTGGCTAGCGCAGCACCAGAGGCGATGCCTTCTGGCTACGCAGCGGAGACCGCTTACCAAATGGTACAGCGGTATGTCGACGGAGAGAAGATATTGGGTATCCGTAATTTATGATCAAAATACCGGAAAACTTTTGAATTCAGAATTTCAGCGGAACTATCGAAATCATCAATTCTCGCTACACGCAAATATTTGTCCTTAACGAGTATTTAGAAAATCCGTAACAGGCGGCATAATGCCTTGAGAAGAACGTCGAGATTTTCCAAACATGTCAATCAAAATATCGTTGTCATATTTGGAGTTGAATGATCGTGAGACCATTAAGGTCTGCAATTGCGAAAAGTTGGTTGATGGAATCGACGGCGATAACGGGCAAATTCTGGTCCGACATTAAAATGCTACTTGTCTGCGTTCCAGATTTGAACTGCTACCACTTATAAACTTCCTTCCCGGTCACAAGATTATTCAATCGAGGGTGGTCGTATAGAGCCAACAAGTGGTCGTTACCTAAAGCAAAAATAGTACCCAATTGACCAACAGAGCGAACAACTTTGGTTTCTCCGGATTTTTCCAAATCGACGATTCGTAGTTCGCCTTGCGTAATAGAGCCTTCGTCTGAATCGATATCACCCATGAGAGCTATAACCAAGCGACCATTCGGCAAGAAGGTTGAGCTACTCTCTTCTGCGTATGCTTGCAAGTTTAGTCCCGGCCCATCGAGATGAGTTGGATCACTTAGCGCAGCGAGAACATCATATGCGCTCACATCGTCGATGGGATGCCATAGCCCCCTTGCGCCTTTCCATACAGCAGCAAACTCGTTTTTCTGGCCAGAGAATGTCCCCAAAATGCGTGCTGGCGACTCGAAATACTAAATAAGGTTTCATTCGGGAGCGCAGTCAGCAGCGATGTCACTTCTGAACTGAATAATGGCATAGCTTGCCCCTCGCTCATCAATTGAGTCATTTTCCACGGATTTGCACCATTTCATCTTTGATGTTGGCGTCACACCAAAATACTCTACAGCGAGCTCACGATAAATCAAGAGCTTATTTCTACTCGGCTTCAGATGCAAAAATGCCCAAGCCCGATCATCCAGGTTTGGGCATTTTCTTAAAGGTTTTTAGTTTACGACTTTAATAACCAGTTTACGACTTTAATAGTCAGTTGACGACTTTTATTGTCGACAACACTAGTCAAAAATTCTCACTAATATCATTCAACTGTGACACTCTTCGCTAAATTTCGTGGCTTATCAACGTCGGTGCCACGTGCTAAAGCCGTGTGGTACGCGAGCAATTGCAGTGGAATTACATGCAATATCGCTGACAGTTGACCATAGTGTTCTGGCAGGCGAATTACGTGCACACCTTCACTCGAAGTGATGTGCGAATCAGCATCGGCAAAAACAAATAACTCGCCACCGCGCGCGCGTACTTCTTGCAAGTTGGATTTGAGTTTTTCGATCAATGTATCGTTTGGTGCAACGGTCACTACTGGCATTTCTTTTGTTACTAGTGCCAATGGACCGTGCTTCAATTCACCCGCTGGATAGGCTTCCGCGTGGATGTAGGAAATTTCTTTGAGCTTTAATGCGCCTTCGAGGGCGATTGGATAGTGCAGGCCACGGCCGAGGAATAAGGCGTTTTCTTTGTTCGCAAATTCTTCTGCCCAGGCGATAATTTGCGGCTCCAGCGCCAGAACTGCACTGATGGCGGCTGGCAAATGGCGCATCGCTTTGATGTGTGACGCTTCTTCTTCTTCAGACAAACGGCCTTTGCTTTGTGCCAGTGTCAGCGTCAACAAGAATAACGCAGCTAATTGTGTGGTGAATGCTTTGGTCGATGCGACACCAACTTCAACGCCAGCGCGGGTGATGTATGACAATGCGCATTCACGTACCATGGCACTGGTGGAGACGTTGCAGATGGTCAGTGTATGTTGCATGCCCATGCTGCGTGCATGCTTTAAAGCAGCCAAGGTGTCTGCGGTTTCACCGCTTTGAGAAATGGTCACCACCAAGCTGTTTGGATTAGGCACACTGTCACGGTAGCGGTATTCGCTCGCGATCTCGACATTGACTGGGATTTTAGCAATCGATTCCAACCAGTATTTAGCGGTCAAACCTGCGTAATAGCTGGTACCACAAGCAAGAATCAGCACTGAGTCGATTTGTTTGAAAATGCCATAGGCTTTATCACCAAACAATTCTGGCATGATGCCTGTCACACCTTCCAGCGTATCGCTGATAGCGCGTGGCTGTTCAAAAATTTCTTTTTGCATGTAGTGGCGGTATGGACCGAGTTCTGCAGCGCCGCTATGGGCATGGACGGTGCGTACTTCTCGATCAACAGATTTGCCATTGACATCAACTATCCAGACGCGTTGCAATTGCAGATCAACCACATCGCCTTCTTCAAGGTAAGTGATTTGGTCTGTCACTCCAGCTAATGCCATTGCATCAGATGCGAGGAAATTTTCACCTTTGCCAATACCAACAATCAATGGCGAACCATGACGCGCGCCAACGACGCGATGTGGTTCATCACGACAAAAAACGGCAATTGCATACGCACCTGTCAGACGTTTAACGGCTTGCTTGACTGTTTCAAATAAATCGCCTTGGTACAAATGATCAACTAAATGGGCGATGACTTCCGTGTCGGTCTGGCTTTCAAAAACATAGCCGAGTGCGCTCAGTTCTGCGCGCAGTTCTTCATGGTTTTCGATAATGCCGTTATGTACCAGTGCGATACGGTCACGGGAGAAATGCGGGTGAGCATTCGCAGATGATGGTACACCGTGGGTTGCCCAACGAGTATGGGCAATACCTGTAAAACCAGCAAGGCCAGTTTGTTCGATTTGCGCCTGCAGTTCTGCCACGCGTGAGGTACTGCGCGAACGTTGCAATTGTCCATCGACGTGCAAAGCCACGCCGCATGAATCATAGCCACGGTATTCAAGTCGCTTCAGACCTTCTACCAGAATAGGAGTGATGTTACGTTGGGCAACTGCTGCGACGATACCGCACATAATGACCTCAAAAATAAAATTGGAATGTCGCCATGCTAATAGAATTTATGTGAATATTTATTTCAAAATTCAGTTATTTTTGAAATAATTCATCGACATAAAAAAATGTGGGTGCTATATTTCATAAATTGTTATTATTTGAAATATTATTCCACTATGATAGCACTCGATGAATTAGATAAACGCATTTTGTTGCAACTACAACAAAATTCAGCATTGACTAATCATGAATTGGCGGCGCGCGTTCATGCTTCGCCGCCAACTTGCTTACGACGCGTGAAGCGCCTGACGGATGAAGGTGTCATCACCCGTCAGGTTGCTCTGTTAGCACCAGAGAAGCTGGGCTCAAGTCTTACTGCAATCGTCGAAATAACACTGGATCACCAGGCGACAGAAAAGCTGCTTGAGTTTGAACGGTTAGTAGCGAACGAAACCGCTGTGCAACAATGCTATCGCGTCTCACCAGGACCAGACTTCGTGTTGATTATTCAGGTCGCTGATATGCCTGCTTACCACTCTCTGGCGCACCGTTTATTTGCAACACAGAGCAATATCCGCAACGTGCGCAGTTTTTTTTCTATCGCCAGAAGTAAATTTGAAACGCGGGTAGAGTTATAGGACTTTTTATGAGAATCAAAGAGGACGTACGCCTTCGCGCAAAACTTCCTCTTTGTAATAGCGTTGGAAGCCTTTCCAAATCAAACCATTTCGTGCCGCGTTCTCAAACATCTCTTGTATAGCCGCGAGATCTTCTGGGTTTAATGATTTTCTGGAAAGGTAAACGCCACTTTCGCCCCAAGGCAACTCAGCCAGGGCCTCATAACGCAATTGATCAACAATATCTGCAACGCGCGAATCAGTCTGTGCAGTCCCAGCCAATATAGAAGGCGCCATCAAGGCATAATCAACTGTTCCCAATTTCAATAAACGAGCAACGGAAAGTGGGTCGACATCTAGTACTAGTCGTCCTTGCTTTTGTAAATCAATCAGTAAAGCCTGGTAACGTTCTCCATAATCGAAACCACGTACCACAGCAACTTTGGCTTTAGATTGATTCAGCAATTCCTGAAAATTTTTGACCGGTTGGCGATTAAATGCAGGCAGTGACATCAGCACGGCACGACTACGAATAAACGGAAAAAAGATGCCATGTTTATCGCGACGCGGAGTACGGGTCGAGGCAACCATAAAGTCAGCCTGACCATTTTCAAACATGAGCTCAAGGCGTGCGCGCGGCACTAAAGACATCACAAACTCACACCCTTCTTTTGCCGACAACGAGCGCAACAATTCAGGATAAATTCCACTGATAATGTCTCCCTGATCGATCACGCTAAACCCCGTCACTGCCATCGGAACATTAATAGGTCGAGAGCAATGGGCAAACGCTGATGAGCACAAACACACTGCCAACATTGCTGTAAGCAATCTCACCAGAAGCTTCGTTGGACAGAGATTTAACATATCAAGGCTCATAAGATACGTAACGCTCATAGTCTACCTGAAACGCCCATTTTTATAGCGAAAAGACTACCAAACTACAAAAAGTGTTGGGGAAAACGCAGAAGTGATGGTTAATAAGGACGAAGCCCAAGATTCAACACTTCAGGATCGTAGTAGTTTTGAAAATATTTCCAGACTAATGCTGAATTAGCGGTATTTTCAAACAATGCTTTCAAGTAATTTCTATCCTCATTATTTAACGACCTATGGGATAAATAGACGCCGCTTTCCATCCACGGAATTTCTGAAATCGTGTCGTAATGCAATTTACTGACCAAATCACTCACCCGGGGATCGTTTTTGATTTCTCCAAACAAAATGCAAGGCAGCATGAGCGCATATTGAGCAGCACCCGATTTCAAAGTGCGTGCTGCGGAAACTGGATCAGCCTCATATACCAGGCGGTTTTGCTTTTTAAGTTCCTGTAAAATTCGCACATACTCATCACCATAGTCGTAGCCACGAACTACCACGACGCGCATGGATTTTGCGTTTAATAGCTCTTGACTGTCTGAAATTGCCGGCCAATCGGAATGAATCGAAATCAAGGTTGCACGGCTATATACCAAGCGTACAAAAATTCCGCTGTCGTCACGTCTTGTTGTTCGGATGGCAGGAATCATCAGGTCAGTCTGACCATTTTTAAACATCAATTCCTGTCTCGCTCTTGGGACAACGGAAAAAACAAATTCACAACCGTCTTTACTCGATATCCGTTTTAACACATCAGGATAGACACCAACGAGAACTTGATCTTTAAGCGCGACTTGAAAACCGGATAAGGAAAAGGCAACGTTAACGGGACGCGAACACCGCGCAACAACATCCTGCGCAAACAAAATATTTAGTCCGAAGAATAAAAAAAAGAAGTGAAATCGGCGAAATAGCATCTTCAAGGCTCGTGGTTGTCAACATAGACACGCTATCAGAATAGACGAGGGATCAAGGTTCTACAAGAACCCCTCATTTGCTGATCGTTCTATGCAAACTACAATAAACCCCCATGGATCACGCCTGAGTAGTAAAAGTATGTGCGCTGACGAGAATCGACTGCTTTACCTCATTAGAAACAGAACTGACATTTTGTTACGATCATTCATACGTAATAAAGTGAAAATCAAATGTAGAATATTTGGCAGTATGCTGTTCTTCGTCGCTATACGCTGGTGTAAGAATATTCAACAGGAGTGAGACCAATGCTACATCGTGCCCATTTCGTCCGCATGGAGGACAGCACCCAGCAAGACTGGCAAATCATCGGTGGTGAATTCATGCAATTTACCAAAAAATTGCCCGACCGTATTATTAAACATTTGCAATTATTAGAAGGTGATTATGGCGGTTTTCCTATCGACCGCTATGCCCACTCTTTACAAACAGCAACTCGTGCATTGCGGGATGGCAAGAGTGAAGAATATGTTTGTTGCGCACTGCTACACGATATTGGCGATACCTTAGGCAGCTTCAATCATCCCGACATTGCCGCAGCGATTCTGAAACCCTTTGTCAGCGAGGAGCACCTGTGGATGGTGCAACATCACGGCATTTTTCAGGGGCATTATTTTTTCCATCACTTAGGAATGGATCGCGACATGCGAGAACAATTCCGCACGCATCCCCATTTTGAAAAAACAGCAGAATTCTGTGCACTCTACGACAACCCTTCCTTTGATCCACACGCAGAAACGTTTCCGATTATTGAATTCGAGCCGATGTTGAGACGCCTGTTTGCACAGCCTAAAAATACTATTTATCAGGCAGCTCTGACTGACAAAAATTAAATATCTCGTGATTTCTTTCAATCTAAAAAGTAAAAACAATTGGAGACAAAATGCTTATCCCTTCACTAAAAAATCAAGTCAGTCCAGAAGAATGGCAATTACGTGTTGATCTGGCCGCTTGCTACCGATTGGTCGCCTTATATGGCTGGAGCGATCTGGTATTCACCCACATCAGCGTGCGTATCCCCGGACCAGACCATCATTTTCTGATCAATCCTTATGGCTTGATGTTCGATGAAATT
The DNA here is from genome assembly GCF_049340505.1 of Undibacterium sp. Dicai25W. Lineage (NCBI taxonomy): Bacteria > Pseudomonadati > Pseudomonadota > Betaproteobacteria > Burkholderiales > Oxalobacteraceae > Undibacterium > Undibacterium sp. Dicai25W. The sequence continues at coordinate 169,567 of NZ_JBMPOQ010000008.1, read as the reverse complement.
ACTGCGTCATCCCTGATCAAAGTCGATCAGCAATGCAATAAAGTTATTGAGTCAGCATTCCCAGTGAATCCAGCTGGTTTTGTGATTCATAGTGCAGTCCATGCGGCGCGAGAGGACGTGCAATGCGTCATCCACACGCATACCCGCGCAGGTGTTGCTGTCAGTGCACAAAAATGTGGGATCCTGCCGATTTCGCAACAATCAACCTTTGTGCTGGCATCTGTGGCCTATCATGAATATGAGGGTGTCGCATTTCGCGATGATGAGAAACCACGTCTGCAAGCAGATATGGGCAAAGCAAATTTCATGATGCTGCGTAATCATGGTTTATTAACTGCAGGAAAATCTATTGCAGATGCCTTTTTATCGATGTACACCTTTGAATCCGCTTGTCAGATTCAATTATCAGCGCAAGCCGGAGGTGAATTGGTACAAGTACATCCCGAGATCGTCAAAGGCGTCGCCGAAGCTATGCGTGTGCAAACTGGCGGCCTTGGCGGCGCGTTTGTCTGGCCTTCGCTCATTCGGAAACTCAACCGTATCGATGAAAGCTATGCATCATGATAGAACGGCATAAAGTCATTATCATTACCGGCGCATCAGATGGGATAGGCGCGGAGATAGCACGCCAATTAGCACAAAAATATGGTGTCAAACTAGGGCTAGTGTTGGCAGCACGAAATCAGGATGCACTCTTGGAAGTATCTGCAGAATGCAAAGCATTTGGCAGTGCCTGCCTGATCGTCAAAACGGATGTTGGTTCAGAAGCAGAATGTCGTCGGCTAATACGCGCGACGATAGAAAACTTCGGCAGTATAGACGGTTTGATTAACAATGCCGGAAAATCTGCGCAGGCATTGTTTAGCGATGTTGAGAACCTTGGCTGGTATCAGGAACTGATGCGCATTAATTTCTGGGGTAGTGTCTGGTGCACGCACGCAGCACTGCCATTTTTAAAGCAAACGCGCGGCAATATTGTCGCCGTATCTTCACTCGCGGGCTTAGTTGGCGTACCAGGTCGTACCGCTTACAGCGCCAGCAAATTTGCCATGAACGGCTTTTTTGAAAGCCTGCGCAGCGAGATCAGTGAAACCGGCGTACACATTACCCTCGCCTACCCCGGCGTGGTTGCCACCCGCATCCGTTACCACGGTTACAACGCAGCCGGAAATCCTGCCGGTAGCAGTGGCTTAAAAGAAGACAATGCAATGCCCGTCGCCGAATGTGCTCGTTTAATTATTGAAGGCATGGAAAAAAACAAACGGGAAGTCGTCATGACTGGCAAAGGAAAATTAGCGCGCTGGTTAAAACTCATCGTACCTGGTCTGGTTGAAAAACTGGCAATGACTGCATTAAAAAAAGAAGTTCGCCCACATTGATGCCTGACATCGTGAGCGACAATTGTCACGTCGAAAAATACCATTGAAAAAAGAAGAAACTCAGCAAACCCACGGCAATAGTCAACAATTGTCGTCGGCTGATCAGACAAATAAGCACTGCAATTAATGACGCTAACAATTGTGGGTTGCGCAAATTCAGCTCTAAATCTTTCCCGTGCGGTGACAAAATCATTGGTGTAATAATTGCCGTCAACACCGTCACGGGCACAAAACTCAATGCCAGATTCAACCATGCAGGAAATACCAGCCTGTCGCCTAAGATAAAAAAAATCGCTTTGATCAATACGGTGATGATCGCCATGCCCAGTATCAGCAAAGTGAAATTCATGCTGTCTCCTTCCCGATTGCTGAAGAACGCGACAGCGCTACTCCAACCATCACTCCAACAAAAACTGCACTGAGCAAACCCAACTTATACGGCAGATTTTGCAAAAGATATGCAAAGCTACCCGCTGCGATCGCAGCCGCAAAATACGGTAAGCGATTTAACTGCGGTACGATGATCGCAATAAACGTCGCCACCATCGCATAATCGAGCCCCATGTTTTGCAGACCAGGAAACAAGGTACCAAACAACAAGCCGACCAGCGTCCACAACTGCCAATTGCTATACATCGCCAACCCCGAACCGAGAAAATACCAATGTGCGTAACGACGCTCATCGACGGTCAAAGCTTGTTGATGATGTCCGGCAACCACTGCAAAGGTTTCATCAGTCAATAAAAAGCCAAGTAACCAGCGCCAACGTGCTGACAAATGAGCGACGTGCGGCAGCAAAGTTGCCGCGTACAACATATGCCTGAGATTGACGATAAACGTTGTCAGCCAGATTACTAACATACCAGTATGGCTGGCAATGAGTCCGGTGGCAATGAACTGACTCGATCCCGCATACACTGACAAGGACATCAATTGCCCATGCCAAGGCATCATCGGGCTGGCAGAAACCAGGGTGCCAAAAATCATACCGAACGGCGCAGCGCCTACCAGCATGGGGATTGTATCTCGCGCTCCGCGCGCGAGATTGGCTCGTTTAAAATTGCCCGCTGGCAACAGCACTTTATCATTACTCATGTGGTCTCCTTTTGCAAAGAGTATACATGCCGTTGCTGATAGTTTAAGCATACTGAAAGGTGAAATTATTTTACGACGCAAGTAAGCGCGTGCTCTTAAAACGACCTTCAATGTAGTATTTTATAGCTTCATATCGAAGCTCAGATCACCATTAAACAGTCACAGGAAGAAACATCCATGTTATTTGCCGTCCTATTCGCCGACCAACCAGGAAAAGCCAATGTCCGCTTAGAGAATTTGAGTGCGCATATTGAGTGGCTGGAAATAAACAAGCACATCATTCCTATCGGTGGATCATTACGTGAAGAATTAGGGCAAGTGCCGAAAGGTGGACTCTGGATTGCAGAAGCGGATTCAAAAAATCAGATTGAAGAATTATTGAAGACCGATCCTTTTTATATTGCTGGTTTGCGACAAAGTTACGACATCCTGCACTGGTCAAAAGCGAATGAAGATCGCGAGGTATTGTTATAACGTATGCGGAGTGAATGGCAGGTGCAAACCGCCAATGGCAACCGGACTTTCGACTCTTAGCTAATGATGCTCGCGTTTTGAGATAGCTATTGCAACATCAATACATTGAACTAACACAAGCTCCTCGCCAAAAAATGGGAGGCAGATCGCGGGTCGAGTATACTGTCGGGTCCATTATGCAATTTTTAAGAGATCAACATGTCTAGCTTACCTGCGTGCCCACAATGCGGCATGGAAAACACCTACCCTGATGCCGACAATTACGTCTGCGCCGATTGTGGTCATGAATGGCCGCAAGTCGCCGCTGTCAACGCTGATGATAATGACGAACGCATCGTTAAAGATTCAAACGGCAATGTATTAGCTGATGGCGATGCGGTAGTGTTAATTAAGGACCTGAAAGTTAAAGGTTCATCGACGACCTTAAAGATGGGCACCAAAATCAAAAGTATACGCATTGTTGGTGGCGATCACGAGGTGGACTGCAAGATGGATGGCGGTAGTTTTATGCTCAAAGCTTGCTACCTTAAAAAGGTGTAAGAGCGAAGTTTGGTGTTGATCAGACTCTGATCTGATCAAAAAACCGGCGAAGTTATTTGCCTCGCCGGTTTTTATTTATTGAGATTCAAAAGTTGTTCTGCTTTCCAAATTTCTAATGCCAACGCGACTCTATGTGCGACAGCCGACCAGTCTTCATCAGGCATCTGTCGGAATAGGCGCATCACTTCGGGGTACCACGGGCTATCAAGACGATATTTGAGCCAACGCCAATCGGTCCGGTATTGAGGCAACAAAACCCAGCATGGTTTAGCTAAGGCACCAGCCAGGTGGGCAACGGAAGTATCGACACTGATCACCAAATCCAGATGCGCGATTATCGCCGCGGTATCGGAAAAATTTTGAATAAGATCGCCACCTGCTAGTAGCGCAGTACCGGTGTACTCGTGCACCTGCACTTCGCCAGCACCTTTTTGCAGACTGACGAATTGTATGCCTGCCACCTCGAGTATCGGTCTTAAGGTTTCAAGCTGCGCAACAGAACGATCTTCATTATTCTCAAATAAGGTATTTCCTTGCCAGACAATGCCAACTTTAAATTTGTCGTTTGAAAATAAGGTGTTCAATGCTGCCACCTTATCGGGATCAGCACTCAGATATGGTAAGGACGCTGGTATCGTGTAGAGATGGGTACCACAAAAATAGGGCAAGCTGATGATGGGCGTCCAAAAATCCCAGCCTGATTTAGCCACATCCAGTTCGTAAGAATAAACCTCATCAACATCATTTATACGGATAAGTAATTCGGTCAAGGCAGGATGGCAAATGATGCTGACCTTGCTTGCACCTCTCGCTTTCAATTCCGATGCATAGCGACAAAACTGTATCATGTCACCATAACCGCCTTCAAAACAAATCACGATAGACTTGCCTTGTAAAGATTCACCATGCCACCGCGGAAAATGAAAATAGCTCGTAAAAAGATCTTGCCAATCGCGTGACTCAAGACAGAAAAAGCCTTCTTCATACCGACCTTGCCGCAATAAGATATAGCTCAGATTAAATCTTGCTTTGCGATAGGTGCCATCAATTGACAATGCTTTCCTGTAGCATTCTTCCGCTTCTGACTCCCTATGGGTACAAGCCAGTAACACGCCATAGTTTGACCAGGTGGACGGCGTTTCTGGCGCAATTTGCAGGGCTGTCTGATAAATCACCTCTGCGTCGGCAAAGCGCTTTTGCTTGACCAACATGACGCCGTAGTTCAGATAAATCTGAATTGTTTGTGGCAACAGCCTTAGTGCCTGGCGATAAAATTTTTCAGCCTCGATAAAATTGCTACGCTGCTCGTGCAGGTAAGCCAGATTCGCCATCACCTCACCGCATTGCGCGTCAATCGCTAACGCCGCTAAAAAACATTGTTCGGCAGCGTCAAAGTCGCCCGAATTCATGAGTGCATTGCCGTCCAAAAACAGCTTTTCCAGATTGTCAGTCGTCATATTCTGTGTGCTCATTCAATGCGAAAACCAAGATGGATACCAATAAAGAAGCACTAAAGTCGTAGCATGATTGTAAAGCTAATTTGCGGCATAATATTGACTGTCTTTTTTTATGTGGATGCGAGCATGATGCACGATTTTTCTGACATATTCCATATTCAACAGTTATTGGCCAGATTTGCGAATTGCTTTGATCTTAAAGATTGGGCGGGACTTCAGCATTGCCTTTGCGATAGCATTTACACTGACTATTCCGATTTACGTGGTACACCGCCAGAAATAATGAGCGCAGCAAAGTTCGCCGACATGCGTCGCACAGCCTTGCATGAATTGCAAACCCATCATTTAGGTACGAATACGGAAATCGATGTGAACGGTGATGAAGCAAATGCCAAGGTATCGATGGTCATCTATAGAAAGAACGCTTCAGGCGAAACCTTGCATACACATTGTCTGTATCAGTTTGGTCTCAGTCGCCAAAGCGATGGATGGCGCATCAGCCGTATTGTCCAAAAAGTGTTCTGGAGTGATGGAAATAAGACGATACACAGTGGTATCACGCATCCAGAATCAAAGCCTGCCGTTCAATAAACGTCACGTCGGTAACGATGACTTGCGATGAGTTGATCCAACTTTTCAGTACCAAGTATCTCTAGCAAGCTACTGTGAACCTCTTCTGCCATACCTTTTAAGCTACCGCAGACCAATATCACAGCATCTTGTTCTACCCAATTCCATACGTTGGCAGCGCATTCTTTCAGTGCATGTTGCACATAGTAGCGATCAGCCTGATCACGTGAAAAACACAGATTGAGTTCAGTAAGAAAACCGCCGTTTTTCCAGTCCAGAATTTCTTCACTAAAAAAGAAATCACGATCTTGTTGACGTTCGCAAAAAAATAGCCAGTTGGTGCCTATACCTCTCGCCGCACGTGCTTTTAAATGCGCTCGCAAACCGGCGATACCAGTTCCGTTGCCGATCAAAATCAATGGGCAATCATCTGCCGGTGCCTGGAAGTGCGGATTGCTCCTGATACGTACTGCAATCGCCTGCCCTATCTGAGCATGGGCAGTCAGCCAACCCGATCCCAATCCCAGAGTACCATCTGGCCTGCGCATCTGGCGCACCAGCAAATCAAGTTGCCCGTCCTTCGGGATAGACGCAATCGAATATTCGCGGTGCGGCAAATGCACTTGCTGCTTGCCTGATACCTCTGCTTCAAAAACGTATTCGGGACCAATCTCAGCGATGTCCCCTGCTTGCCAATCTTGCGCGGACAAATCCGGTGGTGTTAAGCGAAGATGAAATGCAGGTGCACCGAGACTGTCTGGATTGAGCAGATGCCGTTCGCTGAGCGTCCATGCTGTATAAATGGGCGGATTCCAGTCGGCGATTTCTGTATGACCACTGAGTACACCGAGATGATGCTGCCAATGGCGTAATGCGGCTTCATCGCCATTATCGACGTCGACCAGATCAAATAATGCTTTAGCTTGATGGTGCTGCAGCCAATGTTCAAGCCGCAAACCAAATGCACAATAGTGCTGATAATGACGATCACCAAGAGCCAATATTGCATAATGCAAATACGGCAAATTGACTGCCCCTGAGAGAATTTTTCTGGTGAACAAGTCGGCATTATCAGGTGCATCGCCCTCGCCCGTGGTGCTGACGATAAACAGTATGTTTTTTTGTGCTGTTAATTTGACGAGTGACAGTTGATTGAGCGTAAGCACCTCAACTGACATCCCGGCCTGTTGTAGATATTGCGCAGTTTTTTCAGCAAGTTGTGCCGCATAGCCAGTCTGACTCGCGTAGGCGATGCAATAATGTTTTTCCGGTTCGCTCTGATTGCTTTGCGAAGCAAATTGGCTACTTTGATGTTGTCTGACCTGGTGCTGCAAGAAACAGTAAGCACAAAAACATGCATAGGTCGCTGTAATGAATATCTGAGCTAGGCCTTCATGCTGAAGAAAAGCATACTTCAGACCGGATAAACTCATCATACTGAGGAGCAGTAAGACAACGCATGCAGTCAAAAAAATTCTTGGCAAAGGCGTCGCACTTCGAAAAAATACACGCATATTTTATTCATCCCGCATGCTAGCCATGACGGCACTCAATTTTTCAGAAATGGTATCGCCTTCCTGTTCAAAAAATATTGCTGCAATCTGATGCTGATTCGCATACACCAGTGCTGCTTCAGACCCCATTACAGTAAAGGCGGTTGCCAACGCATCAGCAACCATACATTCACTGTGGAGTACCGACACAGAGAGCAGATGATTATCGACCGGATAGCCAGTACGTGAATCGATCGTATGCGAATGGCGTTTTCCTTCATATTCAAAAAACTGCCGGTAATTACCTGATGTTGCGATCGATAGGTCATGTAATGCCACCATATGTTCAGGTCGCTCGTTCAGCGATGCACTGTCAGGCCGTTCTATGCTAACCCACCACGGTGAGTGATCAGGTTTGATGCCTGCACCACGTAGCTCTCCACCGACTTCGATCAAATAACCAGATACATTTTGCGCGTCCAAAAATCGTGCCAGCTGATCAACGGCATAGCCTTTGGCGATAGAAGAAAGATCCAGACTGATGCCGCCTGCTTGTAACAAGCGGCCTGTGATGGCTTCAAACTTTACATCACGCCAACCGCACCCCGACATTGCTTTGCTGATGCTATCGGCATCTGGAAAGTCTTTACCTCGCGCTCGCGGTCCAAAGCCCCATAGGTCGACCAACTTACCTGCCGCAGGATCGTAAGCGCCAGTGGTTTGGCGCGCGAGATAAATGGCATAGTCGAGTACCTGACAAAATTCTGATGGCAGTTGATGCCAGGTTCCTGCAGCAGCATGATTAAATCTGCACAGATCAGAATTGACATCCCAAGTACTCATTTGTGAATCGATCTGATCTAATTTTTCTTGCAAACCTTGTTGCAGGAAAAGAGCTGACAGACTCGCATCACCTATGAGTTGCACGCTCCACGTCGTTCCCATGCTATCGCCATGCAAGTGCAGTGTTTGCAAATGTGTTGGCAAGTCGCGTGGCGTTATCGGCTCGATGGGAATGTAAATGTGGCGCATGCTTGATAGTTAAGGTGAACAGTCTTATTGCGGTAAAACTTCCAGCGTGATGACGAAGCTGGCGATGCGTGAAGTGGCTGGCGGCGCTGCATTGCTGTTATCTTTGACCTCCGCTTGCAGCCAATACAGGCCAGCGTTTTTCCAATTGACATTCACATTACCGTCCTTATCGGTGACGAGGCTCTGATTCTCTAATTGTTGACGATAACGCTTTCCGCCAGGAATAATCTCCACTGGCACGTTCGCTGCTGGCTTGCCATCTAACAGCAATCGGAAATGGGCTGTTTCGCCTTCGACCAAATCATTCGGGTGTGAAATGAAGGCGAGCTCTAATCCCTTGCCGTTGGCGTCCATCGCTTTGCCGCCGGGTTTGCCGTTGGTGACGATGGTTTCAATGCGGCTAATGCGCTCATTGATTTGCAGTTCAGTGGCAGTTGCCGGAATTTCTTTACTGATTGCTGAGGCTGCGCCACGCCAACGTTTTATTTCGCCCTGATCTTTATAGGTAGCAAAGAAACCTTGATTGAGGATGTCGACTTTATAGCTACCCACTTGTTTGAGTTGCAACTCAAAACTATTGCGAAAACGAGTGCGGGTGATATTCTCAGGCGCTATCTCGCGACCATCAGGACCAATAATGCCCAGGTTATCGAACTGCAAAGCTGCGTGGTCAAATTCAAACACATTGCTGGCAGCTCCAGCATCTACCAATACCCACGGCGCATCGCCCGAAACCACCGTCGATGAAGGAACCAGAAATGGATGATGTGCATGTGCAGACAGGCTGATACACGTCAGCGCAGAAATAGCGATTGTCTTGCGCATGAAGGAAGAAGAAACGAATGACATAGCGGTGCCTTACTTGATATTGAGTGAAATCATGCCAAGCTCAGTCTTGCCCTGTGCCTGCAAGGTTTGCTCTTGTTTCACTTGCCAGCGGAAAGGAATTTTGACAACTTCGCGCCCACCGTCTTCACGCGCTGCTTCTATCATCAATTGATAATCGCCTGCAGGCAAATTAGCCAGGGCACCTTTGTCACCAGCAAAGCTGAGGCTATGTTCGCCTGTCGTACGGGTCGCACCACTGATACCGTCTACTGGCATCGTCAATTCGCGACCACTACGGCGCCACCATTGGCGCAAGTCTTTCAGATATTTGGTACCTTCGTTATTGCGCTTTTTGAGGTCATACCAAACCGCCAGATTGCCGGCAAAAGTCTGATCTGGCTTTTCTAACCAGATAGCAACGTAAGGTTTATGGTATTCAGCGACATTCAGACGCGGCACTTCGATTTTCAAGCTCATGTCTGCTGCAACAGCGTGAAATACAGGTGTTGCCAGCAAACTGCCGATGGCGAACGGGAGGATTTTTTGCATGAAAAGCCCTTCAATACGATAAAAATTAACGAAATTAGTGAATAAAAGTTAGTGCCATCAACAAAGGCAGCACCACACCGAAGACCACGACAGGCCAGGTCGAAGGGCGATTCTTTGCGTGCATCTTCAATAAAAAGAAACCCGTCATACAAAATATCAGACACAACACAGCAAAGGCATCGATCAGGTAATTCCACACCACACCAGTATTGCGGCCTTTGTGTAGATCATTGATGTACGCGATCCAACCGCGGTCTGTCAGTTCATATTCGAGCGCGCCGTCGTCAAGCCCTACGCGTAACCAGGCATCACCACCGGGGCGTGGCAGTGCGACATACAGTTCTTCCGGTGTCCATTCTGGCACTTGCTGCTCGACGCGTATCGCAAGTTGAGATTTGAGCCAGTCACGTACGTTTTCAGGCAGCGTCTGACTATCGTCTCTCTGTGCTTGCTTTAATTGCTGCAAAACCGGAGCGGGTAGATGCACCGCTTTTTTTAAAATTCTCGGATGCGCTTGGATTTGTGCTGAATGATTCAGCGTGATGCCGCTCACCGCAAACAGCAGCATGGCCGTGAGACATAAAGCAGAACTGATCCAATGCCATTGATGTAAATGGCGTAACCAAAAAGCACGTCGCTGCTGATCAGAATGAGAAGGGGAAACTGGGAACGCCATTTTCTTTTAAATATTTTATGCAATTGAGAATAATAATGATTCTCAATTATAACCTGCGAAAGTCGCGACTTTTAAATAATTTTCGCTTACAGGTCTTTTTAGAATGACCGAGCCCCTATACAAAGTAGGGGTATGACCGGGTGGCATGTTAAAATCTTAAGCTTCACTATTGAGCGATTCTTCCCGCAAACACCACTATGAACGTCGTGATCCTCGCTGCCGGTATGGGCAAACGTATGCAATCTTCTCTGCCAAAAGTTTTACACCCTTTGGCAGGTAAAGCCTTACTCTTACATGTGATTGATACTGCCCGCAGCCTGAAGGTGGCGTCAATTTGCGTGATCTATGGCCATGGCGGTGAGCAAGTACTCAGTAGCGTTGCAGCGGATGATTTACGTTTTGCCAAACAAGAACCACAGTTGGGAACCGGACACGCTGTTGCACAAGCAATTCCTGTGCTGGATGAAAGCATGCCGACGTTAGTATTGTACGGTGACGTGCCGTTGACCACTGCCGCCAGTTTGCAGCGCCTGATAGATGTCGCCGGGAACGACCGTTTAGCGATCCTGACCGCAGATATGGCAGATCCGACGGGCTTAGGTCGTATCGTGCGTGAAAACGGTGAAATAAAACGCATCGTTGAACAAAAAGATGCCAACGAAGCAGAACGCCGGATCACTGAAATCAATACCGGCATCATGATCGCACCAACCAAGCAACTAAAGCAATGGTTGAGCACACTGTCGAACAATAATGCGCAAGGCGAGTACTACCTGACTGACATCGTTGCCCGCGCAGTTGCTGATGGAGTCAAGGTCGTTTCTGCCCAGCCAGATGCCATCTGGGAAACGCTCGGCGTCAATAGCAAAGTGCAATTGGCAGAATTGGAAAGAATTCATCAACTCAATATCGCCCGTAAATTGCTGGAGCAAGGCGTGCACTTGCTTGATCCGGCACGCATTGATGTGCGCGGCACTCTGGTTTGTGGTCGCGACGTGAGCATCGACGTAGGTTGCGTGTTTGAAGGCAATGTCACGCTGGAAGACGGCGTAACGATAGGCGCTAACTGCGTGATCAAAGACGCGCATATCGCTGCGGGCGCAAACATTAAAGCCTTCTGTCACATCGAAGAAGCCAAGGTCGGCGCACAATCGCAAATCGGTCCTTACGCACGTTTGCGTCCGGGTACTGAATTAGCAGACGACGTCCACATCGGTAATTTCGTTGAAATTAAAAACAGTCAGATCGCAGCGCACAGCAAAGCCAATCACCTGGCCTACGTTGGCGATGCCACGGTTGGTAGTCGCGTGAATATCGGCGCAGGTACGATTACCTGCAATTATGATGGCGCGAACAAATTCCGCACTATCATTGAAGACGATGCATTTATCGGCAGCGATAGTCAATTAGTCGCCCCGGTGCGTGTAGGCAAAGGCGCGACCTTAGGTGCTGGCACAACCTTGACCAAAGATGCACCAGACGGAAAATTAACCGTATCCCGCGCCCGACAGTTGACGATAGAAAACTGGGTACGTCCGGTAAAGATTAAAAAATAAACCTGAGACGACTACTTGCACGTAGGGCGGGTACATCCGCCCTACGCAGTTTCAATGACACAAAGACTTTATTTTCTTTGTCGCTTCGCATCCTGCCTGCGCCAATACTGAAACTCGTTCTCATGTACCTCGATATCTACTTCCATGATACGTGCTTGTAAGCGCTCTTGCACGTCAGCAACAGCTCTGTTGTAAACCAAAGGGCCTATTTCCTCCAGAAAGAAACTCAGCAAACTATCTGCTTCCAGGCTGCCTATGGGTTCAGGAAAATTTTCACGTGCGTAACGTTCAATCGAAGCAATCGCTTCTTTGCGTGATTCTTTGGCAATCTGAATAGTCATGGAAAATAAAAACGTGGGTAAAAGAGTGGGTATCTAAAAAAAAACGGACGGACAGTGGTTCAACACTATCCGTCCGCTTGCTTCATTTTAAAACAATTATTTTCGACAATTACTTATGATCGTTATTTTGGGCCGCGTGACGTTGTACGGTATCGAGAATAATCAATTCGGTTTTACGAATTTCTTCAATCGAATCTTCTAAAGACAGACTCGTACCACGCGCCAGCGTTGACGAAGCAGACATAGTGTTGCCCGCCAACACATATTCCAGCACGTCTTTTAATACAGTGTCAGACATGTAAGGTCCAAACAGATGTTTGACCTTTTCTTTGAAAAATTCAAACTTTGGTTGGGATAAAACATAGCGTTTAGAAGCAAGGCTAGAGACAGGCACCGCTGGTGCAGGGGCTGCCTGAGCCGGTTTTACAGGAGCGGATGTTGCAGCAACAGGTGCTAATGGCGCGCCCCCGGCGGGAGTAGCGACGGGCGTACCTGCGGTGGACGCTGGCGCGGCCGTTTTTGCCGCTACAGGTTCGGGCGCGGCTGGTTTTGCTGCCGGTGCGGCTGGTTCTGCTTTTTTCTTTTCTGATACTGGCTTAGTTGCCACCGTGACTGGCGCTGCAGGGGCAGACTTTGCTGACGCTGCTGGAATAGAACCAACCGCACCTAAAACCCGGAACAAGTCATTGTGGACTTTGGCAACCAGATCATCGGCTGAATCAAAAAAACGCACATCCTGAAATTGACTCAGCAAACCTTTCAACTGGCTCAAATGTTGCGCTGATTCACCCGTATCCACATGCTTAGGCAGCACCCAATGTTCATCTTCATCGATGATATAAATCAACATCGGAATTTTTTGCGCCAATGCTTCCTCAAGCTCAAGCTGAACCAGAGATTTTTTAGTGACAGGATCGACATCACCAAACATCATCCCGAAAATCCCAATATACGCCTTAGCTGCCCGAACAAGGTGAAGCCGGTTTTCTACAGAAGTCTCGGGCAAAGTAGCGACAACCGTCACATCTGGTCTGGCACTACCTGGCTGACCGCAGCTATCGATAATCTTTTTTCTATGTAAAGCCAGATCAAATGGTGTTGAACTGACAAAGATCGTCGCTGTCATAAAATTTCTCGCCTAAAAGGTGAAAGCTACACGAAAGTTTGTAATGCCAGATACGGAAAAGCTACGCAGACTTCGGCTGGTAAAACTGCACTGCCGCCGATCATAATATTGTCTGCTTATACTAGCATGGCGACGGATTTTTTTTGCAAACTTCACAGAGAAAGAATGTCGCCAGACAACATCAATATAAGCTTTATGGCAATACCACCTTCAAAACGATCTAATGAGCTTTACCTTATTCAAGACTTCATGCCTGCCATTAATGCAGCAAAGCCAATAAATGCGCCGCCCGTAACACGATTGAAGGTTTTCAATACGCTGGCTTTTTTAAGATACATTGATAATTTAAAACCACCAAGGGCATAAATCAGATACCAGCTCATCTCTATCACGGTAAAACTACCCAATAAGATGCCAAACTGCGGCAATTGTGGCAAACCCGGCTGAATAAATTGCGGCAAAAAAGCAGCTGCAAACAATAAAGCTTTCGGGTTGCTGGCGGCAGTCACAAAACCAACACGATACAATTCCCACCCACTCGCTTTAACAATTGCCGAATTTGCTGACTCATCAACAGTGGCTTCGCTGACAGGCGCAGTCCAGACCTTATATCCAAGATACGCAAGATATAAAGCTCCAGCCCAACGTAACGCGTCAAATAAAGCCGGGGCATTGCGCAACAGCACACCCAATCCTGCTGCAGAGGCTGACATCATCAGAAACAATGCTGTCAGGCAACCCATGGCTCCGCACATGGCCGAGCGAAAATTAAAACGCACACTCTGGCTCATAATTAGCAACATATTGGGGCCGGGAGCCGCAGAAATAAAAAATGTCGCCGTGACAAATAACCACCAGGTATGCAAGTTCATAGAATGCCATCAAAGAAGTGAGTACGAAGCCTCATCTTAAAACAATTTGACGTGCATCGTAAAAATTTACAAAATGTGATTGCGATGACTGCCTGTGCAGTCAAGTCAGACAGATCTTAAGCCTCGTACAATTCCAAAGGCAGACCGTCTGGATCAGCAAAAAAAACAAACCGGCGTTGCGTATATTCATCTATCCGGATATCTTCCATCGCGATGTCTTTCGCTTCCAACAATTGCTTGGCTTTTGCCACATCATCTACCACAAAAGCCAGATGACGTAAGCCAAGCGCTTCCGGATACGATGGCCGTTCAGGAGCATCAGCAACCGAAAACAATTCTATCTGACCGCCATCAGGCAAAGCCAGATCCAACTTGTATGATTGACGCGCAGCACGAAAATTTTCTGCTAGCACTTTCAGACCTAATAGCTCTACATAGAAATGTTTCGACACAGCATAATCAGAACAAATAATCGCAGCGTGGTGAATACGTTTTAACATAAGAAAATCTTAAAAAAATCAAATTACATTTGTCGTTTGCAGCTCAGAAAAAAGCATAGCGACCCGTTCTGGCGCCAACATTTGCGCACCCGCAGCTGTGCAAGCGGCAGCGCCACTGGCAACCGCATAATGCAAATGAGCTTGCCAATTTCTATCGGCATGCTGATACAAACTGTACAACAAGCCCGCCATACTTGCATCGCCTGCACCGACAGTATCAACCACATCGATGCGCGGTGTTGCTGCGTGCCAGATATCATCACCAACATACAAAGACGCTCCGTCTGCACCGCGGGTGTACAAACAGACGGCTTTCGGATTCATTGCCCGCAAACTTTGAAGTGCATCATCAGCGTTTGTGGTTCTGAATAAGCCACATAAATCTTCATCTGAGACCTTGATGATATCGGCCAGCCCGATCATCGTTTGCAGAACGGCGTCATAACGCGCGTCCATCACATTTCTGAAGTTAGGGTCATAGCTGATTTTAATGCCTCGTGATTTGATCTGCGTTGCCAGTGCGATCAAGGTCGAAGCCAAAGGCTCGCGGGCGAGGCTGATGCCACCGAAATGTGCCCACACCAGTTCATCACTCCACCCCCCGGGTAACAAGCTGAGATCGAAATGCAAATCAGCGCTATTTTCACCAATAAAAAAATAATTGGGCGGTGAGCTTTGTGCGACGATCGCTAATAAAGGCGCATGAGAATTTCTTTGCAACAAACGCAAATCCAGACCAGCTTGGGCGCTGGCGGCATACAATTGATTGCCAAAGACATCGTTGCTGATGGCCCCGGCAAAGCCAGTGCGAATCCCGGCGTTGGCAAGGCTGCGTGCGACATTCCAGGGGGCACCACCGGCCAGACTACGCCAGGTATTGATGGCGTCTCCACTGATGGCAATCATATCCGTCAACGCTTCGCCAGCACATAAAATGGCGGGAAATTTATGTGGCATGACTGGCTCCGGAAAACATATCCGCAGACATGCCAGGCAGACATTTTAAAACGTCGTAGCAAGCACCCATAGTGTGATAATCAGTCTTACCGGCCGGGCTTTTTTCATCACTGTATTTCTGATTATCATGTGACAGTATCCGGTACCACGCACCATAACGATGATCAATCATGTGTTGCCAACTGTACTCCCAAATCTTCACATACCAGTTCCGGTATTGTTCCTTACCAGTGCGGCGGGCGAGCAAAGCGGCGGCAGCAAATGATTCTGCCTGTACCCAGAAATATTTATCACCATCACAAATACTTAAGTCGGGCGCAAAACCGTAGCAAATGCCGCCATGCTGATCATCCCAGGCATGGCGTAAAGCAGTATTAAATAAATGTTCGGCGGTTGGTATCATCCAGCTGCTGTCAATCGCTAAGTGATCTCGCTCTGCTTCTAGCAGAACTAAGAGTTTTGCCCACTCGGTGAAATGCCCGGGCTGATATCCCCATGGTCGGAACAAATTGGCTTTGTCGTGCAGGTTGTAATTCCAGTCAATCTTCCAGTTGGCATCATAGTGTTCCCAGATCATGCCTTGCGCTAAACCTGCCTGACGTTGCGTGATGTGCCGTGCGAGCATCTCGGCTCTGTGTAAATACGCTAATGTGCCAGTCGCATGAAAGGCAGCCAGTAGCGCTTCACACGCATGCATATTGGCATTTTGTCCGCGATAGCGATCGACGGTTTGCCAATCAGCGCTGGCTTGATCAGCGTAAAGACCATGACTGACACTCCAGAATTTTTCATCCATGAGTTGTACCGTTTCATCCAGATACGCACGCGCTTCACTCACACCTGCCATCAGCGCATGTGCGTACGCGAGAACGACAAAGGCCAAGCCATAGCAATGGTTATCAGCATCGTTCACTTGCTTCACACCGTCGCGCCATGCGAGTTGCCAGGCATAACCGCGAGTGCGGTCGTCACGATGAACTTCACGTAAAAACTTCACGCCATGTCTGACCTGTTCCAAATATTCAGGTTTTGAAACATGGCGGTATGCCATCGCATAATTAAACACAAAGCGCGTACTGCTGACCAAATGCCGGTGATGTACGTCGTAGACAGTGCCATCATCTTTAAAGTAATGATAAAAGCCACCGCTAGGATCAATGCAACGCGGATGGTAAAAGTCCATGATCTTGGCGATGTGGCTGCGGATAATATCTGCGGAAAAGAAGTCGACTGAAGTAGATTCCATAGCCTTAGATTGAAATTGAAAAATGAAATAAATTAGTCATCGCAGCTGCTCTCGCGCACAACCAGAGTGACTGTTTGAATCGATTCCGTCAACGACGTATCAGGCGCAGGAGTTTGTTTGAGAAGTAACGCAATACCAACGGAACCCAAAGCTTGCTTATCGACGCGAATGCTACTCAACGGTGGCATTGCCTGCGCCGCTGACGCAATATCATCAAAGCCGATCACCGCCATCTCATACGGGACTTTGATACCGTGTCGTTCACAATATTTGAGTACTTCTATCGCCGTACTATCGTTATAACAAAATACCGCATCAGCAGGCTGTGGCAAGCTGCGCAAAAGTTCCATCGCCGCAGCGACACTTTGTTCTAACGCATGTACATCATTGAGACATACTTCAAGCGCAGGATCGGCCAGCATTTTATTTTCAAACAAGGCTTGCCGGAACCCACGTGCGCGTTCTGCAATGCTGAAATGCGCAAGCGAACCACTGATCATGGCGATTCGCTTACGGCCACTTTGTATTAAATGTCGTGTCGCCAATAAACCACCCAAACGATGATCAGGACATACTGAACTAAAACCAGGCTGTCTCGCATCGATCAAAACCATCGGCTTATTCGTGTGGCGTAAGGCAGTGAGAATTTCTGGCTCAACATAGCCAGCGCAGATGATGGCATCGGCCTGATGCAGACGGATGTGTTCGAGTAGTGGCTCAGTTGGGCCACTAGTCATCAAGGACAGTGCGATGCCAGCCTGACGACATGCGGATTCAGCACCTTGCAGAACCGGTGAAAAAAATTGACTCGCAGATTCGCCTTCATGCTGTCTATGCAAGACAAACACCACACGCCTTATCTTGCCTTGCTTTAAGCGAGAAAAATCGTAGCCCAGCGCATGTGCAGCCTCACTCACCCGTATTCTGGTTTCCTCAGTCAAGCCTTCCTGATTCTTGAGCGCACGCGACACTGTGCCGACCGACAGCCCAGTTTGAGAGGCAATATCTCTGATGCTGACCGCCATGCAATACTCCCCCGATTGACTGTACTAAACGATTTCTTCAAGCACCAGTTATCATCGATTGGCGCCGCTCTTTAGCGACATTTATACAGCGGGAGAAATTTGAGGTCAATCAAGAACAGGAAAATAGGACAAGTTTAGTTTGTTTACTAAACAAAATGCAAAGAAGGATAATTGAGCCGATACAGCCGGAGCATCCAGGCCACACCACTGAAATTTGCGGTTAAAGCCCAACACTATTATTTTATCGCCCAATCAAAAAACCCGGAGCAAATCCGGATTTTTTGATTAACTTCGTTCGTTTACTGTGCGATCCAAATAGGCGTTATTTAGAACCGAAAACACTATTCAATTTTTTCTGATCAAGAAATTTGGTGTAATCTGAAATTGATTTTATTACTTCTTTATTTCCCATGATTTCAGCCATCGCTAATTCTCCCAGCATTTTAAATGCTGCGACAAATCCTTCTTTACCATCGGACTTAATCACGGCCTTGGTCTGCGCGACACACTGTTCAGAAATCAGCCGGGTCACCAATGCCGCCATTTCTTGATTCGCTTCAACACGATCAGCGTCCTTCACCGCGGAAACACTTTGCAATTCAGGATGAGAAGTCATCGCGATAAAAACCCAGCGTGCCAGTTCCTTACGTTCTTTACCATTCGTGAAATCGCCAAGGCATTTTCCTAATGCTTCCGATTCACTCGAAGCGAATACCGGTTGATGGAAAAATGAGATCAAAACCAAAATAACAATAGAAAGTAAGCGCATAAAATAACCAAACGTTGGGTAATGGAAAAATAAAAAGTAAAGAAGTAAAGAAGTAAAGAAGTAAAGAAGTAAAAACTAACAGACAAATTCTATGACAACGACTATAAGTAAACTCTCAATCAAAAACAATATGAGTTGTTGTTTCTTGCTGTTTTTATTTCAATTGGCGGATTTATTTTACTAAGAAGTTCGACGCGTATCCGAATTAAAAACCATACTCATCACCCCACCCACGATGATTAAAACGATTCCCAACACGCTACTCAATGCAGGCGTATCATTTAATAGCAACCACGACAGCAAAGCAGAAAAAATCACTGTCGTGTACGACAAAGCACTGGTCGTCAGTGCTTTTCCTAAACCGTAGGCGCGGGTCATACACAACTGCCCTAGCGACCCAAGGACACCAAAGCCAATGATGTAAGGCACGACATGTTTTCCTTAAAACAAAACGCCGCAGAATTGCGGCGTTTTAATCATCATATATTAAGACTTCGTGAAGGATAGATAAGTAGAGCCATATACCATTCCTATGACTTTCACTTTCACTTTCACTTTTACTTTTACTTTTACTTTTACTTTATAAAACGATCGCACTTCATGGAACCAAACTGAGCCCCCGACCAGGCAGCCGCTCACTTCTCTTGTCGCCCCTCGCCACGAAAAGTAAGCCAAGGAAGGCAACAAATGACATCCCGAAAAATTGAATTCGCGTGATGCAGAGCAAGGCAAAAATCGCAGCAATACGTCGGTACGGCGAGTATTGGCAATACGGCGATGCGCCCGCGAATTCAATGTAATGGCAGGTCATTTACATGTTACGACGATACTGTCCACCCACTTCAAACAACGCTGTCGTGATCTGACCCAATGAACACACGCGGGCGGCGTCCATCAGTTTGGCGAACACGTTTTCATTGTTGATCGCAGCTTGCTGCAATGCTGCCAATGCTTGCGGTGCCACGTCGGCGTGGCGTTGATGGAAGTCAGCCAGGCGCGTTAATTGCGACTGTTTTTCTTCCTCGGTAGAACGTGCCAATTCTATCTTCTGTGGTGTATCGCCCGCCTTGGGATTACGGAACGTATTGACGCCGATGATAGGCAACGTGCCGTCGTGTTTCAGGTGTTCGTAGTGCATGGATTCTTCTTGAATCTTGCCGCGTTGGTAGCCGGTTTCCATCGCACCTAACACGCCACCACGTTCGGCGATGCGTTCAAATTCTTGCATCACGGCTTCTTCAACCAGATCAGTCAATTCTTCGATGATGAAGCTACCTTGAATTGGATTTTCGTTTTTCGCCAGACCCCATTCGCGGTTGATGATCAACTGAATCGCCAATGCACGACGCACAGATTCGTCGGTTGGTGTAGTGATCGCTTCATCGTAGGCATTGGTATGCAGGCTGTTGCAATTGTCGTAAATCGCGATCAATGCTTGCAACGTGGTACGAATATCATTGAAATCGATTTCTTGCGCATGCAAAGAACGGCCAGAAGTTTGGATATGGTATTTCAACTTCTGACTACGATCATTAGCACCGTATTTATCGCGCATCGCAATCGCCCAGATACGACGGGCAACACGACCCAGTACTGTGTATTCTGGATCCATCCCGTTACTGAAGAAGAACGATAAGTTAGCGGCGAAATCATCGATATGCATACCGCGTGCGAGGTACGCTTCCACAAACGTAAAGCCGTTCGACAAAGTGAATGCCAATTGCGAAATCGGGTTCGCTCCGGCTTCGGCAATGTGGTAACCAGAGATTGATACCGAGTAGAAGTTACGTACTTGATGATGCACGAAATATTCTTGAATATCACCCATCACCTTGAGTGAGAATTCGGTCGAGAAAATACAGGTATTCTGACCTTGGTCTTCTTTCAGAATATCGGCCTGCACAGTACCACGTACATTCATCAACACCCATGCACGGATTTTTGCAGCTTCATCAGCGGTTGGTTCACGTTTGTTATCAACGCGGAATTTTTCCATTTGCTGATCAATTGCGGTGTTCATGAAGAACGCCAGAATGGTTGGTGCCGGGCCATTGATGGTCATGGAAACGGACGTCGCCGGATCGCACAAATCAAAACCGTCGTACAAGACTTTCATGTCTTCTAGCGTTGCTACGGAGACGCCAGAGTTACCGACTTTACCATAGATATCTGGACGGATCGCTGGGTCAGCACCGTACAGAGTCACGGAGTCAAACGCAGTCGACAGGCGTTTTGCATCCATGCCTTGCGATACTAATTTGAAGCGACGATTCGTACGGAACGGATCACCTTCACCGGCAAACATACGAGTTGGGTCTTCGCCTTCGCGTTTAAACGCAAATACACCCGCAGTGAATGGGAACGAGCCAGGAACGTTTTCCAGCAACAACCAGCGCAGGATTTCACCGTGATCGACAAAACGTGGCAATGCAACTTTACGAATCGTTGTGCCGGATAACGTTTGCTGCGTTAAACGAGTGCGGATTTCTTTGTCGCGAATTTTGACGACATATTCATCACCAGCGTACGCGGCTTGCATGTCAGGCCACATGTTGATGAGTTGTTTGGATTCGGCGTTCAGGTGATTGTCACGCTCGGTAATCAATTCATCGATGGAACCGAATGCATCTTGGGCTTTGCCGGATTTGCTCAGCATGCGCTTGGTTTCTTGCAATTGCTGACGTTCGCGCGCGAGGTTAACTTGTTTGCCAGTTTGCTTGTGATAATGGCGTACCGTATCGGCAATCTCAGCCAGATAACGGCTGCGTGCTGGCGGTACGATCACATTTTTTGCACTGGAGAATTTAACATCTACTGGCGCCAATTTACTGGTGGTGGTTTTCAATCCGCGTGCTGCCAGCGCAGGCAACAAGCCCTGGTACAACGCAGTGACGCCATCATCATTGAAACGGGAAGCTTGCGTGCCGTAGACTGGCATGTCGTCTGGCTTTTTAGTCCACAATTCGCGGTTGCGTTGATATTGTTTCGCCACGTCGCGCAAGGCATCCTGGGCGCCTTTACGATCGAATTTATTGATCGCAACGAAATCAGCAAAATCGAGCATGTCGATTTTTTCTAATTGGGATGCAGCACCAAATTCGGGTGTCATCACATACATCGATACATCAACGTGCGGCACAATTGCGGCGTCGCCTTGACCAATACCAGAGGTTTCAACAATGACCAGATCAAAACCAGCGACTTTGCAGGCAGCAATCACGTCTGGTAAGGCTTGAGAAATCTCAGAACCCGCTTCGCGGGTTGCCAGCGAGCGCATGAAAACTTTGACATTGCCTTTCCATGGGTTGATCGCATTCATACGAATGCGATCCCCCAGCAAAGCGCCACCAGATTTACGACGTGAAGGATCAATCGAAATCAATGCGATGTTCAAGTTGTCGTCTTGATCCAGACGGATACGACGAATCAGTTCATCGGTCAACGAGGATTTGCCAGCGCCGCCCGTGCCAGTAATACCGAATGCCGGAATTTTAATTTGTTCCGCGGCTTTGATAATCTCAGCACGCAAAGCGGGAGCGACTTTGTCGTTTTCCAGAGCTGTAATCAGTTGGGCTAATGGGCGGTGTTTTGCAGCGATATCGCCATCTTGCAACACGCTCAGACTGGTTGGTGCATAGGAAGACAGATCAATGTCGCACGCTTGTATCATCGATAAAATCATGCCGACCAGACCCATGCGCTGACCATCTTCCGGGCTAAAAATACGGGTCACGCCATAGGCATGCAGATCGGCAATTTCCTCTGGCACGATCACACCACCACCGCCGCCAAAAACTTTGATATGTGCACCACCGCGTTGCTTCAACAGATCGATCATGTATTTGAAGTACTCGACGTGGCCGCCCTGGTAACTGGAAATGGCGATACCTTGCGCGTCTTCTTGCAACGCTGCGGTAACGATTTCTTCGACGGAACGGTTGTGGCCGAGATGGATAACTTCTGCACCATTGGCCATCAAAATACGGCGCATGATGTTAATCGAGGCGTCATGGCCATCGAACAGAGAAGCGGCGGTGACGAAACGCACCTTATTCGCTGGTTTGTATTCGGTCAGATTTTGGGCTACGGACAGGTCGGTCATGTCTTCCTCAACAGTCTATTTTCGGTAAAGCATACGCTTACATATGCTTCATCGGGTGGTTATTGCTAGCGAATTGATCAGCTAACTTATATGACGTTAACGTAAACGTCAATACGAATATTTAAATATGCTTCCCCTAATACCAGCAATGTTCTCAGAGTAAAAATGTCTGGAAAGCCGCATAGATAATAGGTTTAACGATTTGTAGTTTTAACGCTTATTTTGTAATCCCGTGGTTTTATTGGTGCTTGCCGCCCTCTCCCATCATAGGAGAGGGGCAGCAAAAACCCAACAGCGAAACCTTAAGCCGCAGCGCGTTTGGCTGGTTTATTTAACAACGTTGCTTTTTCAACCTGATACGCTTGCATGGCTTTTTCTTTCACATGGCCAAAACCGCGTACTTTTTCTGGCAAATTGGCGACCGCGATGGCAGTTTCCAGCGTATCGGCGTTCAGGTTCGTCAGCAGTTGCTCTATGGTTGCACGATATTCAACAATCATCGCACGCTCGGTTTTGCGCTCTTCTGTATAGCCAAAAATGTCCAGCTTAGAACCACGCAGGCCCTTTAACTTGGCGAGAATGCCAAATGCATGCCAAACCCAGGAACCATATTGCGCTTTGATCAAGTGCCCTTGGGCATCTTTTTTCGAGAACAAAGGTGGCGCGATATTGAATTTCAAACTGAAATCACCTTCAAACTGCTGTTTCAGTTTTTCAGTGAATTGGCCATCCGTGTACAAACGTGCCACTTCGTATTCGTCCTTGTAGGCCATGAGTTTGAAGTAATACTTCGCCACTGCCGTGGTCAACTTGTTGCCCGCGCCCAATGTGGCTTCCGCAGCACGCACGCGATTGACCAAGGCCGTGTATTGCTCTGCATATGCCGCGTTTTGATACGCGGTCAGATAATCCACACGGCGTTTGATGACGCTGTCGAGGCTCTGTGGCATCTGGACAACCATTGTCTGACCAGGAATCGCAATTTTTTCTACACGTGCCAGATCAAACGCAGCACGACGGCCCCACAAGAAGGCTTTTTTGTTTGATTCGATCGCTACGCCATTGAGTTCAATCGCGCGTAACAACGCGGCTTCTGAGACTGGAATCGCACCTTTTTGATACGCAAAACCGAGCATGAACAAATTGGTTGCGATTGAATCACCCATCAACGCGGTCGCAATTTTGGTCGCATTGATAAAATCGACGTTGCCGCCGACCGATTCAGAAATTAAATGTTCGGTCGATTCCAATGGGAACTGCCAATCTGGATTTTTAGCGAACGGGCCAGTTGGTTGCTCGTTGGTGTTGATCACCGCACGGGTACGACCAGCGCGCATCTTGGAGATCGCATCATGCGCACCGGCAGTCAATATATCGCAACCTAAAATCAGATCCGCTTCACCGGTCGCAATGCGCTGCGCACGTAATTTATTGCCGTTATTGACGATACGGATATGCGAAGTGACCGAGCCATTTTTTTGCGACATCCCAGTCATATCAAGCACGGATGCGCCCTTGCCTTCCAGATGTGCCGCCATACCCAACAGAGCACCGACCGTAATCACCCCGGTACCACCGATACCATTGAGCAGAATATTGTAAGACGTCGCGCAAGCTGGCAAGACTGGCTCTGGCAAGGCGCCGAAATCATCAGTTTTGGCGGTGCCAGTTTTGGATTTGCGTAATTTGCCCCCTTCTACCGTGACAAAACTTGGGCAGAAACCTTTAACGCAAGAATAGTCTTTGTTGCAGGAGGACTGATCAATGCTGCGTTTACGACCAAATTCCGTTTCCACAGGCATGATGGACGTACAGTTGGACTGCACACCGCAATCGCCACAACCTTCGCATACTGCTTCATTGATGAACATGCGCTGATTTGGGTCGGGAAATTCACCTTTTTTGCGACGACGACGTTTTTCTGCGGCGCAAGTCTGGTCGTAAATCAAGACGCTACAGCCTGGCAATTCACGCAATTCGCGCTGTACCGCATCCATGTCTTTACGATCATGCAAAGTCAAAAATTCTGGCAAATTAGAACGATCGGAATAGCGAGACAAATCTTCCGTCACCAGCGCAATGCGCTTCACACCTTCGGCGGCCATTTGTTGCGCCATCATCGGCACGCTGATGATCCCGTCCACTGGTTGACCACCAGTCATCGCGACAGCATCGTTGTACAAAATCTTGTAGGTGATATTGACCTTAGCAGCAACTGCCGCGCGGATCGCCAGATAACCAGAATGAAAATATGTACCATCGCCCAGATTTTGGAATACATGTGGCAGCGTCGAGAATGCCGCCTGACCAATCCACGGTGCACCTTCGCCGCCCATATGGGTAGTGAGCTTATTAAATTCAGGATAGATCGCTGTAGCCATGACGTGACAACCAATACCCGCCAACGCCAGACTACCTTCAGGCACTTTGGTTGAGGTATTGTGTGGGCAACCTGAGCAGTAATAAGCGGGACGTGCCGGTGTATTGACTTGTTTGGTCAGCACCACATCTTTGGCTTCCAAAAATGCCAGACGTGCTTTGATCAGATCGCTGGTATGGAAGCGGGCAATACGTGAAGAAATCACGCGAGCAATTTGTGCGACCGAGAAATCGGCTTTAGATGTCAGCAACCATTCACCGCGTGGATGTACCCATTCGCCTTTTTCATCAAACTTGCCAATCACGCGTGGACGTACGTCATCGCGCCAGTTGTACAATTGTTCTTTGAGCTGGTATTCAACCATCTGACGTTTCTCTTCCACCACCAGAATTTCATCCAGCCCCTGCGCAAATTCACGCACGCCATCCGGCTCTAAAGGCCATGGCATCGACACTTTGTACAAACGGATACCGATGTCGGCGGCAAATTTTTCGTCGATACCGAGTTCTTCTAATGCTTCCAACACATCTAAGTAAGACTTACCCGAAGCAACGATACCGAGCTTAGCATTCGGGCTATCAATCGTGACGTGATTGAGTTTGTTCGCACGCGCATAAGCTAGTGCTGCATAGATTTTATAATCCTGCATCAGTGCTTCTTGCTTACGTGCCTGAATACCGAGCGTGTCGAGTGACAAACGGGTATTCAAACCGCCTTCAGGCATGACAAAATCTTCTGGAATCGTAATCTTCAGACGGAAAGGATCTGCGTCGACAGAAGAAGTGGACTCAACAGTATCAGCCAGTGCTTTAAAGCCCACCGCGCAGCCGGAGAAGCGGGACATCGCCCATGCATGCAAACCGAGATCAAGGTATTCCTGCACGTTGGCCGGATACAGCATCGGGATCATGCACGCAGAAAAAATATGGTCGGACTGATGCGGTAATGTCGAAGAGTACGCACCGTGATCATCACCGGCGACTAACAAAATGCCGCCATGTTTGGCCGTACCCGCGTGATTCATGTGCTTGAACACGTCCGCGCTACGATCGACGCCTGGGCCTTTGCCGTACCACATCGCAAACACGCCGTCGTATTTGGCGGGACCAATCAGATCAACGGTTTGGGTACCCCAGACCGAGGTGGCGGCTAAATCTTCATTGACACCAGGAACAAATTGCACATGGCTTTGTTCGAGTAATTTTTTGGTTTTCCACAATGTTTCATCCAGACCACCCAAGGGCGAACCGCGATAGCCAGAAATAAACCCAGCTGTATTCAAACCCGCAGCAAGATCACGTTGTCTTTGTATCATCGGCAAGCGCACTAATGCCTGAATGCCGGATAAAAAAATCGTACCGCTATTGGACGTATATTTATCGTCGAGTTTGACGTCGTGTAACTGTAGAGGGGTATTTTGCTGCGCACTAACTTGTGATGGATTGATTTGCGCAGAGGAAGATGTGGACGTGAGTCCAGCAGACTCCAGATTGGTGTCGGATGACATGTGTGGCTCCAAAATTTGTAATTTAGATCGCAAAGAACATGCGTTGCATCCGGTAAGACACAAGTTTGCTCGTAACCTATAGCGAGGTATCGGGTATAGGCTCTCGTTGCGTTGGCTGAGATAGCAGCCATTTTATTCGAATTCGGCACAAATTTCGATAGCAAGAAGCTACCTTATTGCATCCCCGCCGCATTGGTAGCGCGTTTACCCAAATAAACGCGTCCAGATTGCCTGCCGTAATGCGATAGGTTCGTTGATATCGATGTTGGCCGAATCAAAGAGACATCAAAAGAAGCTTTCGAAATTTCGCTGCAGTGCTTCTTCGACTTCCTTTGAAATCTGCTGTGAATACAGTGTAGAGCGGGAAAGGGTTTTAGGAAAATACGGAATAAAAATAGGGGTATCATAAAAAATGATAGGGCATGAAATTTTATTTTTATGATCATAGGAACGGGTTGCCCCCGCCCTGGTAGCAGCTGACAATTGGTCTTTTAAAACAATCAGCCGTGCTTAGGCAATTGTATGCGAGCCAACAATCCACCACCCATTGCATTGCTCAACAATAACTTACCACCATGCGCCTGCACAATGTCACGCGCAATACTTAAGCCCAGGCCAAGGCCCGTTTGATTTTGCTGACGGCCATGATCGAGTCTGACGTAAGGATCAAACAATCGATCCAGCGCTTCTTCCGGAACACCAGGGCCGTGATCACGGATCTGAATTTCTATCGACTCCTCTGTTTCGATTGCCGAAATCTCCACCTGTTTTCCATAATGAATCGCATTATTTAGCAAGTTACCTATCGCCCGTTTTAGCGCCAAAGGTTTAGCCGAAACACTCAGCCCGGATTCTTGAAACGATATTTGATGCCCGGCCAAACCAACCCCACGCACCATACGACCGATCAGCGGGTCTAAGCGTATCTCGGTCGGGTTCTCGTAAATGTCGCTATCCTTCACGCATTGCAAAGCGCCTTTGACCATCATATCGAGTTCATCCAGATCGTCATGAAACTCGCTACGAATGTCGTCATCATCCAATAATTCAGCACGTAATTTCAAGCGCATAATCGGGGTGCGCAAATCATGCGAAATCGAGACAAATAAACGTTCACGGTCTTCAATGTAGCGGGCGATGCGTTCGCGCATGGCACTGAAGGCGCGTGCGGTGTTCACAAATTCACGGCTACCGGTTTCTGGCAATTCTGGTGCGGACTCACCATTGCCAAATGCTGAGGCAGCTTCTGATAAAGCGGCCAAAGGGCGGGTAATCCAGCTCACGACCAAAATCGATAATAGCAACACCGCAGCTAAGGATAAGGCTTGTAAAACGACGCGATCACCAGACAAAGGATCATTGCTATCCAAAAAATATGGGTTCGGCATCAAGGTCGCCAGATATAACCAATGTCCAGGTTCCATTTCGACTTGCAACACCAATATCGGTGCCGGATTTGGCTTGGTGACCAGAATATGCTGCACCCAACGGTCAGGTACATCACCAATCCCTGCACCGTCTTCTGACAAGACCAGATCATCAGGCCAGGTAAAGTTCAGCTGGGTTTTTGAAATATTCGGCAGGACTTTTTTGAGCGCCGCTGAAAATTTTTCTTTGGCGAGTGCTGTCAACGCTTGCTCAGGAATATCCTTGATGGTAATCGGTGCGCTATTTAAATTGACGTAAAAACGGGTGCCACCCATTTCACGAAATTGTTGAATAATCAGCGACCGGAAATTTGGCGGCGGGCTCATGAAAAAGCGAATCGTGCTCGCAGCACTTTGCGCTAAATGCTGCGATGACTCCGTCACTTCTATCTGCGACTCTTTGCGCATTTGTGCTGCCCAGAAAGCATTACCGACAAATTGCGTCAGCATCACCCCGGCGACCATGACGACGGACAAACGCCCAAGCAGAGAAGAGGGCAAAATGCGCTGCATCCATGAACGCTGGCGGATTTGATCAGACATTGGACACACTGACATCAGCAGAAAAAACGTAACCGGCACCGCGCACCGTTTTGATAATGAATGGCTGCTTACCATCATCATTTAAACGCAAACGTAAGCGGCTGATCTGCACGTCTAATGACCGATCCAGCGGACCTGAATCACGTCCACGGGTTTCTTCGCACAAAATCCCGCGATCGAGGATATCGCCCGGGTGCTCTACAAAATATTTCAGCAACTGAAAGTCCAGTCCGGTCAATGGAACAATTTCAGATTCAGCATTGACCACCGTGCGCTCGACGGCATCCAGCGTAAACCCATTAAAGCGGTAGAAGCGCGGTGGTGCATTGCTTTCGGTACCCATGCGCCGGTGGATAGCCTTGATACGGGCTAACAATTCACGCGGACTATATGGCTTGCCGATGTAATCATCAGCCCCTAACTCCAAACCAACCACGCGATCTGTTTCGTCGGAACTGGCGGTCAGCATAATGATGGGAATATTTGAACGTTGACGCACGATTTTGCATAAAGCAAAGCCATCAGTATCAGGCAACATCACGTCAAGTATCACCATTGATAATTCATCGACATAACGCTGAAATTCCGCCAGAAACGATTCCCCGTTATGTGCAAGTCTGACCTCGTATTGATTTTTTTCGAGGTAAGCTTTCAGTAGAGTACGGGTTTTTTGGTCGTCATCGACAATAAGTATCTTGCGTGTCATATCCAGATTTTCATTTTGGTAGAGTACGGGAAATCGCTGCCAGCCGTTTTTGTGTATCACTGACAGACAAGCTGTCGTTCGAGAAGAAACGCATGATTTCCGCGATGATGGCATCTTTTGATATTTCGTCGGTCGCCATGCGGTGTGCCAGACTAGGTACTTGCACTGCGCTACCGCGCGAAAATATCTTCCATGAAGTTTGCGAGCAGCTATCCATTTTGTTCAGTTCGGGATTGCGTAATACGGGAATAGAACCCTTGATCTGATTGTATTCAGTTTGCACTGCTGGCGACACAGCAATCTGGGCGATTTTTTCCTGAGCACTGCGAGCTGTTGCACCCTTATCTAACATGACCAGCGTATCAATGTCGTATAAGTGGTAATTTGCTGTATTGGGCACGACGGCGCATGAAAACCCAATGTCGGTCACGATACCCCAGGAATTCAGTTCACCTTTCGCCCAATCGCCCATCACCAGCATCGCCGCATCGCCATCGGCCAACATACGAATGGTAGCAATCCAGGTGCGTTCAGTTAAGGGGGCAGGCATATATTTTTTCAGACTTCGCAAACGACTCAAAGCACGACCAAAGCGCGGATCTACAAAGGCTTGCGAGTTTTTCTTCACAAAGGCGTCGCGATAAAAGTTAGCGTCAGATTCTGACAAAACCAGGGTTTCAAATAAAGTAGCGAGCTGCCACGGCTCAGAACTTTGCGCCAGCGGCGTAATACCCGCTTGTTGCAGCTTCTTGGCAAGCGCATCAAATTCATCCCAGTTCGACGGCGGACTGAGATCGAATTTGGCGAAAATTTTACGGTTGTAAAACAAGGTATTAATGCGATGAATTCCTAGCGGTACCGCAACCGGGTGGCCTTTAGGCTGTATCAGACGCCACACTGTTGGAAACAGTGACTTTTCCCATTTTCCACTGCTGGCGACAGGATCTAATTCCTGCAATAAACCAAGATCCGCCCATTCAGAAATGATTACGCCATTGAGTTGTGCCACTTCCGGCGCGTCACCGGCCAGCATACGGCTTTTCAAAACGATGCCAGCACCTATCCCTGATCCACTGGGAATCACAGCATTTTTCCAAACGATATTTTCTTGTGCCATACGCCCGGACAAACTTGCAATCGCTTTTTCTTCACTGGTGGATGTCCACCAATGCAGCACCTGCACGGTCTGAGCTTGCGCATTTGCCATCAATAGAAGAGTAGCGAGCAAAAATAGTCCCGTATAAACGAAATAGACGAGATATTTTTGTGTGTCTGGCTGAGCTTCATCGGCAAATTCCGCATAGGGCAAGAATATTTTTTTTTCTTTTTGCACCTGAGGGGTCCTTCCTTGTCTCGGCGAACACTATAGCCCAACTGAAGACCAAAGTGGCATTACCACCGTAATGAACGCTAGCTATTTGTAAAGAAACGTAAGTTTTTATGAGTTTTTATGATTCTATTCACAATAACCTGATTTCACTTGCACCTCTGTGAAAGTCCATTTGATTTAAAAATTTTCGCAGGACTTATGTAAGGAAACGTAAGTCCTGCGAAAAATAAAAAAACACAAAATCGTTATAAATCAATACCTTAACATTCAAGCCTCATCATCAGCCCTTGATGTTGGAATCACATTCATAGCGGTGTTACTGTCCGATCGCTGTCAAACGACATGCAATAAAAAAACAAGCTCAAAGCAAGAAATAAAAAAGCACAGACTTTGTTGAGCATTGTTCACTCAACTATCACGGAGACAAAATGACTCGTACTACACTCAAAGCACTGCCTTTGGCGCTGGCACTCGCGCTCACTTCCGGACTGACTTACGCTGATGCTGGCCATGATGAAGATGGCTTCCACGGCTATTTGCGTGACGGCGCAGGCACTCGTTCTTCCGGTGGTCCACAAAGCTGTTTTGGTCTTGGCGGCAATACTATGAAATACCGTCTTGGTAACGAATGTGATGCGTATTTCGAAGGCGGATACACTTCCACGCTGGCAAAAGCAGTTGATGGCGTCACGTTTACCGGCACCTTATGGGCCAATGCCTGGAGCCCAAGTTCTGACTTTGGTAATGCTTCGCTGAAAATCGCTAAAGCTTACGTTGAAGCTAAAAACGTTGATTTCTTAAATGGCGGTGTGGCGTGGATAGGTAAGCGTTACTACTACCGTCCCGATATTCATATGCTGGATTTGCAATTCGTGAATCTGAATGGTACCGGCGGTGGTTTAGACGGCATCCAGGCTGGTCCGGGTAAATTCAGCTACGCCATCTTCAAAGACAACGATACCAACAATATTGACCCAACCACAGGTTTGGTCACCAACACCTCAGCGGCGATCCGTCAAAACTTTATCTACGAAGGTCTGCCAGTCAATGAAGGCGGTAAAGTCGATGCAGTATTGACCGCGATTAAATCCCAGGGAACCAATACCCATAGCGGCTGGCAGTTAAGTGTGATGCATAAACAAGATGTCTGGGGTGGTGGTAATACGTTGGGCATCCAATACGGCGTAGGCCCTGGCACAGGCATTGGTGTCGGCAATGACCGTATGGGTTCCTCAGGCAGTACATTACTGGGTTCAGACGTTACCCGTACCCGTATTTTTGATGATCTGGTGGTGCAACCAACTAAACAATTCAGCACTGAATTTGTGGCTTTGATGCAAAGAGATAAGTCTAATGCTGGCTCCACCACATGGACCAGTCTGGGTGTACGCCCTGTCTACGCAATCATGCCGCATCTGAAATTGCAATTGGAACTGGGTACTGACCGTGTGACATCCGCAACTGGTGGTCCTGATGCTCGTCTGACCAAACTGACTTTTGCACCAGCAATTTCTATGGGTGAAAGCTACTGGTCACGTCCTGAACTGCGCTTCTTTGTCAGTTACGGTAAATGGAATAACGCGGCAACTGCAGCTGTCAACGCCAGCAATAACTCCGGCCCGGTTTACAACAACGGTACCAGCGGTACTTCTGCTGGCGTCCAAGTCGAGGCATGGTGGTAATACACCTGAAAAATTCTGCGAGCACACTGGTTAAGTTGCCAGGTGCTCGATTCAGGTAGTTATTCGATGACGTAGTCAATAATCGCTCAATATTCAGTCAATAAAACAAGACGGAGACTCAAATGAAACTCAAAAAACTGACACTCGCAGTTCTGGCAGGCACCACATTACTCGCAGGTGCAAGTATTGCCCAAGCAGCAGAAGTTGAAGTATTGCATTACTGGACATCCGGTGGCGAAGCCAAATCGGTCGCAGAATTGAAAAAAATGATGGAAGCCAAGGGCGTGGCTTGGAAAGATTTCGCAGTAGCCGGTGGTGCTGGTGAAAACGCCATGACGGCATTGAAAGCCCGTGTTATTGCTGGTAGTGCACCAACCGCAGCATTGATCAAAGGTCCATCGATTCAGGAATGGGGCAATGAAGGTGTATTGGCAAACATTGATGCGGCAGCAGCTGAAGGTAAATGGGATGCATCCCTGCCACCAATGCTGACCAATATCATGAAATACAAAGGCCACTATGTCGCAGCACCGGTCAATGTGCATCGCGTTAACTGGTTGTGGGTCAACCCAGAAGTATTGAAAAAATCTGGCGCTAAAGTACCAACGAATTTTGCTGAATTCTTTGACGCCGCAGACAAAATCAAAAAAGCCGGTTACGTCGCAATTGCCCACGGTGGCCAACCCTGGCAAGACGCAACGGTATTTGAATCTGTCGCCTTGGGTGTAGGCGGTGCCGATTTCTACAAAAAAGCAATTGTACAATTGGATCAGGCAAGTCTGACTGGTCCGACGATGATCAAAACCTTTGATACCCTGGCAAAAATCAAAACGTACATCGACAAAGACTCTGCAGGTCGTGATTGGAACCTGGCAACCGCCATGGTCATTAATGGCAAAGCCGGTATGCAATTCATGGGTGACTGGGCAAAAGGTGAATTTACCGCTGCTGGTAAAATGCCTGGAAAAGATTTCTTGTGTGTTGCAGCACCTGGCACAGAAAAATCTTTCACGTTTAACGTTGACTCTCTGACGATGTTTGCCGTCAAAGGTGCCGATGCGCAAAAAGCCCAACTGACTTTGGCTGGCGCGGTGATGAGTCCGGAATTTCAGGAAGTATTTAACTTGAACAAAGGTTCTATCCCAGCTCGTGCAGGTGTTTCTCGTGCGAAGTTCGATAGCTGCGCTTTGAAATCCATGGACGATATGGATGCAAGCAGCAAAGCAGGCAGTTTTGTACCTAGTTTTGCGCACGGTATGGCAATTGACTCCGCTAAAGCTGGTGCAATTCAAGACGTGATTGCGAAATTCATGAATTCCAACATGACATCGCAAGCAGCGGTGCAAGCATTGGCGAAAGCCGCAAAAACGAAGTAAAGATTCCTTAAGTTTCACCCGAGTACCAGCTTAGTCAATGACCTCGCTGGTGAGCTGATGCAGAACCTCCCCCCTGCATCAGCTCAGCTCACCCCCCGGAGACAAGCATGTCGGTTACATCCCCGTCAGAAATAAAAATTCCCTATTCACCCAAAAAAGCTTCGATGCCAAATCGTCTGCAAGCTTTCGCAGATGTCTGGTTGCCGCGTCTGGTGTTATCGCCAACGGTATTTGCATCGCTGCTGTTTGTGTATGGTTTTATCGCATTCACCGCCTATCTTTCTTTCACTGATTCACGTCTGATGCCAAATTACGAGCTGACCGGATTTGGTCAGTATCAAGCCCTGTTTGAATTGGATCGCTGGTGGGTATCAGCGGCCAATCTGGGTATTTTTGGTGGTTTGTTTATTCTGTTTTGCCTGGTCGTTGGGCTGCTGATGGCAGTTTTTCTGGATCAAAAAATTCGTATGGAAGGCGCCCTACGCGCCATCTATCTGTACCCGATGGCACTATCCTTCATCGTTACCGGTGTCGCATGGAAGTGGATCTTAAATCCTGGTCTGGGTTTAGAAAAAATGGTGCGTGAATGGGGCTTTCCTGACTTCTCTATGGATTGGCTGGTCAATTCTGATATGGCGATTTATACCGTTGTCATTGCGGGCGTCTGGCAGTCTTCTGGTTTTGTGATGGCGCTGTTCCTCGCAGGCTTACGCGGTGTCGACGATAGCATCATCAAAGCCGCGATGGTCGATGGGGCGAGTTTGCCGACTATTTATCGCCGCATTGTGATTCCTGCCTTGCGCCCTGTGTTTTTTAGCGTGTTGTTAGTGCTATCGCATATCGCGATTAAGA
Source organism: Undibacterium sp. Dicai25W (assembly GCF_049340505.1). Lineage (NCBI taxonomy): Bacteria > Pseudomonadati > Pseudomonadota > Betaproteobacteria > Burkholderiales > Oxalobacteraceae > Undibacterium > Undibacterium sp. Dicai25W. The sequence continues at coordinate 135,177 of NZ_JBMPOQ010000008.1, read as the reverse complement.
GCTTCGATCTAGTGATGGCATTGACGGCGGGTGGACCAGGTACTTCATCCGACGTACCAGCGATTTTTATGTATCAATTTTCATTCACCCGCGGTCAGCTTGGTTTGGGCGCTGCTTCCGCCATGATGATGTTGATGACCGTGTTGGCAGTCTTGGTGCCATTGATTTATCTGGAAAGTAAGGAGGCCAAACATGGGCACTGATTCCAAATTCATTTTCAGTCCGGGACGTATTTTCATTTATGCCTTGCTGATATTTTGCGCGCTGTACTATCTGGCACCTTTGTATGTAATGCTGACAACCTCGGTTAAATCGCTGGATGAAATTCGCAGCGGCAATTTGCTCGATTTTCCACGACACCCGACGTTTGATGCATGGCAAAAAGCCTGGGGCGGTGCATGTACTGGTGTGCGTTGCGATGGTTTGTCACCTTACTTCTGGAACTCGGTCAAGATGGCGGTACCTGCGGTATTGATTTCTACCCTGATCGGTTCGATCAACGGTTATGTACTCGCGCACTGGAAATTCAAACGTTCAGAAATTATTTTCACGGCATTAATGGTAGGTTGCTTTATCCCTTTCCAGGTTGTGATTTTGCCGATGGCGCGCTTGTTGGGTTTAGCCGAACTCGCCAATACCACGATGGGCCTGGTGTTTGTCCACGTGGTGTATGGCGTTGCTTTTACTACTTTGTTTTTCCGCAATTACTACATCAGCGTTCCGGATGAATTAGTGAAAGCAGCACGTATCGACGGTGCGGGATTTTTCCGGATTTATCGTAGCGTCATACTGCCATTGTCCTTACCGATTTTTATGGTGTGTTTTATCTGGCAATTCACACAAATCTGGAATGACTTTTTATTTGGTGTCGTGTTTGGTGGCACCGATGCACAACCAGTGACAGTTGCCTTGAATAATCTGGTCAATACCTCCACTGGCGTCACTGAATACAACGTCAATATGGCAGCCGCAATTATCGCTGCGCTGCCAACATTGGGACTGTATTTATTGGCTGGAAAATATTTTGTGCGCGGCTTAACTGCCGGTGCAGTCAAAGGCTAAATTTTGTAGTGCTGAGTGTATACAGCTTAACACCTACCAAAACAAAGATAGATCGCAGCACGGTCCAACTATGACGACGTGCAGCAATAAGAAATCAGGAGATATAAAACATGGCTAGCTTATCCATCCGCGGTGTACGTAAGGTATATCCGAACGGTGCAGAAATTTTAAAAGGCATCAATTTAGAAATTAAGGACGGCGAATTTCTGATCTTGGTTGGCGGCTCTGGCTGCGGCAAATCTACGTTGTTAAACATGATTGCTGGCTTGGAACCTATCTCTGAAGGTGACATTTACATTGGCGACAAATGCGTCAACGACGTACCACCCAAGTCACGCGATATTGCAATGGTGTTCCAGTCTTATGCGCTGTATCCGACCATGACAGTACGTGAGAATATTTCTTTCGGCTTAGGCATCCGCAAAGTGCCCGCAGCAGAACAAAAGAAAATTGTTGATCGCGTTGCCGAGACGTTGCAAATGACGCATTTACTCGATCGCAAACCAGCGCACTTATCTGGAGGACAGCGCCAGCGCGTTGCGATGGGGCGAGCGATTGCACGCAACCCTTCACTGTTTTTATTCGATGAGCCTTTATCAAATCTGGATGCAAAACTGCGCGTAGAAATGCGTGCAGAAATAAAACTCATGCATCAACGTCTGAAAACCACTACTGTGTATGTGACACACGATCAGGTTGAAGCGATGACCTTGGGCGACAAGATCGCAGTGATGAAGGACGGCGTGGTTCAGCAATTCGGCAGCCCGCAAGAAATCTACGACAGACCAGCAAATATGTTCGTCGCAGGATTTATCGGTTCACCGTCGATGAATTTTTTACGTGGCAAATTACAAGCCCATCAAGATGGTCTGGGTTTTGCAGTGGAACACGCGGGTAAGCAAACGGTATTACCCATTCCTGCGTCTCATCTGCAAGCGGTCAAAGGCTTACGCAACAAAGACGGCGACATCATTTTAGGTATCCGCCCTGAACACGTCACCGATGCTGAAAGCGCGCGCCGCTCTGAATCAGCCAATGGCTATCACCCCACTGAAGTCGATTGCGTCATTGATCTGACGGAACCAACCGGCCCCGACACCTTGGTGTTCTCCCGCTTTAATGGCGAACGCATTACTTGCCGCACCCATCCACGCGCGGCGGCGATGCCTGGTCAGGCGATGCGACTGGCTTTTGATTTATCGAAGGCTGTCTTTTTTGATCCGGAAACTGAGCAAAGCCTGCTTTGAGCAGTAATAAACGGTGTTAAGGAGCTAAACATGCGCTTTCCTAAATTATTTGCTGACGTTGGCGGCACCAATGCCCGCTTTGCCTTAGAGACTTCACCTGGTGTTTTAGCGGCGGTGAAGGTGCTTGCTTGCGCAGACTATCCGCAACTTACCGACGCGATGCACCACTATTTACAGACGAGCGAAGCAAGAGCAGCAGGTGCTGATCAGGTAAAAAATGCCGGGATTGCGATTGCCAATCCTATCCACGGGGATTGGGTACAAATGACCAATCATCATTGGAGTTTTTCTATCGAAGCGACGCGCCAGTTATTTCAATTAGAGACTCTGGATGTTGTGAATGATTTCACCGCCTTAGCGATGTCTCTGCCTCTTCTTGGTATGCAACAATTGACGCAGGTGGGTGGTCATACAGCGATTCCAGATAGCGCGATTGGTTTATTGGGTGCAGGTACCGGACTAGGTGTGTCTGGCTTGATTCCTTCTGCCGATGGCTGGAAACCTTTGCACAGTGAAGGCGGTCACGTCAGTTTCACACCAGCAAACCGACGGGAAATTGATATTCTGGAATTTGCATGGCAAGAATTTGATCATGTGTCTGCCGAACGATTGTTGTCTGGACCTGGTTTGAAATTGATTTATCGCGCGCTCGCTGCCAGTCGACAACAAATTGCCGAAGACATCGAAGCACCAGACATTGTGCAACGTGGACTGAACCAACAATGCCAGATTTGCAGTGACGTATTGGCCAGCTTCTGTGACATGTTAGGAACGATGGCAGGCAATCTGGCGGTCACACTCGGTGCACGCGGCGGCATCTATATTGGTGGCGGGATCGTGCCCAGACTGGGTGACTATATATTGCGTTCAGGCTTCCGTCAGCGATTTGAACAAAAAGGACGTTTCACGCAATATTTGTCCGAGATACCGGTGTTTGTGATTACCGAGCCATATCCGGCGTTTATTGGTTTGTCAGCCCTACTCCAACAAGCCCCCTCTGCGCTGGCAGCTTGAGAAAAACGCGGCATCGTCCAGCTCAGCGCGGGCAAATTTATTTTGCTCGCACTGATACGTCTGCCATCAAACTTTTAGTTCCCAGCCATTTTTTGCTCTGACATAAATCCCGCGTCACTTCGAGAACCAATTTTTCCACTGCCATCGCGGCATTGGTCAGCGGGATATTCTTCGAAGCACATAAACTGACAGTGCGTGATAACTGCACGTCGCTGATTGCGGTCGCTATCATTTCACCACGCTCGATTTCTGCCAGCAATGGCGATACCGGTAAAATCGTCGCCCCCATATCTGCCATGAGTGCCGATTTCAAAATCGCTATTGAGGTAATATCGATCACGTTTTCGATACGCAAGCCTTGCTGCCTGACGACCTGTTCTATGCGCGGCCTTACGCCATGCTGAATGCTAGGTAAAATCAAAGGCACTTGCAACGCTTTATCCAGACTGATCGATTTGCGCTTACAAGCGAATTGTGATCCGGCACGCGTGATGAACATCATCTCTTCTTCGACCAACGCGGTGGTGGCAAAATTACTGAGCTGCCCATCATCAAATAAAATCGCCAGATTCAAGCGCCCCGAGCGCAGCTGCTCGGTCAGATTACCGGTCAATTCTTCCGTCAATTGAAAGACGATATCCGGATAGGCCGCGCGTACCGCTGTCAATAGAGGAAATGCCAACGCACCGGAGGCACTTTGCGGGATGCCCAGGGCAACAGTTCCGCTGGGCTTATCCGTCGATTGCGCGACTGCAGATTTGGCGTCACTGACTTGTTTTAAGATCGCAAGTGCATGTTCATAAAACACTTTGCCAGCATCGGTTGCTTGCATACCTTGTGCTGAACGATGCAATAGAGTCGCGCCGAGTTCTTCTTCCAATTGCTGCAATTGTTGCGTCAGGGCAGGCTGCACGATATGCAAGACCTTGGCAGCACGCGACAATGATCCGTGATCAACGATAGCAACAAAATAGCGTAGCTGGCGTAATTCCATACCCTACTCCACCGGTTTGATCGCCCGTCGTTCTATCGACGACGATAAGATCAATGAAGTCGACGTGACGCCACAACGCGCGAGGCTGGTGATGACGCGCTCCAATTCTTTGACCGATGGTGCAACAACTTTAACGATCACGCAGTCTTCGCCCGTAATTGCGTGGCACTCGATCACTTCTGGTACTTGTTCCGCGATTTTGACAACTGGCATATCGCTGGAACGGCTGGCTATCCGCACAAAAGCGGTAATGCCATAGCCAAGCGCTTCCGGATTGACATGCGCGTGATAGCCAGTAATCACATTCGCTGCCTCCATCCGTTTGATACGTTCCGCAACCGCTGGCTGACTTAAATGAATACGGCGACCGATTTCGGCCAGCGTGACTCTGGCATCTGCCTGCAAAATATCGAGGATTTTTGCGTCCATCAGGTCAAATTCTATCTTCATGGTAAAACCTTGATTTTTCAGTCGATTTAAAAGAAATGTACCTGATTTACCTTGCTTTATCCATTTAAAATCGCTCCTGACTCACATACACTGTTGTATCCCTAGTTTCATTCCAGCACCAATACTATGCGCCATTTGCCTCGTTCTGTTTTAATTGCCTTACTCACCGTCTATATCGTCTGGGGGTCGACTTATTTTGCGATTCAGGTCGCACTTGAGTCATTTCCACCACTAATGATGATAGGCACGCGCTTCGTTGCTGCTGGATCCATACTTTTTGCGTGGCAACTGTGGCGTGGTGCGCGTATTCCGACTCTGCGGGAATGGCGCGATGGCGGAATTGTTGGCATCTTAATGCTAGGCGGTGGAACGGGCTTAACCGCCTGCGCCGAACAATATGTGTCGTCCGGATTAACGGCGGTATTTATCGCATGCTCACCGATGATTTTGTCTGGTCTTTCTGGTCTGTTTGGTGACTGGCCCAAACGTCGTGAATGGCTGGGTATTGTGTGCGGTTTTGCCGGTGCGGTATTGCTTGCTTCTGATGGTGATTTTGCGGCGAAACCGATCGGTATTATTTTGTTGCTGGCAGCAATTTTGAGCTGGGACGTAGGTTCAATTTTGTCGCAGAAAAAATTAAAAATGGCGGCTGGCGGCATGGGTTTTGCCAGTGAAATGTTGGTAGGCGGTATTTTTCTGGTGCTGTGTAGCGCTATCATTGGTGAACACGTGGCAGGCCCCGTCACTTTCAAAGCGGTCGCCGCCTGGTTTTACCTGGTGACTGCAGGTTCTTTGCTCGCCTTTACTGCGTATATGTATTTGCTGTCAAAAGTACATACTGGACTGGCGGGCAGTTATGCTTATGTGAACCCAGTGATTGCAGTTGCACTGGGAGCAAGCTTCGGTGGTGAACACATATCAGGCAAAGCGATGTTTGCGATGGCAATCATTCTTGGCAGCGTGATTATGTTAACGACCTCACGCAAGCTCGCCAAATGAACATCAGTTTAGAAAAATTCGGCAATATCGTTAGAATATTCCTGATGTAAATCGCCATTCGCCACCAGCATGTCGTAGTGACAGGTTTGATTACGACCATGCGTTTTTGCGTAATACAAAGCCTGATCGGCGCGACCAACAGTCGCGACGGCTGGCTCAAACGTATCAATCCGCGCGAACCCTATGCTGACTGTAACCTGTCCGACTTGCGGAAAATGATATTGCTCCACATTGGTACGGAATTGATCCAGAACTCGGTGTGCTTCACCAAGACTACTTGAATGCACCAAAATCAAAAACTCTTCGCCACCAAAGCGGAATAAATGATCGTTGGGCTGGAATGAATTTCGCATGATATTGGCAATTAAAATTAATACTTCGTCACCATACAAGTGCCCGAACTGGTCGTTCACTCGTTTGAAATAGTCAATGTCAACCACGGCCAGCCAATGGTAATGATCCACTTTATTTTCGGTTTCCGGCTGATCAGCGCCCACTTCAGCCTCCGTCAGAGGATGGTGACCGACGTTCATGCGCAACATCCGGGTGTAGCTGTCGTCAAAGGTTTTTCGGTTCAGCAAACCTGTCAACGAATCGCGTTCGTTGTAGTCTAGCAATGCCAGGAAATTTTTATAAACGATCAGCATCCCACGCAATACTTCCATGGTGTTGAGATTACGGTTGCCTGGACCAATCAGCTCTATCAATGCTTCCAACTGCTCTGCATTCCAGAGCAACAAGCATATACGCGGCTCATTATCAGTGACACATTCAATCACCGGTTGACGCCCGGCAATGGCCGTTTTCAGTTCCGGAATTTCGCTCAATTTATCCGACAATGGTATAAGCTCGGGCTGATCGATCACATCGACGCCAGTCGCCGTAATATCCACTTTGGAAGTAAGAAAAGAGTTTGTACCGTCATAACTGAGTTCAGAAATACGTGCCGACCGGGCGGCGAAGATTTCGCGTAACGATGACGCTATCGAGATATTGAGCAAATCATGGTCGCGATAGCCGGTAATTTCTACCAAATGCTTGATAATGGATTCCATGTTCGAGATCCCTGCAATGTACTCGAAAGACAGCCAAAAAAAGAGGGTGAAAATTCCACCGGGCAACATTTAAAAATCGGATTACTATCTCATCATCCGGATAATAAAGGAATTTATCTGATGTGCTGATTCAGTGTAGCAAATAATGATAGGCTTATAAGGTATTCACAAGTTTTTACAAAAAATTTGATGCAAGTCCAGGAAAGAAGAAGCTATTTTGCACCTTCTGCCTTTGCCGTCCATGAGAGATACGCCAATGTCAGCTAAATTCTTAGGTTTCTTTGCACTCACTGTACTACTATGCGCCGGAGCAAACAATAGTGCACGTGCTAATACCATTGTTACGGTGACTGATAATAGCGGGCAAACGGTAGAAGATGCTATTGTTTACGCCGAACCAACGTTTACAATCAACAACAGTAAACCTGCGCCAGCCGTCATCGAACAAAAAAATAAGAAATTCATCCCCTGAGTGACGGTGGTACAAACCGGGACTTTGATTTCTTTTCCGAATAACGATACGGTCAAACATCAGGCGTATTCATTTTCACCGGCCAAAACTTTTGAATTAAAACTGTATTCAGGCAAGCCGTCAGAACCGCTGTTATTTGATAAAGCCGGAACGGTCACGGTGGGATGCAACATTCATGATCAAATGTTGGCCTATATACACGTCGTCAATACGCCTTTTTTTGCCAAAACAGATGCCCACGGTAACGCTACCCTATCAGGATTGCCACAAGGAAAATATATACTGAAGGTCTGGCACTACCAGCAAGCCACTGGCAGTGAACCACAGGCAGAAGAAATGAAAATCGGTACGGAATCAACTCCCATTGCAGTACACCTGAAGTTTAAGCTGCGCTAAATTACGCTTTAGGATGAAGCAACCTCAAGCACTATCATTGATTGCCTTCGTAAAAGTACAAGCCCAAGGATAACATTGCGTCAATTATCAAGTACCAAATTAATCTAGCCTGAAGAAAGAGAAAAAATGCGCTTGCGTAGTCTGGAAAGCCGGGTAGTAACCTTATTCATCAGTTTATTACTGAGTTTGCAGTTGGCCGGATATTTCTTTATCGACAGGTCGATTGATGACAATGCTCGCGCACAGATTGAAAGCAGTCTCGCTTTTAACGAGAAAATTTTTCTGCATTTATTGGAACAGAATGCACAACATCTCATAGAAGGTGCCACGTTATTATCGAAAGATTATGCATTTCGCCAGGCAATCGGTACCAATGATACACAGACTATGGTGTCCGCATTACTCAATCATGGTGAGCGCATCAAAGCCGACCTGACGATGGTAGTTGGGTTAGATGGCAAAATCATCGTTGCCAGCAGCGATACTCTGGCGCATGGTTTTCAAAAAAGCGTCTACGACCTGATCAAAAGCGCGACAGAAAAAGGCAGTGCATCCAGCACCGACATCGTCGATGGCAAACCATATCAAATGGTCATGGTACCGGTCAACGCGCCGGTCACCATTAGTTGGGTCGCCATGGCGATTCCCATAGACCGCAGATTAGTCAACGACATGCGGGAATTATCGGCGATGCAAATTAGTATATTTACGTCCAAAAATAATGGTCCGTGGATGCCTAATGTCTCAACATTAGACGAACAAGAAGAATACAAGTTAGCGGCCTTGTTACCCTCAGCAATCACCAAATCGACTTTTATTCGCGACTTGAATCTCAACGATGATCACTATAGTGAGCGCATCTTACCGCTGGCCAAAAATGAAAAAAGTGCGACCGTCGCCGTATTGCAATTGTCGATCAATCAGGCCGTTGCACCGTATAAAAAATTACAAAGAAACTTGCTTTTCTTAACCATTTTAGGCGGCATTATTGCCAGCATATTCAGCGCAATTACCGCTCGTCGCATTACCAATCCAGTCAGACAATTGGCAGAAACGGCGCGTCGTCTTGGAACTGGCGATTACAAAACCACGATAGACATCAAACAAAATGATGAAATCGGCGATCTTGCCAATAGTTTTTCGCATATGCGTGATGCCATTGCACTACGCGAGAAAGAAATCAGCCGACTGGCTTACTGGGATAATCTGACGACCTTACCGAACCGCGCCTTATTTACTGATATGGTCGATGAAGCGATCAGTGTCGCCAAATCACGCGGCAATTCTTGTTTTGTACTGATGATGGATCTGGACCGTTTCAAACACGTCAATGATGTCATGGGACATCGCTTTGGTGATGTATTACTCCAACAGGTTGCGCTCAGACTCAGTGCTGAACTGGGAGCAGGCAATAGCCGACCGGCACGTCTGGGAGGGGATGAATTTGCGATTCTCTTACCAGCTACCAATGTTGATCAGGCACAGCAACTGGCAAATAGAATTTTGTTGACACTGGAACAACCAATTTCTATTGAAGACCAGACCGTCGACATCAGCGCCGGTATTGGGATTGCGGGTTATCCTGATCATGCGAATGATACGGCAACTTTATTGAGTCATGCAGAAGTGGCGATGTACGCAGCAAAACTCGCCAAAAACGGCGCCGTGCTGTATTCACAAACCATAGACAAATCCAGCCAGCAAAGTTTGTCCTTGCTCACAGAAATGCGTACGGCATTGGAACAAAATCATTTTCAGCTTTATGTACAACCGAAAGTTTCGGTCATTAGTAATGAAGTTGTGGCAGTCGAGGCACTGGTTCGTTGGTTCCATCCTGAAAAAGGCATGATTTTTCCAGATCAGTTCATCCCGTTTGCAGAACAAACCGGTTTTATCCGTCAACTCACACGTTGGGTAATGAATGCGGCGGCAGCGTGCTGTCAGCAATGGCAGAACGCTGGCATCAATATAAAGATTTCGGTCAATATTTCTACCCGTGATTTGCTGGATCAGGAATTGCCTGAGAAATTTGCTGAAATTCTACAAAAAAACCAGGTGGACCCTCAGTGTTTTTGTTTGGAAATCACTGAAAGCGCGATCATGGATGACCCGGTGCGTGCCCATCTGACCCTCGATAAACTACATGCCATGGGAATGGAATTGTCGATCGATGATTTTGGCACTGGTTATTCTTCACTCGCTTATCTGAAGCGCCTGCCGGTGGATGAATTAAAAATCGATAAGTCCTTTGTCCTGAAAATGGAACAGGACATTGACGATACTAAGATCGTTAAGTCGACGATCGATCTTGGGCACAATATGGGATTGCGGGTTGTTGCCGAGGGAATAGAGAATGCAGAAGTGTTAGCGCTGTTGAAAGAGCTTGGCTGCGATCAGGCTCAAGGCTACTTCATTAGTAAACCTATGCCAGCGGAAAATATACCGGCGTGGCTTGAAAGATGGAAATCAAATCAAACGGCGTGAACGATGGATGCCGTTTTCCGGTCACGTTTGCGGTTGTACATGCGGCTGTCAGCTATTTTGATGAGCCGCACGTAATCATCACCATCTTCCGGGAAACTGGCCCAGCCTATTGATGCGCCGATGCCCACCATCGCATTTTCAAGCGCAATGGGTTCTTCGACTAACACCGATATTTTTTCCACCATGTTGTGAATGTCTATTGTGGTTTTCGTATTTTTCAATAACAAAACAAATTCATCGCCGCCATAACGTGCGACCTCATCCGTATCACGAATCGCTGAACGCAAACGTGCTGCAGTAATCACCAACACTTTGTCCCCAGCATCATGCCCATGATTATCGTTCACATTTTTAAACCGGTCTAAGTCCACGAACAGCAACGTAAATCCGCTAAAGTTTTCTGGCTGCTCCTTCGCCATGATTTGTAAGTGATTGATCTGGGCAAATAAGGATTCACGGTTGGCCACTTGCGTCAATTTATCAAAGCGCAGTTTATTTTCCATTTCAGTGAAAGTCTGCGCGAGAATACCAATCTCGTCTGTACGACGAATATCTAACTTAGGCATGGCTTCGCCATTACCAAATTTTTCTGCAGCTGCGGTCAACTTCCGTATGTCACGTATCACGCGCTCAACGATGGTCAATCCTATGGTCAGTGCGAATAGAATACAAGCAATGGCGATCGCCACGCTTTGTAAGAAACCCTCATTAATACTACTCATAAAATCGGAGCGCGGCACAGCCACAATGGTTTGCCAGTGCAAGCCTTGCTTATTTCCTAAAGGAGAGATCGCCATGTCCACCAACCCCATAGGCAAATCAAATTCCCGGGTTTCTGGTGTTTTCACATTTAACTGGCTCAGTTTGGCGTAAGTACTGCTAATGAGAACCGTTTTCATATCAACTGCGCGCATACGTTCGGGCATACCATTGACGGTACGCTCAGGAATCTCTTTCCCGGATGTCGCCACAATGTAACCATCCTCATCGACAATGTAGGCAACGCTATTTTTGCTGATGTCTAGCTTACTCAAGAAGTTAGACAATTCTTTGAGCGTCACATCGGTGGCAACCACACCTGCAAATTCGTGATTTTTTTCAAAAACTGCTTTGGCCAGGGTAATCGTTGGGTAATGAAAAGAAAAATTATTATAAATACCCGACCACACCGGGGCTTCTGAATTACGAGCGGCCTGGTACCAGGGGCGCTTGCGTGGATCAAATTCGTCAGTACGAATTAAATGAGATCGATCACCAACTCCGCTCACCTGATAGACACTTCTGCGTTGATCATTAGCACTACGCAAAAATAATTGCACATCGCTCTGCGAGATACGATAAACGCCAAGAAAACTACCGTCCTTTCCACCAAAATAGACGTAGTTATTCATATCCATGAATAATCCACTTGCAGTCCAGAATTTATCTTCCAGTACTTGTAGGTCAGGGTTGAAATGGTGTTCTTTTGGCATATGCGCTGAACTAGGCGCAATGGACTCAAGTGCAGTTAATGCACCATCCAGATGCTTCTCTGTGGCAACATTAATCCGACTAACCATGTCGACCAAGACACGCTGGGTCAATGAAAAAACAGCGTCACTTCCTGCCTTCATCGACACCCAGCCGATCGCAACGGCAACACCAATCACCACAGCAGTAATTGGGACAACCAGCTCGCGACGTAAAGAAGAACGACTCATAAAGTGACTAAAAAACTCACAACGAAAAAGAAATAAATAAATAAATATATAAATAAATTTTGTTCGATTAGAACCAGTCGTGTAGCAATGTACTGATTGGGAACTGTGCCAGTTTCACAAAGAAAAATTGAAATTTCATGCAATTTAATGCAACTAATAGAGAATTATACGAAGATACGCGAAATCAGTTCTCCTAAGCAAGGCAAATATTCGTCGTTAACTTCAAGATGTATTCAAGCCTCAGAATCGCGATTCGATGTTAATTCATTTGTTATTAAGTGTGATTAGGATGTTGTTGTGAGAATACGGTCATCAATAAAAAACGATAATAAATGCGTCAAAAATACAGGCAAAACCATAGCCGGAAAAAATTTACCTTAGAATAAAGTATCAGACGTTGTTTATGACACAGTCACGCTAGCAAAACGACGATTGCGGATGCCAAAGACTGATACATTTCTATTTTTTAAATACTACCTGCACACGATTACCCGCTTATGACCCGATAAAAAATTGACTGACTTGCGATAGCATTGCGGTCACACCACGACATTACTGCCATCCCATGCGCCTACGTCACCTACCATTTTGCTTAGCTATATGGCTAATCGGATTCAATACAGAAGCGATCCGGGCACAAAGCCTGCCTGTGCCAGACCAAGGTAAATTACTTGCCACTGCTGGCGTAATTCAAGTCGAAGGAGCCGCCGGCGCTGGTCTGGTGCCGTGGGCGGTCATTACTGGCTACGGCACGGAAGATAGCTACGGCTTCAATGCCCATGTGACGCAGCTCAATACCCAGGATTATCAGTTGAGCACTTACGGCGTTGCCCTAGGAATCTGTGACAAACTAGAACTGTCACTATCAAAACAAGAATTTAGTGGCAGTCTGACACCATTAGACAAATTAAAACTGAGTCAGGATGTTGTTGGCGTCAAATTAAAGCTGGCGGGTGACCTGATTGCCGATCAGGATAACTGGCGGCCACAAATTGCGATCGGTGCCATGTATAAACGTGATCAAAACGTTACCGGACTCGATGCACTGGGGGTGACACAGGTTACTCAGCTAGGCGCAAAAAGTAACCAGGGTACGGATTACTATCTGTCCGCGACCAAGCTATTTCTGGCACAAAGTTTGCTGCTCAATGGCACACTCAGGATGACCAAAGCAAATCAAATGGGCTTACTCGGTTTTGGTGGTGATCTGCACAATCGTTATCAAGTCATGCCAGAGGTGTCGGCAGCTTATCTGCTGAATCGCAAGCTGGCGCTCGGCGCAGAATACCGGCAAAAACCTAACAATCTCAGCATCGACCATGAAAAAGCCTATTACGATGGCTTCCTGGCCTGGTTTCCCAATAAAAATGTGTCCGTGACTTTGGCTTACGTTGATATCGGTGACATTACGGCATTTAACACTAAAGATCAGCACGGCTGGTATTTGTCTGTGCAAATCGGTCATTGATAGAGAAGGATAAGTCTAGATGAACATCTTTCCCCAAACACTAGTTCGCATTTTTCTGTGCTTATTTCTGTGCTTATTTATCAGTGCAATCGGGATATCCACCCAGGCGCAAGCCAGCACGTTGTATGAAGATCTCGGTCAAGATGCGGGCATCAGCTGTATCGTCGATGAAACAGCACAACAAATCCTCAACGACAGTCGCATCAAAGATGGCTTCAAAGAGACCAACATGAAGCGCTTGGCTTCACTGCTCAAGGAGCAATTTTGCGTGCTTGCAGACGGCCCATGCAAGTACAGCGGTGACGACATGAAAATCGTTCATGAAAAATTAGGGATCACCAGCGCTCAATTTAATGCTCTGGCAGAAGACTTACAGATCGCAATGGAAAAATGCGAAATCCCGTTTTCCGTTCAAAATAAATTAATCGCCCGACTGGCACCAATGAAAAGAGATATAGTCACAGTCAGATAATGTTAGCGGCGCGGTCTAGTTCTTTCAGGGCTTATGCTAAAAGCATGAAAATGTCGGCGAATGAAACTTCTATTCGCTTTTGTCGTCTGATCTGCTTTCTTCCCGGAGTCTCACGTATGAAACGTCTTTTGCTTGCCTCTGCTCTTGTTCTTGCTTGCTGTAGTTCAGTTTATGCTGATGATGGTTTGAAAGCTGCCGTCAACGGTGCACAACGTACGCCTGACAACGTCGTGCGCGACGTTTATCGTCATCCCTATGAAACTTTGAGCTTTTTTGGCATTCGCCCGGATATGAAAGTGGTGGAAATTGCCCCAGGCGCTGGTTGGTACACGGAAATTCTCGCCCCCTACTTACGGGCTGACGGTTTGATGATTGCCACCGCCAACGACCCGAACAATGCGAATGAAAACGTCAGAAAAGGCTACCAACGCTTCAAACAAAGGTTGGATGCTAAACCAGCGGTCTTTGATAAAGTGGTACTCGGCGTATTCGAACCACCGTCAAATATTCATTATGCTGACAAGCATAGCGTCGATATGGTACTGACGTTCCGCAACGTCCACAATTGGATTGCAAATGAAAATGGCAGCGTCAAAGCGGCATTTCAATCTGCGTTTGATTCCCTAAAAACGGGCGGCGTGTTTGGCGTGGTCGAGCACCGTTTACCAGAAAATATGCCACAAGATGATAAAGCCAGCAGTGGTTACGTCCATGAAAGCTACGTGATTCAGATGGCACAGAGCGTCGGTTTCAAACTTGCCGGTAAATCAGAAATCAATGCCAACCCTAAAGATCACGCAGACCATGAAGGCGGCGTCTGGGCATTGCCTCCTACTTTTGCCAATAAAGATAGCAACAAAGCCAGCTATGAGGCGATAGGTGAAAGTGATAGGATGACTTTGAAGTTCGTCAAACCCTGAAGATCAATCTCAGGTTGAAACCTCAGGCAATGGTATGACATCAGCACACCTGATGTCATACAAATCAGGAGCTGTGATGCCTATTCGACTACTCTTTAAGCATAGTGTGTTGCTACTATCCGGCCTCATAAGCAGCGCCGTTTTCGCAGAAAACACCTACAAAATCGATCCCGAACACACCTTTAGTAGTTTTGAATATCAGCATTGGGGTTTATCGACGCAACGTGGTCGCTTCGATAAAAATACTGGCAGCATCACCATGGATACGGAAAACAAGAGTGGTTCCATTAATCTGGAAATCGATGCCAACTCCGTCAACACTGGATCAGACATATTTAACCGTGCCATGCGCTCATCGAATTTTTTCGACACGGATAAATTCCCAAAAATCAGCTTCAGCTCAGATAAGATGATCTTCAATGAGGATAAGCTGACACAAGTCACAGGCAAACTGACGATTAAAAACACCACGCTGCCCGTCACGATAGAAGTGACCCAATTCAATTGCCGTTTTATGATTTTGTATCTCAGAGAAGCGTGCGGTGCGAATGGTTACACCAAGATTTTACGTAGCGATTTCAAGGTCGGGCGCTACGTTCCGTTTGTTAGCGATGAAGTAACTTTGTACTTCAATGTGGAAGCGATCAAGGAATGAACGCTGTATTAGCGCAACAATAAGTACGTTAAAACTGAAAAGCCGCATTTTCTAAAAAGTGAAAATGCGGCTTTTTGATGGCATCAACTGAATTTAAACTGAATTTAAACTAAATCTAAACTAAATCTAATTCCTCAGTAGGAACCCATGTAGTCTTTTTTACCGAGTTCTACACCGTTATGGCGCAAAATCGCATACGTCGTCGTCACGTGGAAAAAGAACTGCGGAAAACCATAGTTCAACAAGTAAGCATGACCGCTCAATTTTTTCTCTTTAGGCGTGCCTGGACGTAAAACGATGTCACGGTTTTCGCTACCCTCGAACTTAGCCGCATCCAAAGATAAAATAAATGCTTTCGTTTTGGCGATGCGTGCCAGCAAATCGGCAAAACTTTGCTCGTTGTCTTCGTAAGCAGGCAATTCTGCCTCTGCCAGGCGACCAGCAATGCCCTTGGCAAAATCCGCAGCAATCTGCACTTGACGTACTAAAGCAAACATATCAGGGAACAAACGGGATTGTAAAAAAACTTCCGGTGCAATGTTTTTTGCAGTTGCGTGCGCTTCAGCTTTACCCAAAACATCGCTTAAACTATCCAACATTTGTGTCAAAACTGGGACTGAGGCAGTGTACATAGAAATCGCCATCGTGATTCTCCATTAGGTGGAACAAGAAACCGGGCTCGATTATAGGGCTAGTTGATGATCCACGTATGACAGGCAAAAAACCACATAAGTCTTCGATACAAAAGATCAGATTTCCATTGCTGCAAAGCATTAAAAAAGCCAGTCACAAAGACTGGCTTTCTCTGGCTGTCAGATTCGGGCTGTAAGTAATTCAGCAAGGAATTCAGAAGCGATAGCCTACGCCTACGCCAACTAACAATGGGTCAACTTTAACGTTGGAAATTTTTGCACCATTCAAAGTCACGTCGCTGCGAATTTGTACTTTTTTGATATCCAGATTCACAGACCAATTTTTGTCGATTTTAAAATCAACACCAGCTTGCAATGCCAGGCCAAAGCTATTGTTGTCGAGGTTAGCAGCGCCATTCAACAAATTAACGTCAGAAATACGGGTATAGTTAACGCCAGCACCGAGGTAAGGGTTAATCTTTCCTTCTGGAATAAAATGGTATTGCGCAGTCAAAGTTGGTGGTAAATGTTTGAAGCTACCAATGTTTGCACCATCGAGCATAACATCGTGTTTTTGTGGATAAGTGAGAATCAATTCAGCAGACCAATTTGGTGTCACGAAGTAAGTGAAATCGATTTCAGGAATCGTTTTTGAGCTCACAGTAATACGATCTGCGGCGCCAACACCACCTACAGGGTCGGAGCTATTTGCCGGGCTGATATTTACAGCGCGTACACGAACCATCCATGGGCTTTGCGCTTCATCAGCCATTGCTTGTGTTGCTGTAAAACCAATTGCTGCCAAAGAGAGGGCGAGGATTACTTTTTTCATTTTAATTTCCTTTTGGGTTTCGAATTAAGATGAGCAAAGTGTAGTTCCGTGCTTCAAGCCTCATTTTGCGCTACATCAAATTTGATGCATGGCACAATTCTTTCAAAAAATGTGTAAAAAGCGCCGTTGCCTGCCCGCTTGAGGTATCCTTGCGTTCATTGTCTTTACCTCTCAAAACATCAAAAAAATGGCTAATTACGTCTATACCATGAACCGCGTCGGCAAAATTGTTCCGCCGAAACGTCAAATTCTGAAAGATATCTCTCTGTCCTTCTTCCCCGGCGCCAAAATTGGCGTATTGGGTTTGAACGGCTCAGGTAAATCTTCCCTTCTCAAAATCATGGCAGGCATCGATAAAGATATTCAGGGCGAAGCAGTACCGATGCCGAATCTGAACATTGGCTATCTGCCGCAAGAGCCACAACTTGATCCGGAACAAACCGTGCGCCAGGCGGTTGAATCTGCGCTGGGCGAAGTGTTTGAAGCCAAAGCCAAACTCGAAGAAGTATATGCAGCATATGCTGATGAAAATGCCGATTTCGATGCATTAGCTAATGAGCAAGCACGCCTGGAAGCGATCATTTCTACCTCGTCCGGTGACAACGTTGAATTGCAATTGGAAATGGCCGCGGATGCGCTGCGTTTGCCACCATGGGATGCCAAAATCGGTGTCTTGTCCGGTGGTGAAAAACGTCGTGTCGCGTTGTGCCGTTTGTTGTTGTCTAAACCAGACATGTTGCTGCTCGATGAACCAACCAACCATCTGGATGCAGAATCGGTTGACTGGCTGGAACAGTTTTTATTGCGCTTCCCTGGCACTGTGGTAGCGATTACGCATGATCGTTACTTCCTTGATAATGCTGCTGAATGGATTCTTGAGCTGGATCGTGGACATGGTATTCCATGGAAAGGTAACTACTCTTCCTGGCTGGACCAAAAGCAAGCTCGTTTGAAGCAAGAAGAAGCGACCGAATCTGCGCGTCAAAAAGCGCTGCAAAAAGAATTAGAATGGTCACGTCAGAATCCAAAAGCCCGTCAGGCAAAGAGCAAAGCGCGTCTGGCGCGATTCAATGAGATGAGTGAACATGAATACCAGAAGCGTAACGAAACACAGGAGATTTTCATCCCTGTTGCAGAACGTCTTGGTAATGAAGTTATCGAATTTAAAAACGTTTCTAAAGCCTTTGGCGATCGTTTATTGATCGACAACCTGAGCTTTAAGATCCCACCTGGCGCGATTGTCGGTATTATCGGTCCTAACGGCGCAGGTAAATCAACTTTGTTCAAAATGATCAAAGGTCTGGAACAACCAGACAGCGGCGAAGTCGTACTGGGACAAACTGCAAAAATCTCGCTGGTCGATCAGTCGCGCGAAGATTTGGGCAATACCAAAACCGTATTTGAAGATGTTGCCAATGGCGCTGACATTCTGACGGTAGGTCGCTTTGAAATGCCATCCCGCGCTTATCTGGGACGCTTCAACTTCAAAGGTGGCGATCAGCAAAAAATCGTCGGCAATTTGTCCGGTGGTGAGCGCGGCCGTTTGCATCTGGCAAAAACACTGCTGCAAGGCGGTAACGTGTTGCTGCTGGATGAACCATCAAATGATCTGGACGTTGAAACCCTGCGTGCTTTGGAAGATGCGCTGCTCGAATTTGCTGGTAGCGTGATGGTCATTTCACATGATCGCTGGTTCCTTGATCGTATTGCAACGCATATTTTGGCGTTTGAAGGTAATTCCCAAGTCAGTTTCTTTGACGGTAACTATCAGGAATACGAAGCAGATAAGAAAAAACGGTTGGGTGAAGAAGGTGCTAAACCTAAACGGATACGCTATAAGCCTTTAACGGTATAAACCATTGCCCCTGAGATGAGCATGAATTATTTTTGCTGTTCTTGATGTTCTTGCTCTTCTCAGCTTATCAGTAACCCTTGTGAGAGAAATGTCATGAGAAAAACTGCGTACAAGAAAACTGCGTACAAGCATCTCCTTTTGATCAGTCTTTTTTACGCGCTGACCCTGATTTCAAGCCCGGTGTCAGCCAACGAGAAAAAAGAGGGTGGTGGAGAAGGCGCTTCGTCTGTTGCGGCGTTAGAGCCTTTCACTGTCAACTTATCAAGCTTTGATCGCTATCTGCAAATCAGTATTACTTTGCAGCTCGGCAATCCAGAAATGGCAGAGAAAATCAAAGCTAAAATGCCACTGGTGCGACATTCGATGATCATGCTGTTGAGTGGAAAAGAGTCAGCAGACATTCAAAATGCGTCTGGAAAACATGAATTGATCAACGAGATTAAAGAAAAAATTAATCACGTGTTAGAGGTCAAGGAACATGACGGCGTCACCGACGTTTACTTAGTCAATTTTGTCATTCAATAAGTAAAAATTAAATTGGTACGACCAACAATGCATGTGCAGTGTATTTACTGGTACGCCAGTTTTTTCTATCAACGCAGCAACATTGCTGCCTAACACGATATAGAGCTGATATTTTTTCATGCATCAACTGGCAGCTCCCGCCTTCGCGGAAATTGAGATCAAAAAAAGTCGTTTTCTGGGGCAACTTTATCCCCTGCACAGCCGTGCTGAAGCACGCGAACAACTGGTGCTGATACGCGCTGCTCATCCAAACGCAGTCCACGTTTGCTGGGCGCTGGTATGTACCGGGGAATCTGGATTAGATGACGATGGCGAACCTTCCGGCACTGCTGCCAAACCTATGTATAACGTCTTAGTGCATAAAGATGTGACCAATGTGCTGGCGGTAGTCGTGCGCTATTGGGGTGGCGTCAAACTTGGTGCAGGCGGCTTAACGCGAGCCTACGGTCAGGCGATTTCTGAGGCATTTAAGAAAGCAGAATTAATCGCTGTAGAAAGCATGACTCAACTTACCATCCAGGTGGCGTTTTCAAATGAATCACAAGTCCGACGGATACTTGAAAAATATCTGGCACTTGTGAACGAAGTCAGCTATGCGGATAATGCTGTCATGCAGGTTAGCGTCAAAGAAAAATATCTGGATCTCATCAATGCCGAACTAACAGAAACACTTAAGGGGCAAGTCAGACTCAAGGCATGAGTGATTTTCCGGCTTTGTTTCATTTTTAATTCAATTTTTTAAATTTTTATGTCTGAAGATCTTTCCTTACGCACTAAAATTAATCAGGAAACCGCCAGATTTCCGTGGAGCGAACTCCTTAAGCAATTCGCTACTGGCACTGTCATTGCTATTGATGCAGACCTTGATCTGGTTGATATTGCTGAAGCGATGGCGACCGACAATACAACCATCATTGCACCTTTACTGAGTCAGGGAAAAATCGCCAAAGTCAGTGATACTCAAGCGCAGGCATGGCTGGAGCAAAATCTGATGTTGTGGACCGTCGTGGTCAAACCATGGATTTTGGTACAACATCGCCCTGAGGCTTAAAAAATCGGCAGGCGAGGGAGTATTCGGGTTTTATTAGTCAATGTTATTACGAATAAAGCCTCTTCAGAGACCAATAGTTGATACTATACCCAGTATATAAAATGAACTTTTGACATTAGATTGAATCTTATCCGTACACGCGTACCGGAGTTCATCTATGCAAGTTAGCACAGTTCAGACGACGTCTTTACCCCAGCGCCTCAGTGTGATGAGTTTGATGCTATTGCTGCATCTCATGCTGTGGCTCGCCTGGCAAGCACAAAGCAAATTTAAGCTGGCACATGAAGACCGGACTTCGTACCTGCAAATTTTACAAGTTCCATCCTCTCAACCGATTCCAAAGCAAGAATCTGAAAAATTAACGCCTGCTCTGGCGACATCCATTAAAACCGCAAACACCGTTACAAAAAAAGCGCTGGTATCTAACGCTAACTCTGCCCGTACCGTCAGTGAAGCAATCACAGTAGCTCCTCATGAAGCGATCCCCGATGTGCAGTCACAACAGGAATATCAACAACTACCTGGAGTGAGCCCGCATCTCGATCTTGACGCCCTGCGGCAATCGGCAGTTGCGATGGAAAAACAACGTCGCCGAGGCGAAATAGAAAAAATTCAGGATAGCCTTAAACGGGACGATAGCTTTGAAAAGCAGCTCGGAGAGGGCGTTAGAAAGGCGCAGGCAAAAGATTGCCGCCAGGCATATTCTGGTCTTGGCTTGCTGGCGATTATTCCTTTGGCAGCAAGCGCCATCAGTGATAAGGTCTGTAAGTGGTGATAGCACTCCCGACCTCAGTTATAATGCCCGCTCCCGCACATCCACAGTCAACAGGCTTGATACGCTGAGCGTTACTCTCAGAACCGTGCTAGTGCGGTCTTCCTTATTTTTTACCGGATATTCCATGAAAAAAATTTCTTTCTTGTTCGCTGCGATGATGTTCGCGGCAATCGGCTCAGGTATCGCTCCTGTGACTATGGGTATTGCACATGCAGACGAAGCGGCGGACAAAGCCAAACAACAAACTGTCCGTGCTGAAATGGGTAAACCATTAACAGAAATTCAAACTTTACTCGACCAGAAGCAATTTCCGGCTGCATTAGAAAAAATCAATGCATTGAGTGTGTTTGAAAAGCAAACACCTTATGAAATTTTTGTCGTTGCACGTATGCGTGCCATTGTTGCCTCCGGCACCAGCAATACTGAGCTATTGGCCAGTGCATTCGAAGTCATGGTTAATTCCGACTTCCTCAAAGACAATGAAAAACTGCGCCTGATAGAAGGCATGGCCGGTACCTATTTCAATGAGAAAAAGTATGATTTGGCGATCAACTGGGGTAAGCGCTACTTGGAAAAAGACAGCAGCAGCCCTCAGGTACACAACATGGTGGCACGTGCGAACTACCTCAAAGGCGATTTTGCCAACGCAATTCAGGAACTGAAGGTCATCCTTGCTGAAGATCAAAAAGCAAAGCGTATCCCTACAGAAGAAAACCTGCGTTTGTTAGCAAGCAGCTATCAGCAATCTAAAGACAATGCTGGCTACACATCCGTATTGGAAATGATGGTCGAATACCATCCTACCAGAGAATATTGGGGTGATTTGCTCTACCGCACAGAACATAAAGCTGGCTTCTCCGACCGCTTGCGTCTCGACTTGTATCGCTTGATGTTGGTCACAAACAATATGGACGATCCTGGCCAATATGTTGAAATGACTGAATTAGCTTTGCTCGCAGGTTTGCCAACTGAAGCCAAAACAGCGGTTGACGCTGGTTATGCCGCCAATTTGTTGGGAACAGGCAAAGATGCTGCAAAACATAAACAATTGCGTGACCGCGTCTACAAACAAGCTGCCGAAGACATTAAAACTTTGGATGCAGGCGAAACTGCCGCGAAGAATGCCAAGACTGGCGTAGGTCTGGTCAATATTGGTTACAACTATGTGATCAACGGCCAATCCGAAAAAGGTATTGGTTTGATCGAACAAGGTATCGCCAAAGGTGGATTGAAGTCAGCAGAAGAAGCTAAATTGCATTTGGGCATGGCTTATCTGAAAGCGGGTAACCGTGACAAAGCAACTGAAATTTTCAACAGTTTGCAAGGCACAGATGGTGCAGCTGATATCGCAAAATTGTGGCTGAAAGTACGTCCAATGGAAGAAAAATCTGCGGATAAAGCACCCGCAGCGCCGGCAGCAAAATAATACATATCTAAACAATTAAAAACCTGTGTTGACGTCGGACGTCACACAGGTTTTTTTACGTGTATTTTTCTGCCAACCTGAATAATCGAATCGTACCAGCAAAAAAAAGCGGTTTAGCCATGACGCTAAACCGCTTATAAATCAGTACCGTGCGCTCTATACACCGTACTGAGGATACTAGCTTTACTCCATCAATTCTTTATACCAACCACTCGTATCAGGAATGGTAAGCAGATTCGCCGTGGCTGGTGATGTCCAGACCTTCGCGTTCTTCATCTTCTGGTACACGCAGACCGATAACCAGATCAACCAACTTGTAAGCAATCACAGAAACGATTGCTGACCAGATGATTGTCGTCCCCACTGCGATTGCCTGCACTTTAACCTGATCAAAAATCACGTATGGATCTGCCGACATTTTGTTAGCAACATAATCCATAATGCCTTGACCACCCAACGCTGGGGCTGCAAACACACCCGTTGCCAAGGCACCGAAGATACCACCAACGCCATGCACACCAAATACGTCCAGTGAATCGTCCGCACCGATCATGCGCTTGAGGCCATTCACACCCCACAAGCAGATCACGCCAACCAGCAAACCGATAACTAATGCACCCATTGGGCCGACGAAACCGCAAGCTGGGGTAATCGCTACCAGACCAGCCACCGCGCCGGAAGCACCACCCAACATCGATGGTTTGCCTTTAGACATCCATTCACCAAATACCCACGATACTGCTGCTGCTGCGGTTGCCAACAAGGTGTTCACGAAAGCCAATGCTGCAATGTCGCCCGCTTCTAAAGCAGAACCGGCATTGAAACCAAACCAGCCCACCCACAACAAGGAAGCACCGATCATCGTCATTGTCAGTGAGTGTGGCGCCATCGATTCTTTACCGTAACCAACACGCTTACCGATCATGATCGCACCAACCAGACCAGCGACCGCCGCATTGATATGCACCACGGTACCACCGGCAAAATCAAGTGCTCCTTTTTGTTGCAAGAAACCGCCCTTGACCAACTCAGTTGCTGCAGATGCGGCATCTTTAATGCCATCAGGACCAGTCCAGAACCAGACCATGTGAGCGATAGGCAAGTAGCTGAATGTGAACCACAACACCACGAATGCCAGCACTGCGCTGAATTTTGCACGTTCAGCAAATGCACCAATAATCAGACCGCAAGTAATCGCTGCAAATGTCGCCTGGAATGCCACATAGACAAACTCAGGAATGACGACGCCTTTGCTGAATGTCGCTGCCGTTGCAAATGTGCCTTTGACCGGATCCCAGATACCTTTGAGGAACACACGATCAAAGCCACCGATCACTGAATTGCCTTCAGTAAATGCAAGTGAATAACCGTAGATGCACCACAACACGATAATGACCGCAAAAATCATAAACACTTGGATCAAAATCGACAGCATGTTTTTAGAACGTACCAGACCACCGTAGAACAAAGCCAGACCTGGGATCGTCATCAGAATGACTAACAAGGTCGATACCAACATCCATGCAGTATCGCCTTTGTTGGCAACAACAGCAGGAGCAGAAGCCGCCGCTGCATCTGCCGTAGCAGCTGGCAAGGATGCCACTGACACGTCTGGTGCCGGAATTGGCGTGACAACGGCAGCGGTGGCCGTTGCACTGGCAGCCGTTGCGACGCTTGCCGCAGCGGCTTCAGGTTTGGCCGGAGCGTCATCCGCAAACGCGACCGATGTCATCCCTACTGAAGCAAGCAAAGCGCCTGCTACCAGTATTTGTTTGAATACATTTTTCATATCAATATCCCCGTAAGTCAAATTGAGTGCATCAGAGCGCGTCGTTGCCGGTTTCACCGGTACGAATACGCACAACCTGTTGCAAGTCATAGACAAAAATCTTGCCGTCACCAATTTTTCCGGTACGTGCTGCGCTTTCGATTGCTTCGATTGCACGATCTACAATCGCATCATCCACTGCCGCTTCGATTTTTGTTTTCGGCAAAAAGTCGACCACGTATTCGGCACCACGATATAACTCGGTATGGCCTTTTTGACGACCAAAACCTTTAACTTCGGTCACGGTGATCCCCTGAACGCCCATTTCAGATAAAGCTTCACGAACTTCATCGAGCTTGAAGGGTTTAATAATGGCGGTAATGAGTTTCATACTATCCTCGGTCTTCAGAAAGTTTTAACGGCAGTCAAGACCAGACTTGTCTTGCCAGTGAATTTACCTGCTGGTGTTACGTACAAGGCGTCATTTGCATTTGTACCAATCGCTGCCAGCGTAAAGGCAACGCCGACAAATTCTTTAGTAACGCCGACTTTCCAGTCAGTGTAAGAATAAGCCGAGTTGTTTTTAATCATCTGGCGACCTGCATGCAGCACCAAAGTGTACGTGTCTGGCAGCTCAATATTCGCACCCAGATCCAGATAGCCACTGTTCTTACTGTTTGGATTGCCGAACAAATTAGTAACGGAACTCGAATACTTCGCATACATAGGACCGTAACCGATCTGACCATAGATTTCTGTTGTGTTTGCGTTGACTAAACCAGCAACATTATCCAAACCATTCGATGGATAAACGTAGCTCAAAACACCTACGTCATAGCTCACATCTTTGACGATCTCGCCTTTTTTACCGGCATACAAATCCCATTCAACATCACCACCACCACCTGCATCTTTCGTCCATTTAATTGAGGACAACCAGGTTCCAGCATAAAAACCCGTCGGGTTATGTGTATAGTCAGCACCACCTTGCAATGCCGGGTCTAAACGTGTTTGAGAAATACCACGGTAGCGATAGTCACTTGCGACCCCAACATTAAAGCTGACTTCATTGTCTGGCTTGGCATCTTCTGCATGCACAAAACCGGTTAAGAAGCTTGAGGCAACTGCAACAGCAAGTAGAGATTTCTTCATTGTGCTTCCCCTAAAATGTAAAAAACATAAATGTTGGTAAGAAACTGCGTTGAACTCACTCCGTGAACCTCAACACAAAGTCAGAAGATCATCCGTGACCCCGCGGGAAATGAACTCGATAATGCCTGTTGTCTCCGTATAAGCAGAAGTCGTGCCAGCTTCCTCAAAAGAAATATATTTAAATTTGTTACATGTTTTTTTTGCATCTACTCGTAGCCTAGTCTAGCTAAATGACACCCTTGTTACGCCTTGTAATAGTTGAATTTGGAAGAAGATGGGAAGTAAGCTAGCTTTAGGTTATGATTTCTGTTTAGGCAAAACAGCAATAAGTGCCTTTGCACGGAATAGACTAAATTTGCACCAATTTGCGGCAAGCAATTTTGGATAAACTAACGGCAAATTGCGGCGCACCATTAACGTGCACACGACCCTATAATGAGGATAAAAGACGATGAACAAGCAAAATTTTTTTGAAGACATGCAGGCAAAAATCAGCCAGGCATTTGAAAATTCACCAGCGAAAGACATAGAAAAAAATGTCAAAGCCATGATGACGCAAGGTTTTTCTAAGCTGGATCTGGTCACTCGTGAAGAATTCGATATTCAGGCTCAAGTTTTAGCTAAAACCCGCGCTAAGCTGGAGGCACTAGAGGAACGTGTGGCTGCTTTGGAAGCACAGATCTCGCAAAAATAAGACTGCCTTATGTCGTTGGCGGTTCTCAAAAGTCGCGCCTTAAACGGCATGCACGCTCCGCAAGTAACCGTGGAAGTGCATCTGGCCAACGGGCTTCCGGCTTTTACGATAGTTGGCTTACCGGAAACCGAAGTCAAAGAATCCAAAGACCGGGTGCGTGCAGCATTACAAAATGCGCGGTTTGAATTTCCTGCTAAACGTATTACTGTTAATCTCGCCCCGGCTGATTTACCCAAAGAGTCCGGCCGTTTCGATTTGCCTATTGCACTAGGCATCTTAGCGGCATCTGGCCAGATCCCAGCTGAAATGCTTGCACACTACGAATTTGCCGGTGAGCTTTCACTTTCCGGCGAACTACGCCCGATTCGCGGCGCCTTGGCGATGACTTTTGCTATTTGCCAAAGCAGTCACGAAACAAAGCAAGAATCCGGGCGCAAAGCTGCTTTTATTTTGCCTTCAGCCAATGCAGATGAAGCAGCCCTGGTCACCGAAGCAGCAATTTACCCCGCAGACTCATTGCTACAAGTTTGCGCTCACTTTGCTGCAATCGATAATGACAGCAAGCTTTCACGTCATCGTCCTTCGCAAAACCGCAAGCAAGCCAACTACCCGGATTTTAGTGAAGTCAAAGGCCAGCTACAAGCGAAACGCGCACTAGAAGTGGCAGCCGCAGGTAGCCATTCGGTGTTAATGGTCGGTCCTCCAGGAACCGGCAAATCAATGTTAGCAGCCCGTTTTGCCAGCATTTTGCCGAACATGACAGATCAGGAGGCACTGGAATCGGCAGCGGTGCAATCGCTGACTTCAGGATTTTCCATAGAAAAGTGGAAAGTTCGTCCCTTCCGCTCACCTCATCACACTGCATCGGCAGTGGCATTGGTCGGTGGTGGAGGTAATCCTCGCCCCGGTGAAATTTCTCTCGCCCATCGTGGCGTACTGTTCCTTGATGAACTGCCAGAATTTGATCGTAAAGTATTAGAGGTCTTACGTGAGCCATTGGAATCGGGTCACATCACGATCTCACGCGCGGCGCGGCAGGCGGATTTTCCGGCACGTTTTCAACTGATCGCCGCCATGAACCCGTGCCCGTGCGGCTATTTCGGACACAGCAATGGCAAGTGCCGTTGCACGCCAGACATCATCAATCGTTATCAAGATAAAATTTCTGGTCCCTTGCTCGATCGCATCGATATACAAATCCAGGTTGCCGCATTACCGCAAGCTGATTTGCTCAAACAAGCCAGCGGCGAACCAAGCATCCACATTCTTGCTCGTGTAGAAGCCGCCTTTGACCGCCAACAGCAAAGACAGGGCAAAGCCAATAATCTGCTCAGCACAACAGAGATTGATACGCTGTGCCAGCCCGATACAGAAGCAGAAAAAATACTCAAGCACGCCATGAATAAATTCGACTGGTCAGCCCGCGCTTATCATCGGGTGCTCAAGGTTGCCCGCACCATTGCCGATCTGGCTGCCTCCGAACACATTTGCGCACCCCACGTGGCGGAAGCGATTCAATACCGCCGTGCGTTGAAAGAACGCTAGGACATAGCGCCCCGCACTCTTTTACAGCGTTCCCAAGATCAGGCAGCAAATATGAACCTCAATTTCAGCCCTGGATTTTCAAAGACAGAATTTTTCACACAGTTCAACGCCGGGATTGAAATCTGTGTTCCCATGACCAGATACAGGCCACATCGCTCACTTCAGGAGAAAACCATGTCCCCGCAGGAAATCCAGATTTTGCAGAACTTTCTTGATCAATTAATACAAGTTCAGGGTGTCAATAAAGACCCGGTTGCGCTCGAAATGATCACGGCTGCCGTCAGCAAGCAAGCAGATGCGAGCTATTTATTGGTACAACGCGCATTGTTACTGGATCAAGCAATGGCCAATGCCAATAGCCAAATTGCCAGCCTGCAAGCGGATTTGCGTGAGCAAAAAGCACTGGTTGCAGCACTCAGCGCGAGTTCAGGCGGTTCTTCAAATTCCAGCTTTCTGGATCCAGCCGTCAGTGGCTGGGGAAATAGCGCGCACAGCCGGCCATTGAATGTGCAGCCAGTCGGTAACACCAGCGATTATCCTTCTACAACGACTTCCGTCACAGGGGCGCCATTAGCCGCGTATCCTGCCATGGGGGCAGCGCCAGTGCAATCCACCCAGCCCGTGCAATATGCTCAGTCAGCATCTCCTAGCTTTTTTGGTGGCAATACTGGCAGCGTCTTAGGCACGGTTGCCACCGCAGCGGCAGGCGTTGCCGCAGGTGCGTTTTTATACGAGGGTATCAGCCATCTGATGGGTGGCAATGAGCGTCACGGAATGGGAAATAATTTCAGCGACGTCAACCCAGGCAACAATCTGAATAACAGTAATGATGGTGGCTTGATACCAGGTTATTTTGATCAAGGTCAAAATCAAGCATCCGCGCTTGATAGCGTGTCCGATGATAGTAGCGATAACGGTAGCGATGACACGTAAGCCGTTACAGCCTGCTCAATAAAGTCTTACACATTTACAAAAAAATACACAGCCACTTTCTGCTCCGGTCATCTATTTTGGGGATAATTCGTTGTATCCTCATATTCTTTGAATGTGACCGGAGAACAGAAAGCCCATGCTTACCTCTACAACAATACAACGGTTGGCCAGTGCCACGCTGATATGTTTGCTAAGTGCATGTTCCTCTTCTTTGTTGCAACAGGGCGCAACGAACAACTACGTTAAAGAATTGCCTCCCATTGGTAACACGCTGACCAAAGCCAATGTCAATCCAAATCAATTATTGAACCGTCTGACCTTCGGCAGTAACTTTTCTTCTGACCAGCAACTGCAAACTGTCAATATGGACCGTTATCTGGATCAGCAATTACGTTCCCGTGGCAGCGTCGTACCTAACGTGATCCAGACGCAAATCAGCGCCATGACGATTTCCCAAACCTCGCTGGAGGATTTAATACACAAGCTGGAGGCACAACGGATTGCCGCTGACCAGCAAAAAGGGGTAGATGACAGTCTCAATAAGCAATACCAGCAAGAACTGAGTCGCCTGCAACGCGAAGCAGCAACCCGTTCATTGTTGCGCGACATTTATTCCCCCAACCAGTTACAAGAACAAATGACCTGGTTCTGGATGAACCATTTCAATATTCACAGCGGCAAACATAATATCCGCGCCATGTTGGGTGACTTTGAAGAAAATGCAATTCGTCCTTACGCCTTAGGTAATTTCCGCGATTTATTGCGTGCCACTGCTTACCATCCTGCAATGCTGCGCTACCTCGACAATGAGTACAATGCCAGCGGCCACATCAATGAAAACTATGCGCGTGAAATCATGGAGTTGCATACCATGGGCGTTAATAGCGACTACACACAAAAGGATGTGCAAGAGTTGGCGCGGGTGCTGACAGGTGTCGGTATCAACCTCAACGGCAATGCCCCGAAAATCAAACCTGAGCTGAGCAAATTTTATGTTCGTCGAGGTTTATTTGAGTTTAATCCGCAAAGACATGATTTTGGCGATAAGCAGTTTTTAGGTACCACCATTCACGGCCGCGGCTTAAATGAGATGGAAGAAGTGTTCAGCATGTTGACCAGACAGCCAGCTACCGCGCGTTACATCAGCAAAGAGTTAGCGACTTACTTTGTGTCAGACAACCCATCCGATGCGCTGATTCAAAGCATGGCAAAGAGCTTTTTACAAAGCGATGGCAATATCCCCATCACTTTACGAACCATGTTTGACTCGCCGGAATTCATTGCCTCGCTCGGTCACAAATTCAAAGATTCTTTGCATTACGTGGTGAGTGTTGTGCGCCTTGCCTATGACGGTAATTCTATCGTCAATACTGGCCCAATACTGAACTGGCTCAATATGATGGGGCAGCCTTTCAATGGTCATCAAACGCCAGATGGTTATTCTATGCAAGAAAGCGCCTGGGCAAGCCCGGGTCAGATGAGTGTGCGCTTTGACATCGCTCGTAATATGGCATTCGGCACGCCTGGTCTGTTTAAGATCGAGAATCAGCCGGCGCCAGCAGAAAAACCACCAGCACCCGCTTTGGCCAGCTCTATGTATGCCAAAAACATGAGTAATACGTTTAGCAAAGAAACCCGGGACGCTTTGCTACAAGCGAAGAATCCTAACGAATGGAATATCTTTTTCCTCGCCTCACCAGAAATGATGCGACGCTAATTCATTCGACTTCATTCGACTTCATTCGACTTCATTCAATTTCATTCAATTTCATTCAATTTCATTCAATTTCATTCAATTATCAGTCTGAAGGATCTATCATGAACCGCCGTGACCTGCTTAAATCCATGCTGGCGATGACTGCATTGCCTGCCACGGGATTTTGCACCAATGCGCTGGCAGAACCAGCAACGCAAAGTCGATTTTTATTGGTTTTTTTGCGTGGTGGTTATGACGCATGTAATTTACTGGTACCTACTTCCAGCAGTTTTTATTACGAATCCCGTCCCAACATTGCGATTGCCCGTCCCAGCGATAATCCGCAATCAGCACTGGAGCTCAATGCCGACTGGGGACTCCATCCGGCACTGCGTGACACGATTTATCCTATGTACAAAAATGGTGAAGTCGCATTTATCCCTTTCGCCGGTACCGACGATCTCACCCGCAGTCACTTTGAAACGCAAGACACGATAGAACTTGGGCAACCCTTGAATACGTCGCGCAATTACCATTCTGGCTTTATGAATCGCTTAGCCAGCGTAATCAATGGTGGCAAAGGCATTCCGGCGATGGCATTCACCGATCAATTACCGATTTCCATGCAAGGCACTGCCAGCGTAGGCAATACGTCTTTGCGTAACTTGTCCAAATCCAGCGTCGATCCACGCCAAACCGACATCATTCAAAAAATGTACGGCAAAACCGGCTTAGCCCAGCAAGTCAATGAAGGGTTTGCAGTAAGGCAGGATATCGCGATGGAAATGCAAGATGAAATGAATGCCGCGAATCGCGATGCGATCACCACCAAAGGTTTTGCACTGGAAGCCAAACGTATCGCCAAAATGATGCGTGAAAAATATGCGCTCGGTTTTATCGATGTTGGTGGTTGGGATACGCATGTAGACCAGGGCGGTGCGAAAGGCGCGTTGGCGGGTAAATTTGAAGAACTTGGTCGCGGACTGGCTGCGTATAAAGAAGAAATGGGCGACGCCTGGCATGACACCACAGTGGTCGTGATCAGCGAATTCGGCCGTACCTTCCGCGAGAACGGCAAGCGCGGCACCGATCACGGACACGGTAGTGTCTATTGGGTCATGGGTGGTGGCGTCAAAGGCGGACAAGTCCTCGGCGACCAGATTAAACTAACATCCGGCCAATTATTTCAAAACCGCGATTTCCCGGTATTGAATGAATATCGCGCCGTGCTAGGTGGCTTGTTTTCGCGGATTTACGGTTTAAACAATCAGCAATTAACTACCGTGTTCAATGGCGTTAAAGCACGGGATCTGGGCTTAATTTAATACTACTTTGTTGGTTCGCCAATGGCAGATCTACATAAAAAATAGCGCCGCCACCTTGATCTGCAGGGAGATTATAAAAGTCGATATCTCCCTGCATTTGTTGAATAATCACTTTAGAAATTGCCAAGCCAAGGCCAGTCCCGCCTTTCGCACGCGTATCTGACGAATCGGCCTGAGAAAATTTTTGAAAAATCCTGTCACGGAAGCTATCTGGCACTCCGCTGCCCTGATCTTCCACCGAAATTCGAACCGTATCCTGTCCTAATCTGCTGGCACGCAAATTAACTACGCCACCTTGTGGTGAATATTTGCAGGCATTAGAAATCAGGTTCGCCATCACTTGCTGGAAACGCCCCTGATCCACATTGACCGCAGCCAGTTGGGTGGCATTGTCCTCATCTGCAATGTACAAGCCAACACCAAGTTCTTGCGCTAAGGCCTGATTATTTTGCACTGCCGCTTGCAGTAAAACACTGAGATTAACGCGCTCCATCAAAAAGTCCATTTTACCGGCTTCAATTTTTTGAATATCGAGTAAATCATTAATCAAGCGGGTCAGGCTGGTACTATTTTTGTGTGCCATTGTCAGTAGCGGCAATATTTTTTCCGGTAATGCGCCCATTGCGCCCCCCATCAACAAACCCAGTGCGCCCCGTATCGCAGTCAGTGGCGTACGAAGTTCGTGGCTGACGGTGGAAATAAATTCATTCTTCATGCGTTCAATTTTGCGGCGATCAGAAATGTCGCGCACAAATACGATGAGTTTTTGTTTTCCGCCCAGATGATATTCGCTCATAGCCAACTCAGCCGGAAACAATTCGCCATTTTTTCTGCGCCTCTCCGTTTCAAGCAACAGACGCCCGGTCTTTAAAAACTCGCGCTGGTTGGTGGCCAGCGTCAATAAATCAGCTTGCCCTTTGGGAGAAAATAATTGATTATCTTTTCCTACAACATCGTCAGCTGAGTAACCATAAATCAATGAAGCTGCTGGATTGATCGCTTCCACGATACCCTCCTCATCAATCATCACAATGCCGTCAACCGCATTTTGAAAAATCGCCTGCAAACGATCAGAAGACTCTTTCAATGCGCCTTGTTGTTCGGTCAGGTTTTGCAACAGGCCGGTTTGACTGCGATTAATAATATCCGCCTCGCGTTTGAGTTCGGTCATCACCCGCATATCTGTTTCACGCTGCAAAAATAACTGAATTAATATACGGAACGCCGCCAGCACGGCGGCAATAGCAGCAGCGGTGACGATCGCAATAGCGACACTGATTTTCCACCAATCGGACAAATACAAATCTTCATCGATTGAAAAATTCACGATCAGCGGGTACTTGTCCAGTGCTTGTATCGCCTCCATACGGCGAACCACCTTCTGATTACCGGTATGGGTATCTGTTTCAGAGATGATGACTCCGGAACGTCTCTTTAAATCATTGAGCAAATGGTAGGCGCTGCCCTTTCGATTTGTGCGCCCCATGTCGGTATCACTTTCTGGCCATTTAGCAAGATAAATAAAGTCATCACGCATCAAACTGATGGCCGCGTGTCCGTCAACGCTAAGTTTTTGATAAAAATTAGAATAAAAGTCAGGTGAAATACCCATGATGACGGCACCAATAAATTCACCGTCGCTGCCAGTCAATCTATGGCTTAAAAAGAATATCCAACGGCCCGTGGTTTTGCTGTGCACCGGGTCACTGAGATAAATTTTTTGCATTGCATTATTACGCTGCACCTGAAAATAATCGCGATCCCCCAGGTTATAAGTTGGTGCCGGAAATTCTCTCGATGTACTAATCACATTACCATCGACATCAAGCACAGAAATAACTTCGATGGCTGGAAATAACGCGACTTTATCCTTGAGGTATTGATGGAAATCATTCGAGCCAAGTTGCGACGATAAGTATTCGGCACTGATGCTCCATCTGTCTTCAATACGATCGGCAATATTACTCAGGGCCGTATAAGCAAAATCCATTTGCTGGCTAGTGTTTTCAGCTAAAACAATACTGAAGGTTTCTGTTTGCTTTTCCCATTTACCAATTTCTTGAGTACGTAATGTCCATATAAAAGCAGCTGCTGCCAACAAAATTGCAACAACCAAGCCCACGGCAAGCGCGTTAGCGATACGACTGGCATGTATTCCTGCTAATCTCATAGTCTACATTTCTATCCGTCAAACAAAATGGCAAATGGCCTCAAATATTTCTGAATAACAACGACTCTTATTGTTTAAATTGTAAAGTTTGCAAAATAATAGTATCTTCATAATCATGTATTCTGTTAGCGCTTCGGCATAATTTTCGCCTAGATACAGTGCGACAAAGGTGGAGTAATGCCATCCCGAATTAGCCCAATCTTTGGTTATGACAGTATTGGATTTGTTTGCTAAAACCCAGCCATCCTACACAGATAAGAAAGTACCATGATCAGACGCTTTTTTTTCTTTCTCGCCAGTATTTTATTAGTGCTGATCATTGTTTTAGCTGGCAACACGCTACTACAGCGTTCGCAGCAAATCGAGGTGAGATCAATTGCACAGGTTACCATTGATGAGCAAGCAGCCGCAGATCGTCTCGCACATTCGCTGCGCTTCGTCACCATTTCCAGTCAAACCGATGAGAATGCAAACGCTGCTGAATTCCAAAAGCTCCATGCTTTCATGGATCAATCGTACCCCCATATTCGCGCCGCACTAAAGCGTGAAACTATAGGTGCAAACAGCCTTTTGTACAAATGGGAAGGGACTGACGTAAGCTTAAAGCCGATTTTATTGATGGCACATCAGGACGTGGTACCGATAGCACCTGGTACCGAACATTCATGGCAACAGCTACCATTTGCTGGCAACATTCAAGACGGCTTTATCTGGGGTCGCGGGGCGTGGGATGACAAAGGCAATTTATTTGCCATCCTGGAGGCAGTAGAAATGCTGTTGGCTTCAGGTTATCAACCACAGAGAACGATTTATCTTTCATTCGGACATGATGAAGAAGTCAGTGGTTTGCATGGCGCGAAAGCGGTCGCCGAACTGCTTAAGTCACGTCAAATTCAATTTGAATACGTGCTGGACGAAGGCATGCTGGTGACCGAAGGTATTTTGCAAGGATTAGACAAATCAGCAGCATTAATAGGGGTGGCTGAAAAAGGTTATGCCAGCGTTCAGTTAAGTCTGGATGCAACACCAGGGCATTCCTCTATGCCACCGCAGCAAACTGCCATAGGCATGATGAGTCTGGCACTAAGCAAACTGGAGCAACATCAGCTACCCGCTGATATACGTGGCGTAGCGTTGGATATGTTCAACACCATCGCACCTGAAATGCACGGTATCAATCGTGTCGTTTTGTCCAACTTGTGGTTGTTCAGTCCTTTGCTACAGCATGAGCTGGAGAAAAGCGGCAGTACCAATGCTATGTTGCGCACAACAACCGCGCTGACGATGGTACACGCAGGCAACAAAGACAATGTATTACCAGGAAATATTCAAGCAACGGTGAACTTCAGAACGCTGCCCGGTGATACACAGGCGAGTGTGATGGCGCACGTCAAAAGCACAATAGACAATACCAACATCCATATTCAAAGTCTGATGGGAAATTCCGAACCGTCCAAAGTATCGCCGACCACTGGCAAAGCATACGAAACAATCAATCGTACGATTCGCGAGACCTTTACCAACACCATAGTGGCACCAGGTTTGATGCTGGGGGCGACGGATTCTCGCTATTTTGAAGGTTTGAGCGAGAACATCTTCAAATTCTCACCGGTGCGCGCAGGCAGCGAAGATTTGCCAAGATTTCACGGAACCAATGAACGTATTTCCATCAAAAATTATGCGGAAATGATTCGGTTTTACCACCAACTTATTTTAAACAGCAGCAAATCATCCAATGAAAAGGAGAAGACGAAATGAATAAGCGTGTATTAACAACAAGTCTGCTATTGAGTCTGATGCTAAGCAGTACCCCAGTATTAGCTGCGGTGACTTCTTGCGATGCCATTATGGATAAAATCAATACCAAACTCGAGCATAAAAACGTTAATGATTACTCACTCAAAGTAATTTCCAAAGACACTGAAACCTCTTTACGTGTGGTGGGCGTCTGCGAGGGTGGGAGCAAAAAGATCATTTACAAAAAACATAAAGCAAAAAAATCCGAAAAAGCTGACAAGACCGAAGAGTAATCAGATCTGTTTTTTTTGGCTGACTAACTGTGTTCAGATAGTCCCGGCAAAACACTGCCGGGGCGATTTCTTGTCCGCCTTAATTTGATAATTTTTTGCTGCAGTAATACGCCGGACCGACATAGGTCAACAATAAAGATGACTGTTCAGGGCTGAGATTTTTATCCTCCGCAAACCCCAACTTTTCCCAAAACGACAAGCTATCTTGCACGGAAACCAGACATACATATTGAAAGTCTCTGCTCTGCGCGCAAGACAATGCTCGTTGAACCAATGCCACGGCGACGCCCTGTCCCGCCATTCGCGGTGCAACCGCAACATCATGAACGTACAAAGCATCAGGTATCGACGGTAGATCGAAGTCACTGCCTAAAGCTGATATTTTGCCGCGTTGAGAAGGATAAGCGACCAGATAAGCACCAATACCATCTTTATTTTCGGCGACCCATGCCGTTTCTGGCGATGCATGCAAGCGCGCTTTGAGGATATCCAACGACTCTATCATTTCGGGAATATACGCTAAGGCCTGCACTGCATGAACTGCAATCAGATCCGATTCACGCATCAGACGGATATTGAATGACATAGACTGAACTTATTTTTTAGATTTAGCAGAGGCAGAAGCGGACGCCGATACTGACGCTGATTCCGAAGCACTGTCCTCCTCCTTTACAGAAGCTGCCGCCGGATGCGCAGGCAACTCTGGTTTGACGACGTCAATTTTATTGTCGCGCATGTAGTCGTTCATTTCTTTCCAGCCAGCATAGATTGCAGCCCGCGAAGCTTCAGGATTTAACGCATAGCAGTCTTCGATCGCTCGCCCTGCATGACGACAAGCACTTCCCGTGGCGCGGGCATCAGCTTCTTTTTGTTCCGCTTCTTTCGCGGGATCAGCAATACCCAGACGCTCACAAGCACTCAGCAAGGTCAAAGAAAACAGAGCAATTAAGGCAGAATGGCGTGGCAACATCATGGCACCAGTTTAAGTATGAGAAAATGCAAATCAGCAACGCCTTCCGGGTCTGAAATTCGAAAAGCAAGCTGCAAGAATGACTTATGATACCTTAGTGTAGACGAGTTTCGATAGCATTGAATTAAGAGACAGAACAAGGAAGATAGCGCTAATCAAAAACTCGTCGTGTTTATATAGCGCCATACTTTTTTAAAAAATCTGATGCTATCGACTTGAAAAATCTCTGATTGACGATCGTTATTGTCCTTGTCTGATAGGTTTTTTCTTTGCGTTTTAATATAACTATTCTGGCGAAGATTTATGGCAATCAAAAAACTACGGATGTCGGCGTTGATACTTTTATCAGCGTTACTGTTATCTGCCTGTAACCCGCAATTTAACTGGCGTGAAATACATAGCAATGATGCGCCCTTCAGTGTGTTAATGCCCGGCAAAGCAGATAGTTTCTCGCAGGATATTCAACTTGCGGGCGTTACAGTCAAAATGACGATGACGGCAACCGATGTCGGCGGACTCAATTTTGCGGTTGGTAGCCTCAAGCTCGATGATGTCAGTAAAACCACAGAAGTTCTGGCAGCGATGCAAAACGGTATGATAAAAAATATTCAGGGTCGTATCATCAAACCAGTAAGCGCAACGAATGCGGTCTTGGAAGTACAAGGCAAAGCCGGTGGTTCAGATATTGTTATGGCGGCACGATTTGTGAACCGCGGTAATTGGGTCTATCAGGTGATCGTTCTTGGGCCTCAAAATAAAATGACACCGGAAATCATAGAAACATTTATGAGTTCATTCGTCGCAAACTGAAACACCGCATCGTCCGATTTGGGATTATCATTGTCTAAAGCGTTGGTGCTAAATTTCACTGCTTCGTAATGATTTCGGCAACAGTATACAAAAATCCGATAATTTTTCTCAAGGGAATCTGAACATGTTGATTACGTTTAAATCTAAAGCGGCAACTGAAGTAACGATGTATAAAGAACACGCTCGCCGCATTCTGGAACTGTTAGAAAAAGACGTCGAGCGTGGCATCATTACTCCAGCTGAATTGCCGCACGCCATAGAAAAAATTGAAGCGGCTGTCGCTGACAGCAAAGCGCATCCTATTTCTGACGAAGTCAGTCGTGACGTCAACGCCCATCACAACGAAAATGGTGATGACAACGAACACGAAAAGCCAGAACACGTTACATTTGCGACCCGCGTTTTTCCTGTATTGGAAATGTTGCATGCTGCTAACAAGATGCAAAGAGAAGTGATGTGGGGGGTTTAACCCGTGACCGCGCATATAGAAAACACGATTGAATTCGAGCTTTGCGCTGACGACGAAACACCTATCTTTGTTCGTGATTGGCCTGTTACAGCAAAGGACAATGCGACCAAGCTGAATTCAGACAAGGTGCAAGGCGTGGTCATCATGCATGGTTTGGGTGAACACTGTGGACGATATGCACATGTGGCGCGTTTTTTTAATGCGCTGGGATTTGTGGTTCGCACTTATGACCACCGCGGACATGGTAAATCTGGAGGTAATGCCGGCGACGTACCAGATGATGCAGCGATGTTGCGAGATGCCGCCTTGGTCGTTAATGATTTTAGTCGTCAGTTAGCAGAACCACCCATTTTGTTAGGCCACAGCATGGGTGGCTTGTTTGCAGCGCGCTTTGCCGTCGCTGCCATTGCGCCGCTGCGGGCACTGATACTATCCTCGCCAGCACTGGCAATTTATATGTCTGACCTCCAACGTGGCTTATTGCGTTTTGCCACGGCGATATTTCCCGGTATCGGCATACCAAATGGTTTAAAAACACGCTATTTGTCGCATGATGCCGAAGTCATCAGCGCTTACAAAAATGACCGCCTGGTCCATTCAAAAATCAGTGCGCGCTTATTGAATAGTATGTTGTCTGCGATGGATTTCAGTTTTCAGCATGCAAAGGATCTGAAGATTCCGCTATTAATGCTGGTCGCCTTAGACGACCATTTGGTGGATCCAGAAGGCAGCAAACGGTTTTTTAATCTATGCAATCAAGAGCAAGACAAGCAAAGTCGTGATTTTGTGACTGCGCATTTTTATCCTGATTTTTATCACGAAATATTGAACGAACTGGACGCTACCCAGGTCTTTGACGATATTCGGACTTGGTTAGAAATACAGCAATTCACCCCAGTCTTGAGTGAGTCGGTCGCTGTCTGATAGCGCCTGGTTAGCGCGACGAGTTGAAGTAATATTCATTGAAACTCACTAAAACGCGCATCAGGTGACTGTTTTTATTGTCAAAGAAGAAATTTTACAGCGCAGTCTCCGTGTGAAATGGCAGTACGAACTGTTTGACTGGTACACTAGCACTCCGCGCATTTACAATTCGCAATATAAATTGTGGCCGAAACGCTTTACCGGCAGTGCATTTATCACATTCACCGCTTGCCGGATCAAATTGGTAATAAAAAACATATATGCAAGAACGCTCAAGAAAAATCCTTGGTAAACCCGCCAACAAAACTGTTACTCCACATACGACAGCGCCTGCCTCGGCTAGATACGCTTCGGCGCCCGCTGCGGAAGCACCGGCAATAGAACTCAAACCAGACTCACTCGCGTTTAGTCTAATTGGCGCGGCACAAGCGGTTGCCTATGTGCTGGAAGGGACTGCCTTACCACAGGCTTTAGCGAAAGTGTTTACCCAGACCAATGCGCTGCCACAAGCGCGCGGCGCGATTCAGGATATTTCTTACCGTACGATGCGTCAGGTCGGCAGGGTTGATGCCTTACTTAAGGCGATGACGAATAAAGCACCGGAGCCAGCACTGTTATATGGTTTGCTGTGTTGTGCACTGACCTTATTGGTCAACAAAGAAGATGAAACAGCACCATACGAAGATTTTGTCGTGGTTGACCAGGCAGTGACTGCCGCCACGTCCAGCCCGCATATGGTGTTCGCCAAAGGCATGGTGAATGCCGTTTTACGCCGCTTCTTGCGCGAAAAAGATGAATTATTAAAGCTGGTTATGAAACAGCCGGCTGCTGTCTGGAATTATCCACAATGGTGGGTAGATCAGACCAAAGCCGCCTACCCGGAAGACTGGCAAGCAATTTTGACCACGGGCAATCACGCTCCTCCATTAACGCTAAGGGTCAACCGCCGCTTGAGTACCGCGGCAGCGTATCTGGAGCGTTTGGCTGCGGAACAGATAGAAGCGACGCAAATTGGGCCGTATGCCGTGCGTTTAGCAAAGCCAATACCAGTGACGAGTATTCCCGGCTTTGAAGAAGGTATGGTATCGGTACAGGATGCGGCCGCACAATTAGCCGGGCCGTTACTGGACGTGCAAGCAGGCATGCGAGTATTGGATGCGTGTGCAGCACCTGGTGGTAAGACCTGCCATCTTTTGGAGTTGGCGGACTTAGATTTGCTGGCACTCGAAATTGACGCAGCGCGGATACAAAGAATTAATGAAAATCTGCAACGCCTGAAATTTACCGCGGATATCAAGCAAGGTGACGCTACCCGTTCCGGTTGGTGGGACAACAAACCCTTCGACCGGATTCTGGCTGACGTGCCATGTACCGCCTCCGGTGTGGTACGTCGTCACCCTGACAGCCGTTGGCTGCGTCGCAAAACAGACACCGCTCAATTAGCAGCGTTGTCATCGCGCATTCTTGACAATCTGTGGCGCATGTTAGCTCCGGGTGGAAAAATGTTGATGGTCACCTGCTCAATTTGGCCGCAAGAGTCTGAGAAACAAGCCGCCGCTTTTGTAGAAAAACATGGCGCGATCCGCTTAGATGCCCCCGGACAATTATTGCCAACCATGGCCAATTCGTCCGATGCAAACAACGAACATGACGGTTTGTTCTACGCCTTGTTCCAAAAACCCGAGCAAAGCTAACTAAATTGAGAGCTTCACGTTATCATTAGAACTAATGCAAAACTGTTTCATTAAAGCATGGTGAAGACATCCCATCAAACGACGAATCAGTTTCGCCAAAGTCCATTTTGTGACTCCCGAACATATTTTAGATTGCATGCTCCTTCGACTGATCGCACCGCTACGCCAATTGATGCTGACATTATTGTTAGCATTAATGGCTATGCTCATTGCTCCCACAGTACATGCGACCGAAGCAGAAGTGACTTCTGCCAAACTAGAAACAACGGATGAAGGTTATCGGATATCCGCAAGTTTTTCATTTGAACTGAGTCGCGGACTGGTCGATGCAATTTCAAAAGAAATTCCGCTGTCTTTTACAACAGAAGTAGAAATGACCAGGCCGCGTTGGTATTGGTTTGATGAAAAAACCATACGTTCGACGCAAACCGTCAGAATTGCCTACAATCCCTGGACCAGAAATTACACTGCAACCATCAATAATGGGCTGCAGCAAAACTTCCCGACGCTAGAGGACGCGCTAGCCTTAGTGCTTAGGCCACGGCGCTGGATCGTGGCAGAAAAAGGTAGTCTGACCCCCGGCGCAGTTTATAACGTGGGCATCAAACTAAAGCTGGATCTTAGCTATCTGCCTAAAACCTTCCTGATTACCTCACTCAACGATAGTGACTGGCGCTTCTCCTCTGACTGGAAACGCTTTACTTTCAAGGTCGAAGAAAAGTGACAAAATTTTTGCGGTATGCCTTAATTATTGGCGGTGCTCTGATGAGCATCTTGCTTTTTTTACTCACTACTGCCGCAGACAATTCAACGCGCTTTGAACATTATTATGGCTGGCTGTTAGGCGCCAATGCCCTGGTGGCTTTCGCACTGCTGATCCTGATCGCCACTTTGTTAGGGCGGCTGTTCAATCGCTTCCGCAATCGTGAATTTGGCTCACGACTCATGACTCGTCTCGTATTATTGTTTGCGCTGGTGGGTATTTTGCCGGGCACAGTGATCTACGTGGTTTCAGTCACGTTTGTATCCAAATCAATTGAATCCTGGTTTGACGTCAAAGTCGAATCGGCTCTCGATTCTGGTAAAAATCTGGGGCTAAGCGCACTCGATTTCCTGCTGGCCGATTTGAAAAGTAAAGCCCGTGATATGGCGAGCGAATTAAACTCGCCGTCAAGCTCATCTGCTTTGCAATTGTCGCACCTGCGTGAACGTGCGGGCGTTCAGGAAGCGTGCATCGTCAATAGCAGAGGCCGCCTGATCGCCGCTGCGAACCAGAATTTTGATCGCTTAGTGCCAGAGTTACCAACCGCCGATATGATCAGGCAGGCGCGCAGTTCGCGTATCTACGCAGCGACCGATGAACAAATCAGCGATGCAGGAACAGATAACGTAGCGTCAGACGCCGCCACCAATGGTGCCAAACGTCCGGTATTAGCGCAGGAACCCAAAAAAATCCTGCGCTCACGCGTCGTGATACAACTTGAAGGCGTCGATACTGGTCTGTCTCTGCAGCGTGAAACTTATTTCCTGCAATTGATCCAACCAGTACCGGCCAACATTGCCATGCACGCCGAGGCGCTACGTAACGCCTCTAGCGAATATCAAGTCCGCTCTCTGGGTCGTGGCAGCTTAAAGACCATGTACATCTTTACGCTGACGCTGACCTTATTGCTGGCGATCTTTGCTGCGATTACCAGCGCGTTTCTGATCTCCGGACAACTGGCGCGTCCCTTATTGTTGCTGGCGGAAGGCACGAAGGCGGTCACTGAGGGCAATTTCTCACCACGACCTATCGTTGCCAGTTCCGATGAGTTAGGCAGCCTGACGCAGTCATTTAATACCATGACGCGACAACTATTCGATGCGCGTGCGGCAGTAGAAAAAAACCGCAATGAACTGGAAAACGCCAAAGCCTATCTGGAATCCGTATTGGCAAACATGTCGGCAGGTGTGATGGTATTAGATCAAGCCGGACATCTGGTCACTTGCAATGAATCTGTTGAACGTATTTTGCAACGCCCGTTAGAGACTGAAATCGGCAAAGCGCTTGGTGATATCCCCGGAATGACTGAATTTGCGACCGAAATTGACAAGGCTTTTTCCGAACAACATGCACAATCGGCAGCAGGCGGCAAAGACGAACACGAACAACATTGGCAACAACAAATCGAAGTTCCACGGCCAGATGCCGTCGCGACACAGGCACCAGCCTTCGATGCCATGCCGAATGATGAAAAATCCAGCATCACTTTACTGGCGCGCGGCTCGCATTTACCGGTAGGTTCTGGTAATGGCTATGTGATCGTGTTCGATGACATCAGCAATATTATTTCGGCTCAGCGGTCGATTGCGTGGGGTGAAGTGGCACGGCGTTTAGCGCATGAAATTAAAAATCCGCTGACACCTATCCAATTATCGGCAGAACGTTTGCAAATGAAATTGCAAGATAAGCTCAGTGAGACTGACGTCGCGATATTAAATAAGAGCACCACCACCATCGTCAATCAAGTAGCATCAATGAAGCGCATGGTCGATGATTTCCGTGATTACGCCAAGACGCCGCCTGCCGTTTTGTCCGAACTGAATCTGGGTGGTCTGATTGATGAAGTTTTACATCTTTATCTGGCTGGGGACGACCGCGATATCATACGACTCAATATGGCGCCTGATCTGCCAAAAATTATGGGTGATGCCACACAATTACGGCAGGTAATACATAATTTGCTACAAAATGCCCAAGACGCAGTGGCTGACAACCCGCATACTAGTGTTGCACCACGCATCGACGTCATTACCGAGGTTGTACGGTATAACACGAAAGGGAATGATGTACAGTCAGCAGTAAGATTGTCTATCGTTGATAATGGCCCGGGATTTTCCAAGAAAATTCTGTCAAGAGCATTTGAACCATATGCAACATCGAAGCCAAAAGGTACAGGTTTAGGTCTGGCTATGGTCAAAAAAATCATTGATGAACATGGCGGTAGAATTGATATTCAAAATCGTAGTGATACAAACGGTGCAAAAGTAGCGATTTTGCTGTTAAAGTTAGCACCGGAATCAAAAGCAGTTTGAGCGTGCAGGTATTCACCTGACATCTTCACAGAAAGATGCAGGTATAAAAAGGTAAAATCATAGGGGCGGTAATAGGGTAAATTTATGGCAAATATTCTGGTCGTAGATGATGAAATGGGAATCCGGGAATTACTTTCGGAAATCCTGGGAGATGAAGGGCATGTGGTTCAACTTGCTGAAAATGCTCAGCAAGCACGTCTCGCGCGTCAAGAAGCAAAACCTGATCTGGTGCTATTAGATATCTGGATGCCAGACACAGATGGCGTAACGCTGCTCAAAGAATGGCAACGCGATGGTCTGCTGACCATGCCTGTCATTATGATGTC
The DNA here is from genome assembly GCF_049340505.1 of Undibacterium sp. Dicai25W. Taxonomy (NCBI): domain Bacteria; kingdom Pseudomonadati; phylum Pseudomonadota; class Betaproteobacteria; order Burkholderiales; family Oxalobacteraceae; genus Undibacterium; species Undibacterium sp. Dicai25W. The sequence continues at coordinate 91,112 of NZ_JBMPOQ010000008.1, read as the reverse complement.
AGGTCACGCCACGATTGATACTGCAGTCGAAGCAACTCGCATTGGTGCACTGAACTTTTTAGAAAAGCCTATCGCTTTACAAAAACTGTTAAAAGCCGTACAGCAAGGTTTGACCCGGACACCGGAAACAAATCGTCCTGCAGTACCGCCGTTGCGCGTTATCAGCAGCGATCACGGCAACAACGTGAACAATGCACATAACTTGCAATCAGCGAACAGCAATTTTGAAAATCGTTCTTTCAACGTGGCTCAGGTAGCGGCGCCAGCGCCAGTGAATCAATTTGCCAGTTTGTCATTTGACTTACCTCTGCGCGAAGCCAGAGATGCCTTCGAAAGAATATATTTCGAATACCATCTGAATCGCGAAAGCGGCAGCATGACACGGGTGGCGGAAAAAACTGGTCTGGAACGCACACACTTGTATCGCAAATTGAAGCAATTGGGTGTTGAGTCCGTGAAATACGCGAAGCGCGGCGAATAAACGTCCGCTTTATACATCCGTTTTCAACGTCCATGTCTGAACGCCTACCGCTGACCATCGTCAGCGGGGCTGATTACGCACGAAGAGAAGCAGTGATTGCAGAAGCAAGCGCCGCTTTTCTGGCTGCGCAGCCCGCTAATGCAAAGATTGCTGCAATTCTCGAAGGATTGCCATCGGGCAATTTTCTACTTCCTACTTCGCCACAAGTTTTCGTGCACCGGATTGCACCCGGTTGTTTTTGTTGCATTGGTAATCTCACCATGCGCGTGACCCTAAATCGGGTACTCAGGCAAAAAATACAACATCTGTATCTCAGCGTTGCCAGCACGGAACATCTGGACAACATACGCCAGACCTTAAAACTTCCCCCTTACGATCAGTTGCTACTGGAAGTATCGTTTATTTGCTTGTAGACTAAAGACCGACACTGGTTCTGCCGTTACTACAGGCAAGACGAAAGAAAACATGCCAGTCGTCCATCGCTCTTTAGTGCCGTTTCGTTTCATATCACTTGAAATCCGCTGCCGTTAGCACCATGTCCGGTTCAATCGGGGAAGTTTTTCCTCAAGCCAGAAAGGATGCAAAAATGAATCTCATCTACAACAGCGAAAATTTCAGCGTCGTTGAGTATGGCGCAGACGCTGATCACGAAGCCCTGCGCTTTGGCGGCTATGAAATCACCGATAAATCCGTTCATCGTGAATGGTTTATTGCCGGTGCGAGAGCAATAGACTTTCGCCATGACGTCACACAACTGATTGCGAGCGAACCCAGCGTCGAAGAAATCGACGAATTTCTCGGTCAATATGACGCATCGATGGCACAAAACGTCTATTTTCATTAAATCGATAAGCGAGTAGCCCACATTTCAGCCATTCATTGTTACAGGCAATATTGCTAGTCAAATAAGCAGCATCAGTGTTCATATATGGCGCTGACATGGCAAGCTGCTATCGTGGGTTCATTACCCGAAAAGGCTTGCCATAACTATGAATACGAACATGACTTGGCTGGAAAGTTTGCGTCGACTGACACCGGCAGATAAGGCAGTTTTAATCACGGTGACGACAGTGCGGGGGTCAACCCCGCGCGGGGCAGGCACGCGCATGCTAGTCACCGCCAATAATCAATACGACACCATAGGCGGCGGCCATCTGGAATGGAAAGCCATTGCCAGCGCCCGTTTGTGGCTGGCAGAGACTACTACAGTCAATGAAGAACCTCGACATATAGACCTGTCATTGGGCCCTAGTCTGGGTCAGTGTTGTGGCGGTGCACTGAGTCTCTGTCTGGAACGTGTCGATTGCTGGAGTTACACAGACTGGCAAAACAAATTACTGACTTTTCAACAAGAACAAGCCAATTTACCGCATTTATATCTGTTTGGTGCGGGCCACGTAGGCGCTGCTCTTGTGAATATTTTGCAACAAGTGCCTTGTCGCATCACCTGGGTTGATGAGCGTGACCATTTGTTCCCGACTGACTTACCTGCCAACATCAGTACCGAAGCCACCGACACCCCGGAAGCCGTCATTGCCACCGCTGATAAAGGTGCGTATTTTCTGGTCATGACGCATCACCATGGGCTCGACCTCATTCTCAGTGAACATATTTTGCGCCAACCAGATGTTGCCTGGTTTGGCCTGATTGGTTCCAAAACCAAACGGGCGCGCTTTGAAAACCGTCTGCAAGAACGTGGGATAAGCCAAGCACATTTAGAATCAATGGTGTGTCCGATAGGTATTCATGGCATCAATGGCAAGGAACCAGGCGTGATTGCCGTCGCGGTCGCTGCGCAATTATTGCAACTCTGGGCGAAGCCCCCTACACTCTCTGCCATCTCAACACCAACAATAAAAAGTGAAGTAAAACTATGAGCACCTCTTTGCACGATTTCATTCAACACTTACCAAAAGCGGAACTCCATTTGCACATCGAAGGATCACTCGAGCCTGAAATGATGTTCGAACTGGCAAAAAAAAACCAGGTCAGCCTGCCCTACGCCAGCGTTGAAGAAGTCCGTGCGGCTTACGATTTTGCTGACTTGCAATCATTTTTGGATTTGTATTATGCGGGTGCAGCGGTGCTGCAAACCGAGCAGGATTTTTTTGACCTGACCCATGCTTATATTCAACGTGCTTTGGCCGATCAGGTGCGCCATGTAGAGTTATTTTTTGATCCGCAAACGCATACTGCGCGTGGCATTGCGATAGAAACCGTATTTGCCGGTATTGCACGTGCCTTGCGTGAAGCCAAAGCACAACATGGCTTTTCTGGCACCATGATTATGTGCTTCCTGCGTCATCTGAGTGAAGAAGACGCGATTGCCACGCTGGAAGCTGCGCTGCCTTTGCGCGATGCCTATGCAGATGTCTGGATAGGCGTTGGCTTAGACTCGGCCGAAGTCGGCAATCCACCAGAAAAATTCACGCATGTATTTACGCTGGCGCAAGCCATGGGTCTGCATCTGGTTGCCCATGCCGGCGAAGAAGGCCCACCAGCCTATATTCATGGCGCCTTAGATGTTTTGCAAGTAGAGCGTATCGACCACGGTGTACGCGCTGAAGAAGATGCTGCATTAATGCAACGCTTGCAGCAGACCCGCATGCCGCTGACGGTCTGCCCTTTGTCCAACCTCAAATTATGTGTGGTCAAAGATTTACGAGAACACAATCTGGCACGTATGTTGCGCGATGGTTTGTGTGTCACAATTAATTCGGATGATCCTGCGTATTTTGGTGGCTACATGAATACCAATTTCATCGCTACCGCCGATGCGCTCAATTTGAGCAAAGCAGAATTAGTGCAACTGGCACGCAACAGCTTTGAAGCTGCTTTTGTTTCCGATGAGCAAAAACAAGTCTGGTTTGATGAACTTGATCTGTATCTGAAAAACGCCTGATACCTTCCATAGCTACTTCCCCTAGGGGAGTATCAACAAAAAATGCCCCGTTATCCTGAGAAGATAAAGGGCATTTTTTATTACTCCCTGTAGTATATTTTATTAAAATTTCGTCATCAAACAACCATCCAGTTCAGGTGTAAAGCTGCTATTCTTTTGCAACGTAGCTAAGCGTATTTCATTCCTTGTAATGTCAATCTGTGGCAAAGAAAGGGCACCCGTGGCAAATCCCTTCAATCAATTTTTTCAACGCTTGTTTGGCACTGAACAAGAAAGCAAAACAAAGAGCCCGCCAGTTGCTGATTCTGTTACGCCTGAAACTGTACCCGCTGTTGAAAACGTGCTTCCGGTGGTAGTTGAAAATACTTTGCCGCCGTTAGCTGTGAATACCACCGTCGTGCCTGCTGCAGCCCCTACTCAAATAGTGGAAATCAATAACGCCACGCCCTCCACTGAAAAATTACAGATCTGGAAACCTGCTATCCCGATCGATACTTTGTTTTTTGACTGGATTATGGGTTACCCCGGCGAAGGCAGTGTCGCTGATACGGAACAAAAAGTGCTACAAGCCTTGTATGGTTTGTTGGCCTCCGATCTCAATGATGCGGTGGTCGTGCCGCGTATGCCCTCGGTCATTCCACAACTGTTGGCCAGCTTACGCAACAAGTCAGTAGCGGTGCATGAATTAACCCGGCTCATCGTCAAAGACGTGGTGTTGGTCGGTGAAGTTGTAAATTCCGTCAACAGTGCGCTCTACAACCCAGCTGATCGCATCAGTAGCCTGGAAAAAGCGGTGATCATGCTAGGTGAAGACGGCTTACGCTTTGTCATCGCCAAAGTCGCTTTCCGCCCCATCATTAATCTCAGTGCAGGCCCCTACACGCGCCGTGCCGCACCACACCTCTGGTTGCAATCCGAAAAATGCGCATTGGCCTGTCATGCTCTCAGCGATCACAAAGAAAACAACGGCTACGATGCATTTCAAGCGTTTCTGACTGGCTTGATGAAAAACGTTGGCCTCATCATTGCATTCCGTTTGCTGGATCAGGAATGCGAACAACCGAAATTCAGATATTCGGCAGGATTCCAACACGCAATGGCCTCGGTCGCTGCGACATTGTCATACCGGATTGCACAGCGTTGGGATTTCCCACCGACTGTGATACAAGCGTTGCAGCAACAAGCCGGTGGCAGAAAAGCGGTTGAATGGACGGCTTTAGGACAACTCTTACATGACGCTGACCTGATTAGCAAGATGCGTGTTCTGGTCAATCAGGCGCAACTTAGTCGCAATGATCAGCAACTCAAATCCGGCTTGAACCCGGCAATGGCAGATTGTTTCGATAACCTTAATACCCTGCAAGCATATGAGCTGCGCAACGTCAGCACCAACGGTTAGATGAGCGTCAAACAAAAACGTATTTTAAGCATTTGCACATCGACAGAAATTGATAGAATGCAACGCGGTTATCTAAATCGATAACTGCTACGCGCCACGCTGAACTGGCGCAGCATCATCCGGCAAGTGTTTTGTTTCACGCTGGATCAATTCGATCAATACCATCCGTTGATGGATTTTTTTACAGGTTTGTTGTGGCCAGAACTCGTATTCTTATTGCAGCTGCCGTGGCAGTTGCCTATGTTGTTGTCGCAGTGGGTAGTTCTTTACTTAATGTCTCAGCCAATAGCGATCATCTCAGCGTTAATCTTAGTTTTAGTCAACTGACAAACTGGCTCATCGCGATCATTGGTTTGTTGATTGCGATTGGTTTGTGTGGGCGTTATGCGTGGGCATGGTGGCTGGGGTTAGCGGCCAGTGCGTTTCAACTTTATCGTCTGGTCAGTCGTGTTTGGGCGCAAAATAGTCTCAATCATTTACCAGGTACGCATGTGTTTCTGCTGTTTGGCTTATTATTCATTTTTCTGTTGTTATTGATCTCCCCGAAGGCTATGTCTTCGTGTAATCGTTAATGACATCGTCATCACATTTTAACTAGGATTTCTATGCAAATCGCACCGCTTGGACTACTGACCGAAGATACAGAAAACGATTGGCTGGTCAGTGAACCGATCGCCGTCGCTGCGCTCAACAAGGAGTGCGAGTTTTTGCTGGAAGGCTATGCACAAGACGCGCGCCCGCAAGAGTTTTCAGATGCCATCAGCCATTTTCTGGCGTTGGATAAAACCGTACTGCTCGCCGTTGAACATGAGATCTTTTCTTACTATCGGGATTGCGTCCAATTTGCCAAAAGCGAAGGATTTGATGTCGTCGATATTTCCACCGCGGATCAAGTCTGGCAGCACATACAATTTGGCGACGAAATTTTAGTATGCCGCCGCCAGACCGGCGATCAAGGCGTGTACGTATTGCTGGAATGTGATTGCGATTGGAACGAAGAAGAAGGCTTACAAATCGTTTTCAAAAATGGCAACGTAATCAATAAGCTTGGCCCCTTTGATGATTTTTTAAGCAACGCGGACGTCTATGGCTTACCTGAACTGGAAAAAGTCATTTATCAAAGCCGCGGATAATTTCTATGATCAGACTGGAGTCCATTCCACTTGCAGATCTGAGAAAATTGGCCGTATCTGACTACCCTGCGCATCTGTTGCAAAGAGCACTACCTGATGCCCTGCCGCCAAGTTTTGTCGCAGAGCGGTCATTGCAACAACTAGGCAGCGGTTTATCGGAAGCCTGGTGTTCGACTTTTTATATCGTGCGACTAGCTGACAACTCAATTGTCGGTGGCTGTGGCTTTAAAAGTGAACCGCTGGATCAACAAGTGGAAATCGGGTATGGCGTGGCTCCGTCAGCACGCGCACAAGGTATAGCCAGTGCTGCCGTGGCTGAATTAATTCGCATCGCCACAAAACTTGGTAGTGCTAAGAGACTATTGGCGAGAGTAAATCCAGACAACTTACCATCTATCCACGTCGTGCAAAAGAATGGTTTTTTGTACGAGGAATTGATCATTGATGAAGATGGTGAACCTCTAGTGAATTGGATCAAGCACATTTCTGCCGATACCTGAGCCCAAAAAAGCTACGTACGAAACCAAGCCTTAACAAAAAGTGTTGAAAACCGGGACAGTATGCCAACGATCTCAAGGTTGGGTTTTGATGGGGTACTTTATTTGCGATTGAATTTAACTTCTCTATCAGTAAAAAATTATTGCCTATGGCTAAAAATTTCGCAACTACTCCACTGATATCGGAACTCATCTGCAGGGATATTAAGGTCAGTCTCTGCTTCTACATAGAAGTGCTTGAATTCAATATCAGCGTGAAGAGGCGGGGTTTGCGATGATTGAGCGCCAAGGCGCAAGGATTTTGTTGGACGAATACGATTCAGGAAACGAAAGAACCTGGATCGCTGCCCCGTTCGAGGTTCCATTTGGTCGAGGATTGAACTTGCAGATCGAGACTGAATCGGTAAACTCTCTATACGATCGTATAAAAGAATCCGGTGCGACAATCTTCTTGCCAATGGAGGAAAAATGGTATCGTGCTAACGATATTTATGTAGGTAATCGGCAATTCATTGTTCAGGACCGGGACGACTATTTGCTTCGTTTTTTTCAGGATTTGGGTGAGCGTAGAATCACCGACGGCAAAAGTTAATAGGTTAAACATATGCCCGATAATAGTTCCGAAGTGGACGCAACCTGAATGTCGGCACCTGTAAACTGTCGGCACAGCTCGTTCATGCGTGTAAACAAAATTCAATAAAGTGCCCACACTGCCTAGTAACACTTACAACTCATAAACTTAAGGTCACAATGCGTCACCGTCCATACTTTAATTTAATTTAATTTCTATTCATCTTGTTTCTTTTTTTTGTGCAGTCTCGTCGAACTGTCGCGCAGAGCCTGATGTCATTCAGGCATTCTATGGAAAAGTAGAGCCGATGTTAATGGCAAAGCGCTTCATTGAACTTGATGCGATGGCAGATAACTTTCGTAAGTCAGATGCGCGCTTTCCAGGTGGAGATCAGAAATTACGTCACTTTTACTATGGTTTAGGTTCCATTGAAGGTGAAACCTGCGGATGTGGGGGATATGAAACCTTGGTTTCGTTTGAACAAAAAGAGCTACTCGTCAGAGAGTGGTTAGTCAAAAAACCTCAATCGATTGCCGCTCATATAGTCATGGCAAAAATGCTGATTAACTATGCCTGGAGGGCTCGGGGACATGGTTATGCTAATACAGTAACGTACAATCAAGAGAAAATTTATAAAGATAAACTAACGCAAGCCGGCATTCTTATGAAGAGTTTGAATCCCAAGGATGATCCACAGATATATGGAATTTACACAACGATAGCCCGTGCCAGCTCTAACCCTAGGCCAAAACTTGATTCAATCTATGCGGAAGTTACTAAGCAATATCCAAGTTTGTTTATATCGTATTCCAATCGCGCTGATATTCTGCAGGAGAAGTGGTTTGGCCAACCGGGCGAACTAAGCGCTTACATCCAATCTTTGCTGTCTTCACCTGGTGGCGAGAATGGAAAGATAGCCTATTCGTATGTTGCCGACAGACTTATTGGGCAATACAGTTGGCAAGAACTTTATACCGTCACTGGTTTGACGTGGCCGTTAGTGAAGGAGGCTTATGCCACACGAGAGAAAAAATACGGAATGAATAATAATAATTGGAATATCTTGTTAAGTCTTGCGGTCGCCGGGAGAGACATCCCCGTCGCAAAAATGGCAATTCAGCATATTGGAGATGATTGGGACTCCGACGTATGGAGAGAGAAGAAATACTTCACCCAAACTGTTGCGTGGGTGAAGAGTCATTGATAGTTGATATTAGGCGGCCTTTCAATTGTCAGGTGGTAAATCTTAAGCTGTCGTTGATTTTACGTTGTTGTCTGGGCAAAATAGGCACAAAGACGACATTTGAAATTTTTCTGAAAAGCGGATATTGGATCCGGTAAATAACAGCAATCCGGTTATCTCTACGTTAAACACTTTCATAACAGCAAATAGGCACATCATGAATTTATCGCTCAAAGCTTTTTCTTTTGTATTCTTAGGTACCTTCGCGTCATTTTCCAATGCGTCCGATAATGAAGAGACCAAGGCATCCAGATTTCTTTATTGTGCAAACGTCTCGCAGTTCTACTATCAATATTTTTTGAAGCATGAACCAAACAGCAATAATGTAAGTACATATCGAATTACTAGAGATAATTTCCGCCTTGCTGCCGTAGCCACTAAATCGTTCCCAGATTCTCAGTCTTTTGCCTTTGAAAATGACGCAGCTTTGAAAAAAGTTATTGCCATTCTCGAAAGAGAAAAAACTGAAAATGTCGATTTATTAAGTAGCGAAAACAAGAGTTGCGCGGAGACAATGATCAAAGACGTAATTCCACTGCTCAAGCCAAAAAATACGCAAGCGAACTGAATAGGACCCAACTTGCTGCTTACTTGGAATCAATGCTAAAGCCATTGATACGTGTCACTCTATGTTGAAAGTCTGTGTTTCAAAATCGTTACGCTGGTTCAGGACACGAACTTGAACGTATGCATGGAATTTAAGGAACAGTTCTCGGCACATAGCGAATAGTATAGGCACTACCTCGTTGCACCACCTACATGTTATCGATTGAATATCCGGGTCTGAGAGCACGTTCTGACCGTTCAGCGCACGACCCAGTCCGTCGCTTTAAAACATGAATGTCTGCAAACCCTTGTTCACCGGTCATTATTGATCAATGAAGCAAAACATTCTTTGGAATGTGACTGAGTGGCTTTTTTTGAAAACCATTCGGGTGCTTATTTCATCCTAATTCGCGCACTATTCATTGAAGTCAAATTGGTAGCAAAGACAAAATTAATTGCAGACTAAAGATAAAGAGGCCCAGATTTCTCTGGGCCTCTCAATTTGAATTAAAAAACTATGCTAGCCGGCTCAAAAAATAGTTCGACTCTTTTTTGAGCTTTTTTTCAAGGCTTGATTTAAATCACGCGGTTTTTTAAGTTCAACAAGCTACGATGTTATACAAAAAACCAAGCAATCAGAACTTGTGACGAATACCGACTGCAACGCTGTTAGCACGGTCAGCCGTGTTGATTTTGTCGCTCATCACGACTGCATACACGTCAGTACGCTTAGACAGATCGTAGTCATAACCACCTGAGAATGTGTCACGGCTCAAATCTGCACCAACCAGACTGCCAGTACGTTTAGTGTCAGCGTATGCCAACAAAATATTGCCCCCAGCTGCTGGCACTTTCGCACCCAGACTGTAGGTTTTGTCGGTCATCGCTGCAGTCGTGCTGCTGTCGTCTTTGGTGTTGGAATATGTCGCAAACAATTTAGCAACGTTCAGATCATAGCTACCACCAACGAAATACGATTTTTGATAGTTGATTGATGCGTAGTTGATCGGTGAGCTAGTCGCGTCAACAATCGCACCAGGGGTCGGGTTACCGACTTGTACCTGGTGGTAGTAGGCAGTCAATGCCAGTGGGCCATTGAAGTACAACACGTTCATACCAACGTTATTTACACCAGTCTGACCCGCTTTCTCACCGGCCTGATAATGGAAATTAGCACTCAACCCATTGTAGTTTGGCGTGGTGTAAATGATTTCATTGCTCCAGCCAGAGTCGCCAGCGGAAGAATTCACCCAGGTACGTGCAGCGAAATTACCGTTAGGTACCCAGGTATGCAGTACCAATGGGGAAAAGTTAAACGAATCGCCGAATGGATTGAAAATAACGACTGGCAAAAAATTAGGAGACAAGTTGCGACCCAAAGAAACTTTACCAAAAGAACCAGAAATACCTACATTCGCATCGCGTGAGAACAGCGTATCGCCAGAAAAACGTCCGGATTCGCCAGTATCAGCGCGCAAGAAGCTGGTCAATGCGAAGTCAACTTTCATGCCGTTGCCTAAATCTTCAACGCCTTTAAAACCCAACCACGAGGTCGTCATGCCGCCGCTGTTGACGGCAAGTGTTTTAGCTTTGTCGCCACTGTACTTAATAGATCCAGCCGACATATCGACCAGACCTTCAACGGATACAGTAGATTGCGCCAGTGCGCTACCCGCAGCTAAAGTAGCCGCAACTGCAATGACCAGACTGTTGAATTTACATTTCATGGTTCTTCCTTTATCGAAGTAGTAAAAAAATTCTTTTGCAGCAGTGCGCTTTGCGCAAATCCTGGATCGTCTTTGATGCGAAATCGGCGAATAATCGTTCTTAAGCAGGCGGCTTATGGTCTTATCAAATCAGCCAGCCGGAAGCCGCCAATACGGACAATTTGCTCGATACATTCCTGCATTTCGGTGACGCGGTCTGAGTTCAGCCGCTGCGTGAAGTGCCGGATAATACTTTGTCTGTCATGCCCTCGTACAGCGATGATGAAAGGAAAACCGAATTTTTTATTATATTCAGCGTTCAAACGTTGTAATTCCGCGAATTCGTCAGGACTACATTGATTCAGCCCGGCACCACTCTGTTCACGTGTCGATTCGGCAGTTAATTCTCCGCGGACTGCCGCCTTACCCGCCAGTTCCGGATGGGCACGGATCAGGGTCAAACGCGCTTCTTCATCCGCACTGCGTACCGCATGCGCCATCGCCGCGTGCAAATCATGCACGCTCAAAAATGGTCTTTGTGCCATCACTGCCTCAGCAACCCATGGCGAATGTTCAAAAATGCCGCCCAGTATGCTGACAAATTCTGTGTCAGCAACCTGATTTAAGGCTTCTAAGCTGTAAGTGTGGCTCATGGTTTTACTCCTGTATTTGCTACAGTATTTACCGCTGCGCCATACGGGTGCTGCTGCATCCAGTGCTGCGCAATATCAATCCGGCGGCAAATCCACACCTTGTCATGCGATTGCACATAATCCAAAAAGCGTTGCAAGGCGCGGAAGCGTCCCGGCCTGCCTAACAAGCGGCAATGCATGCCGATGGATAACATTTTTGGTGCGTTATCTCCTTGCGGATCCCCTTCGGCATACAACACATCAAAGCTATCTTTCAAGTAGGTATAAAACTGCTCGCCCGTATTAAATCCTTGTGGTGTGGCAAAGCGCATATCGTTGCTATCTAACGTATAAGGCACGACCAGATGCGGCTTGACTTCACCAGCACTGGTGCTGACTTCGGTCCAGAATGGCAAATCATCACCGTAATAATCTGCGTCATACACAAAACCACCATGCTCAACCACCAACCGGCGTGTATTCGGCGAATCACGCCCGGTGTACCAGCCTAACGGCGCACTACCAGTGAGTTCACGCATGATTTGCACCGCTTGCTGCATATGTTCGCTCTCTATCGCTTCATCCAGATTTTGATAATGAATCCAGCGTAGACCGTGACACGCGATCTCATGACCTAATTCACCAAACGCTTGCGTCAGTTCCGGATGACGTTGCAATGCCATCGCCACGCCAAACACGGTCAGTGGCAAGCCACGTTTTTCAAATTCGCGCAAAATGCGCCAAACCCCGGCGCGTGAACCATATTCATAAATCGATTCCATCGACATGTGCCGCGCTTCATACGCAGCCGCGCCGACGATTTCTGATAAAAACTGTTCTGAGGCTTTATCACCATGCAAGACGCAATTTTCGCCACCCTCTTCATAATTCAATACAAACTGCACGGCAATTCTTGCCTGCTCTGGCCATTGTGCGTGTGGCACGTGGCGGCCATAACCAATCAGATCACGCGGATAAGCTGAGGTGATTGTCATTCGTTGTTTTCTCCGTCAATGTGGAAACTGAAATTGTCTGTCTGTGATCGGCTTAACTATTTCTTTGTCCGAGTACTGTTTTTAAATCAAAACTCCTCCCAACATTTTTCGGTGTGCGGCATGCACACTGATGCAAATGTTGTGCCATTTCATGCAAAGCGGATTTCTTATCCCGCCGTTCCAATGCTTCGAGTACCTTGAAGTGCTCATCAAATGAGCAAGGGCGAGTACCCGGCACGTCGTTACTCGATATCATTAAGGTGGTACGTGAGACCAGACGCCGCAGCATATCGACCAGTAAATCATTGCCGCTAAGGCGCGCCAGCTCTATATGAAAATCGGCTGACAGCCTGATCCACTGTGGTCTGTCACCCTGCTGATAGGCGTCGCGTTCACGCTCTACCATCTGGCGCAATCCCCGCAAAGCCTGCCTGTCGTCGTTGGCTAACACTTTTTCTAAAGCTAACTGCTCCAGGTTATGGCGCAATTCAAACATGTCTTGTGCTTCTTTTTCGCCCGGACTGGCAATAAATGCACCGCGATTGGGCTCCAGATCAACCAGACCATCGGCTGCAAGCTGACTCAATACCTTGCGCACGCCATGGCGAGCCATGGCATAAATCTCGCTCAAGGATTGCTCGGTCAGTTTGGTACGCGCAGGCAGACGATGATCCATGATGGCATCGTAAATATCGCGGTACATGCGCTGTTCCTTATCAAGGTTATCAGCGTTATCTGTATTTTCTGCTTCCCAGGGGGTGTTACTGTTCACGTTCTGGCTCTATGGATTAAGTGAAAACGAAGTAAATACTCAGTCAATGAGGTTTTTCACATTTAAGCATCTCATTTGCCAAATTGTCGACAATTTTTAAATAGAATGCTGATTATTTTTAGTTTCGTGTTGCGAAACACGAAAAATTTCAGCGTAATAACAAGGATTTACCGAAGTTTTGTTTGACATAGAGATTTTCAGAGGCTTAAGATTGTCGACAATATTGTTGTTTTATTTTCGGTATTTTATAAAGGATAGGCATGGGACGTCTCACGACACATGTACTCGACACTGCGCACGGCAAACCCGGACAAGGCATACAGGTACGCCTGTACCGCATCAAGGATCAGCAAAGACAGCTGTTATGTGAACGTTTAACCAATGCTGACGGTCGTTGTGACCAGCCTTTATTGGAAGGCGATGCACTCATTAGCGGCACGTATGAACTCGATTTTGATGTCGGTCGTTATTTTGCGGCGATGGGCGCCCAACTGACTGAACCTGCTTTCCTGAACATCGTCACGTTGCGCTTTGGCGTAGCTGACGCAAGTCAACATTATCACGTGCCCCTGGTGACGACACCATGGAGTTACTCAACCTATCGCGGTAGTTAGGGATCATCAATGGAAGCGTATTTTTTAGACTGGGCCAACCTGTTATTGCGTTGGCTGCATGTGATCGTCGCCATCGCCTGGATAGGCTCTTCATTTTATTTCGTGTGGCTGGATAACCATCTGACACCACCGACCGATGAGCAATTGAAAAAACAAGGCGTTGGCGGAGAATTGTGGGCTGTGCATGGTGGCGGTTTTTATAATCCACAAAAATACCTCGGTGCACCACCGCGTTTGCCAGAACACCTGCACTGGTTTTATTGGGAATCGTACAGCACCTGGCTATCTGGCTTCAGTTTGTTTTTATTGGTGTATATCTTTAATGCACGCACCTATCTGATCGATCCGTCAGTAGCACAACTCACACCAGCCATCGCGATTGCAGCTGCCTTAGGCTTTCTGGCGCTGGGCTGGATTGTGTATGACGTATTGTGTCGCGTGTTCGGCAAAAATGAAAAGCTCTTATCAGGCCTGATCATTGCCTATGTCGTTGCTGCGGCATGGGGCGCCTGCCATTTGTTTTCAGGACGTGCCGCGTTTCTGATCATTGGGGCGATGATTGCGACCATCATGAGTGCCAATGTGTTCTTCTGGATTATTCCAGGCCAGCGCAAAGTCGTCGCAGCGATGAAAGCCGGTCAGCCTGTTGATCCAGTACACGGACAACGTGGCAAACAACGTAGTGTACACAATACGTATTTCACTTTGCCTGTCCTATTCGCGATGCTGTCTAACCATTACAGCATGACCTACAGCGCAAGCAATAACTGGGCAGTATTAGTGTTGATCATGGTTGCCGGGGTGCTGGTGCGACAGTTTTTTATCCTACGCCACAAAGGGAATACCCAACCGATTTATCCGATTTTGGCAATTGCTATTCTGGCCGGTGTAGCAGCTTGGATTGCACCAAAACCAGCAGTAACAACTGCCGCGCAAACGACAGAAAATCAATTCGCAGAAGTACAAAAAATTGTTCAGGCACGTTGCATCCAATGCCACGCTACCCACCCAACCATGATGGATAGTCCGGCAAAAGGTTTGATGTTTGATCAACCCGGCGTGATTGAAGCCAAGTCACAACTGATTTATCAGCAAGTGGTACAACAAAAAATTATGCCATTAGGAAATCTGACCAACATCACCGAACAAGAGCGTGCAACCATCGCTCATTGGTTTGAAAGCGGCAATGCTGTTGCACCAGCTTCAAAATAAACAAATTGGTTATTGATAAAAAAATAGAAAGTATCTTATGGCTATTATCACTCTCGACCCGAACGCCCCTGACTTTACCCGTCGTTACCCAAACCTGGCTGATCCACGTTTAGGTGCAAAGACACTGGCATGCAGCGACGACTTTTTTGCAGAAATGTCGCGCATGCTCAATCCCGATCCAGCCGTATTTATTCCTGGCAAATACGATACCAATGGCAAATGGATGGACGGCTGGGAGTCACGTCGTAAGCGCGTCAATGGCTACGACTGGTGCGTGCTTAAACTGGCGCGTGCTGGCATATTGAAAGGTGTCGATATTGATACCAGCCATTTCACAGGCAATTACCCACCTGCGGCTTCGCTGGAAGGTGCTTTCGTGCCAGCAGGCGACCCAAATGCCGACACGGTCTGGCACGAGGTATTGCCATCGGTGAACTTGCAAGGCAATAGCCATCATTACCACGAGATCAAGCACACGCAAGCCTTTACCCATTTGCGATTGAACATCTACCCAGACGGTGGTGTAGCGCGTTTGCGTGTGTATGCACAACCTGAAAATGATTGGACAGCGGCGGACAAACATAGTTTATTTGATCTGATCGCAATGGAAAACGGCGGTTATGTGGTCGCCACCAATAACCAACATTTTGGTCTGGCATCGAATCTGTTGATGCCGGGTCGTGGCGTCAACATGGGCGATGGCTGGGAAACCCGCCGTCGTCGCGAGCCTGGCAATGACTGGTGCATTATTGCGCTGGCACATCCGGGTATCGTGGAAAAAATCGAAGTCGATACTTGCCATTTCAAAGGTAATTTCCCGGATAGCTGCTCGATACAAGCCGCATCGATGGCTGGCGGCACAGAAACGTCTCTGATTACCCAATCGATGTTCTGGCCTGTTTTGTTGCCACAACAAAAACTGCAAATGGATCACCAGCATTACTACCAGCAAGAAATTCAGGCGTTGGGGGCAATCACCCACATCCGCCTGAATATTTTCCCGGATGGCGGTGTATCTCGTTTGCGTTTATTGAGCAGACTGGCGTAAGAGCAAGATCGTAGCAAGATCGACAGGGCTTTCGTTCATTTTGGATAGCGAAAGTCCTGAAAAAGAAAGAAGACCATGCCACAGCTACCGTTACAAACACTTTCGCGAGAAGCGTTTGCCCCATTTGGTGAAGTCATCATGCTAGAAGGCGCACGCCATTACCCTATCAATCAGGGCACCACCGAGCGTTTTCATGCCTTAGCCATGGCTGATACACAAACGCAGAATGGAAAAACCATACTCAGCGTGTTTCGCGCGCAACCAAGAACCTTGCCACTGGCAATTGAGGTGATGGAACGTCATCCCCTGGGCAGTCAGGCTTTTGTACCATTGACCTCAGATATAGACGATGAATATCTGGTGGTCGTGGCACCACCTGGTGAATTTAATCCCACACAAATGCAGGCATTTATCTGCAAAGGCTTACAGGGAGTCAATTATGCGCGTGGGGTCTGGCACCACCCATTAATTGCCTTGCACAAGCAAAGTGATTTTATTGTCATGGATCGCATCGGTGAGGGTTTTAATTGCGATGAAATCGCGCTCGATGGCAATTGGACGGTTGGTTAATCACTCAGCGCCGCTGAACTCGGCATAGCGGACAAAGCAAAACGCAGATAAAAAAATAGCCCGCTCGAGGCGGGCTTAAATCCAAACCTTAGGAGGTGTTGGAGGAGACAGGTGTAACTATATCGCAGCGCAACAAATACACCAACTACTATTTTCGTATATCAAACATTCATAAATCATATATCTAATCAACTTATTCATTTCTTTGCAGAAATACTCGCGCCATATGCGGAATGCGCATGAGAACTTTACAGCATGAGAGCCAAACAGCAGCGTGTATCGCCCAGCATCCAATGCGTATCTAACATCGCGTTAAATAGGTATTAACTTTCACAAATTCTCGTTAAATTAAGTTTAATCAAGTTTAATCTTTATATTCAGCCATCGACAGTGTCGATTTTTGCCCGTTGCTATCCGTTTATCAAGGACAAACGGCAAAAAAAAACCCGCGACCTTGCGGTTGCGGGTAAATCCAAACCTTAGGAGGTGTTGGAGGAGACAGCTGTAACTATAGTGCACCGCAACATAGATGTCTGCTTTATTATTCGTATACCGCTCATCACTGTCGCGAATAACTACGCAAGTACGCCATTTTTGCCGTTTACAGCCTTAAAAACCTCATCTCATTCAAAAGCATTAAAGAAAATTTTATCTTTTTATCACCTTGTCGCGACATGCATAATACGACGGGACTAAGAATCTGGTATCTTTCTCATTCAAGCCACGATCTGCAGCCATATATACAAAACCACTGCAGCAGCATCCGGAGACTACGATGAAACTGATTGATCCTATTGTTGAGTTTCAACACGAAATTCAACAAATCCGGCGTGACATCCACGCCCACCCAGAACTTTGCTATGAAGAACACCGCACTTCAGAAATTGTCGCCAATAAACTGCAAGAATGGGGCATCCCCGTAGTGCGTGGTTTGGGTGGTACTGGCATCGTCGGCATCATTACCAACGGCAGCAGCGAGCGTGCCATTGGTTTACGCGCCGATATGGACGCCTTGCCGATGCAAGAGATCAATACGTTTGCCCATACATCGAAACATGCTGGAAAAATGCACGCCTGCGGTCATGATGGTCACACTGCGATGTTGCTTGGCGCAGCACATTATTTGTCAAAATACAAACCTTTCAATGGTACGGTGTACGTGATTTTTCAGCCGGCAGAAGAAGGTGGCGGCGGTGCGCGCGCGATGATTGATGACGGTTTATTTGAAAAATACCCGATGGAAGCGGTATTTGGTATGCACAACTGGCCAGGGTCAGCAGTCGGCACCTTTGGTGTTACACCTGGCCCGATGATGGCATCGTCGAATGAATTTTATGTCACCGTTAAAGGCAAAGGTGCGCACGCGGCGCAGCCGCATAAAGGCATAGACCCCATCATTGCCGCGATCCAGATTGCGCAAAGTTGGCAATCCATCGTCAGCCGAAATGCCAGCCCACTAGAATCAGCCGTATTATCGGTCACGCAAATTCATTCCGGCAGCGCCACCAATGTGATTCCGGATGAAGCACAATTAGTCGGTACGGTGCGTACATTCAGCACATCTATGCTCGATATGATAGAACAGCGCATGCGGACAATCGCACAGCACACTGCTGCTGCATTTGACGCTGAAGTCGATTTTGAATTCAAGCGCAATTATCCACCGCTGGTCAACCACGCCAAAGAAACTGCATTTGCGACCGAAGTCATGCGCGCCGTTGTTGGTGTCGAAAACGTTGACGCACAAGTCGAACCGACCATGGGCGCAGAAGACTTTGCCTTCATGTTGCAAGAAAAACCCGGTTGTTATGTGTTCATCGGTAACGGCGATGGCGAACATCGCGACATCGGCCACGGCTTAGGCCCCTGCAACCTGCACAACCCAAGTTATGACTTCAATGATGATTTGCTGCCTATCGGCGCTACTTATTGGGTCAGATTGGCAGAAACTTACTTGAAAAAACCAGCATTCGCAGCCATCTAAGGCCGCACAACACTCTTCAACTTCAACCCTCAAACAATAGACATCAATATGGCCGACGAAAAAGACAACGACAACATCGACACAGCGCGCAGCCCTTTCCTGGAAGAGAAAGCATTCAAATCCCGCACCGTGCTGGTGTTTGGCACCATCAATGACAAGCTTGCTGCGGATGTCAGCAAACGTCTGATTGCGTTAGCGGCTGAATCTAAAGAGCCGATTACGCTGCTGGTGTCCTCACCTGGCGGTCACGTAGAATCTGGCGATGTCATTCACGACATGATCAAATTCATCGATGTACCGGTTAACATGATTGGCTCTGGTTGGGTTGGCAGTGCAGCGGTCAGCGTCTTTTTGGCAGTACCAAAAGAACGCCGCGTTTGTTTGCCAAATACACGCTTTTTGATCCATCAACCAAGCGGTGGTGCCGGTGGCCAGGCAAGCGACATCGCCATTCAAGCGCGTGAAATCGTCAAAGTCCGCGAACGCATCGCCGCTTTGATCGCACGCGAATCAGGTCAGAGCCTGGAACGCGTCACCAACGATATCGACCGCGATTACTGGATGACCGCAGAAGAGGCCAAAGAATACGGCTTAATCTCACGCACGATCGTTAAACAAAGCGAATTGAGCTAATCATTTTTGGCCGCTTCCCCGCTCAAACCGGATGGGAATAGCGGCCAAACGTAGGTTTGATATAACCCTCCCTACGAAACGACGAAGCGCCTAAAACTCTTCCCACTCATCTGCGCCACCAGCTTGCGTTGCTGCCTTTTTCGCTTCCTGAGTTTTGCTGACATTTGCTGGTTTCGGCAATACCTTGGTCGCAGGTTTATTTGTTTTCGCAGCCGGCGTCGCTTTCGCAACGGGCTTAGCAACTGATCTTGCTACATGCTGATGGCTTTCCATTTCGTGTGCACGATCAAGCTTAAACACACTCACCACCTGACTTAAACGCTGTGCTTGCTCTTGCAAAGATGCAGCAGCAGCAGCGGCTTCTTCAACTAAGGCCGCATTTTGTTGCGTCATGCTATCCATTTCTATCACGGCATCGTTAATTTGACCTATACCGGTACTTTGTTCCAGACCCGCCGCCGTAATTTCGCTGATGATGTCACTCACACGTTTAACGCTGTCGACGACCTCGCTCATCGTGCTTCCTGCCTGATCCACCAGACGTGAACCTTCTGACACTTTATCAACCGAATCATTAATCAATTCTTTAATCTCTTTTGCGGCGCTGGCTGAGCGTTGCGCAAGGTTACGCACCTCCGAAGCAACCACCGCAAACCCGCGTCCCTGCTCGCCTGCGCGTGCGGCTTCCACAGCAGCATTTAAAGCCAGAATATTGGTTTGAAACGCAATGCCATCAATGACGGCAATAATATCGACGATTTTTTTCGAAGAATCATTGATCGAACCCATGGTACTCACCACTTGCGAAACCACTTGTCCACCGCGCTGCGCAACTTCAGAGGCTGAATGGGATAATTGGTTCGCCTGACGTGCATTATCAGCATTGTGTTGTATGGTCGAGGTAATTTCTTCCATCGATGATGCCGTTTCTTCCAATGAACTCGCTTGATTTTCGGTGCGATTCGATAAATCCATATTGCCGTGAGCAATTTCTGACGAAGCATGCGCAATTTCGTCCGTACCGTTCCGCACTTCCGTCACAACTTTCATCAAGCTGTCGTTCATATCTTTGAGTGCCTGTAGTAATAAGCCCGTTTCGTCTTTGCTCGTCACTTTAATATGGCTGGTCAAATCACCAGCTGCCACGGTTTGAGCAACCTTGACGGCATGTTCCAAAGGTCGTGCAACGATACCAGCGATGGAGAACGCCAGAAATAAGCCGATGCCCAGACTCACCGCCAACAAAATAATAATCAACATCCGTGAATGTTCATACACGCTGATGCCGGATTGATACGCCTTGACCCCACCATCAGAATTAATCTGAACCATCTTATCAACCAATTCCCGCATTTTAGTATTGATTTTCGATGAATCACCACGCATCAAAGCCACAGCATCAGGAGAATTATCCGCTTTTTTTAAAGCGATCATTTTGTCAGTGATCTGCAAATATTCAGTGGCTTTTTGCACATACTCCGCATACACCGCCTTTTCATCGGGCTCAGAAATTAAAGCACTATATGCTGCCTCGCTTTCTTTGAGACCTGTCACCGCTTCTTTGATACGCCCTACATACTTATCAATTTCTTCAGGGCTTTCCGCAAACACCATCTGCGCCTCCTGAGAGCGAATCCGCGAGACTCTTTCTTTGATTCCCATTGCGGCTTTCACACTTGGCATCCAGTTGGTACCTAATTCTGTGGCGGAATTATTGACGCTCGACAGCTCATAGATCGAGAAAATCCCGATAAAAGCCGTGAGTATCAACAACAAAATAAAGCCAACCAATAACTTGGCGGATATTTTCAGATCATTAAAAAACATCATTTTCAACTCCATCATTCATGTATTGACACTAGAAAAAGTAGTACGACACTGAAAATTTCCAACCAGCTACGTTGCATCGTTCATTGGACACGTACCAAACTCATCACACTAAGCAAGTTGCAAAAACGCATTATTTGTATGCTCTTTATGATCAAGCTTAAACACACCAACCACGCGAATTAAGTGGCTCGCCTGTTCTTGCAACGAAGCAGCTGCAGCTGCGGCCTCTTCGACCAGTGCCGCGTTTTGTTGAGTAATCTGATCTATTTGAATGATGGCGGTATTGACCTGATCAATACCTGAACTCTGTTCAGTCGAAGCGGAAGTGATTTCATTGATGACGTCATTGACTTTTTGCACGCTGCTTACCACTTCATTCATGGTGGCGCCCGCTTCTGCAACGAGCTGCGTGCCTTGTGTGACTTGT
Source organism: Undibacterium sp. Dicai25W (assembly GCF_049340505.1). NCBI lineage: Bacteria > Pseudomonadati > Pseudomonadota > Betaproteobacteria > Burkholderiales > Oxalobacteraceae > Undibacterium > Undibacterium sp. Dicai25W. The sequence goes on along the minus strand of NZ_JBMPOQ010000008.1, from coordinate 69,917 downwards.
GCGACGGAGTTATCAATAAGCACTTTAATTTCTTTGGCAGCGCTTGCTGACCTTTGTGCGAGATTTCTGACTTCCGATGCAACCACCGCAAACCCACGCCCTTGTTCACCCGCACGTGCCGCCTCGACAGCCGCATTCAATGCCAGAATATTGGTTTGAAATGCAATACCGTCAATAACCGAAATAATATCGACGATTTTTTTAGAAGAAACATTGATCGAGTCCATGGTATTCACCACACGCGACACCACGTCGCCGCCACGCAGCGCAATCGCGGTTGCCGACTGTGCCAATTGATTCGCCTGGCGGGCATTATCACTATTGTGTTTCACGGTAGAAGTCAGCTCCTCCATCGAGGATGCGGTTTCTTCTAACGAACCCGCCTGACTTTCTGTACGCGCAGACAAATCCATATTACCGTTGGCGATTTGGGTGGATGCCGTGGCAATCGTATCTGTGCCCTGCCGGACTTCACGCACAACAGACAACAGATTGCCATTCATTTCTTTTAAGGCTTGCAGTAGTTGTCCGGTTTCGTCTTTTGTATCGGCATAAATATCACTACTTAAATCACCCGAAGCGACCGTCTTCGCGATACGCACTGCTGCTTGTAAAGGTCTGGAAACCACACGTGCTATCCAAAATGCGAGTACCAGGCCCAAACTAACGCTGGCAACACAAAGAAAAATAATCCAGATTTTGGATGATTTATAAATTTCAGCACTGGTTTGATACGACGCCATCCCACCATCGACATTGATCTTCACGATCTTGTCAGCAAAGGTCAATATCTGCGCATTTAAAGTTGACGAAGCACCACGTAGGGTTGCCATCGCTGCGTCTTTATCTCCCGCGCGGGCTTGTTCTCTGATTTTTTTTGATTCAGTCAGGTATTGATCCCACAATTTGAGGTAATCGGCGTAATAGACCTTTTCTTCATTGGTCGAAATCAATTTGACGTATTGCTCTTCGTATTTTTTAAGTTCGACTGCGTATTCGTCAAAACGCTTGGCATATTTATCTACGTTGGCGGGGTCACCGGCAGACAAGACTATCTGCATTTCTTGTGTGCGCAAACGTGACATACGCTCTTTAATGCCCATCGCGGCATTCACACTGGGCATCCAGTTCGCACCCAGATCGACGGTAGTTTGATTAACACTAGAAAGTTGATAGACCGAGAAGATGCCAAGAAAGCTGGTCAATATCAGTAAAGAAACGAAGCCCAATAAGAGCTTTGATGCAATTCGTAAATCGTAAAACAATTTCATGACGTGCTCCAGAAAAGATCCAGACATCAAAAAATGCTACAAAGACCGAACATCAGATTTGACTATACTACTTAAATATCAAAGAGAAATGACAAGCATAAGAAATTTATAATTCTTTTTGTGAAAATATTAAATTCAGATTGCACTAAGGCCAATTAAAATAAGGCTATTATTCTACAAAATCCAACAAAATACACACAACTTCGCGCAATATTCTTAATTTTCATCAAAATTTCAATTTTCATAAAAAACGGAGCCCTGTGGCTCCGTTGATAAAAATACGATTAGCGAGGTGTTTATTTATTCAGCAACGTGATGACATTGCGTGCTTTTTTCTTGCATTCGGCATTCGGTCATCAGCTGACCATTTTTATTCCAGGCCTGAACTTTCCAGTAATTTGGCTGGCGTTCGAGAGTCATAAAACCAACGTCATTGGAATTACTAAAATGCGCCAGTTGCGCCGCTGGATAAGGAGTTACGCCAGCAGCCAACGGCGTTTTCAAAGGGATATCCAATGACGACCCGCCGTTGCCTGACACAAACTGGGTAGGATAATCGTTCGAGAAAGTTAAGGCTTCAAACAAATGCACGTGGCCAGATATTGCGACCTGGATTTTAGGTGAAAACAAACGCGCCGGATTCACTTCTTGCATGATGTCTTGCAAAGCACCATTACCAGGTTTGACGTCGAGTCCACCACTGACTTTCTTCTCTACGCTTAAACCGAGAATCGGATGATGATTGGTGAACAAATTAAAATCTGCTTTTTCTGCCAATTGATTGACTGCTTTCATCTGATCCAGATAGATCTGATGCGAAGGATCTGTTTTAGGGATATTTTTATAAGGCACTTTAGAGGAATCAAACACAATGAATTGTGCTGATTGACCGCCGACGCTACCCAATGGAACTGCATACGGTGCGCTGTAATCGCCAGTCATATCATCCTGATCCAGATTGCAATCACGCCCCGCTTGCAAAGCGCGTGGATCCATGAAGCGCCACCAGCCTTGTCCGGCGCGAACGCAGCTTTCATGGTTACCACGTACTACCACCCATGGAGCGGCATTCAATAAAGCTTGCGCCGGGCTGAAAAAATCTGCCTGCCAGGTATCCCAACCATAACCCCAAGGACTGCCCGCACATTCAGGATGACCTTCCGGACATGAGTTCTCGCGATATTGATAATCGCCAACGTGCAATACGAGATCCGGTTTAAATTTTGCCGCCGTTTCTACCATAGAACGGAACGCCCATTTTTCGCCGTCATTACATGGCTGAAAATAATTATCAGCCGCCTTTAAACGGCAGCCACTATCACCGACCACGACGATTTTCTGCACCACGGCTTTGGGCACTGGTAAATCGTGGCCAGCAATGCTGGCGGTTTTAGTCGTTTTAGACAGAGGCGCTTCACAAGTCAGGACTGGAAACTCGGAAGGCTTAGAAGCATCGGGCTTACTTGCCGTTTTGCGCTGCGCGACCGTTGCCGCTGCTGCACGTACCGACATCGTTTGCGCTACGCCATCTTGCATCAACGCCGGACATACGGTATCAGTGGTAATTGCCCGCGCAATCGCTTCTCCATTCTCACCCATCACAACCCAGGAGGCCTGCAAAGAAGGACTTTTATTTTTGACGCTGACAGGTACTACCTGCTTCGTCGCCAAGCTGCTACACGCGGCCAGACCGATAATGCTGCTCATCAGCGCAAGGCGACGCATCCATTGTTGTTTCAATTTACTTCTCCTAATGAGTGAAGTTCTGTAGTGACCAAAAAGTAGTGAGGTTCAATTGCAGGCGCCATGGTATGCGAGGAGCATGGCTGGAAAATTAAACCTGGCTTAAAAACACCATGAAGGTATTGCAGGTCAAGTACAACCCATCCTGCAAATTTTTCTTATTTCGCGCCAACCGCCTTATATGCCAGGCGCTTGAAATCAAACGAAAACGGATACCAGAAGCTCATCAACCGCTGTGTCATTAACACACCAGCAATATGGTGACGCGGTGAAATCCACCAATGTGTACCCGCGATGCCGCCCCATTCAAATTCGCCTTCCGATCCTTGTGGATCGATCGAAGACGGTCGCAAAGTGACCGCACCGCCGTAGCCAAATCCCTTGCCTGGTACATCGCCTATGCCCGGAAAACTAATGCCTGTGCCGGCAGGCAAGTGATTTTGCATCATCAGATGTAAAGTTTCTGGCTTTAACAATGCGTCACCACCAGGAAGCATGCTGCGCATCAGCGCCAGCATATCGTGCATGCTGGAGACCAGACCACCGCCACCCGACAGGCGTGGCACTGGCGTCACAAATGCGCCCGGGTAGGGTGATTTATCCAGACGGCGCAAACCACGCTTTAAGATATTTTCAGGGTCTGCGCCAGCGTAGTAAGCCGTCAGTCGGCCTTGCTTACTTTCTGGCACAAAGAAACTGGTGTCATCCATGCCCAAAGGATTGAGTATGCGCAGACGAATAAATTGTTCAAAATTTCTGCCACTGACCACTTCAACAACCCGCGATAAGACATCGGTCGCAATCGAATATTGCCACGCTGTGCCCGGATGAAAACTTAAAGGCAGAGGTTCCAACACGGTAATCATTTCTTCCAGTGTTTGAAATGCATTTAAGACTTTGCGCTCGTTATACGCTTTGTACATCATGCTGCCATGGTCTAACAAACCATAACTCAAACCGGAAGTATGGTTCAGTAACTGACGGATGGTGATAGACGAACGTGCAGGTTCGGTATCGTCCAGACTGGTCGCATGCGGCTTTAAGACGCGGCGGTTTCCGAGTTGCGGTAAGTATTTCTCAACCGCATCATCCAGCGCCAGCTTGCCATCATCCATCAAGATCAGAATGGCGATCGACGTGATCAGTTTCGTATTTGAAAATACCCTGAACAAATGATCATCACGTAAGGCAATGTCATTTTCTTTATCCGCCCACCCAACACAATGTTGGTGCACCAGATCTTGCCCCACCAGCACCGCGGTTGATACGCCGGCCAGTATCTGACGATCGACGTATTTTTGCATTGATGAATTTACTTCACTGAAATCGTAAGTCATATCGTTTATGATCAATTTTAAAATGCGGCAACAGCTTGAATCATTGTTGCCCGGACTCTGCTTTTTTATTCAAGTCGCTATCTTACTACTCTGCCACCATGACCATTTCTTCGCCCCGTGATTTTTTGCTTTCTCTCTACCAGACCGCTGTCGATGCCGTCAGTGCCGACAAATGTTTGCCTGCGTTTTTACCACCGCCACCCAAAGGGCGCACCATTGTGATTGGGGCTGGCAAAGCCGCCGCGGCGATGGCACGCACGGTGGAGCAACATTGGCACGGAGCTTTGTCCGGCCTGGTGGTCACACGCTATGGTCACGGCGCAGCATGCCAGCATATCGAAGTGATCGAAGCAGCGCATCCTGTCCCAGATGTCGCCGGACAACAAGCAGCGCAGCGTATCTTGAAAATGGTACAAGGTTTAAGTGAGGATGATTTGGTTCTGTGTCTGATTTCTGGCGGTGGTTCGGCGCTGCTGGCTTTGCCAGCGGAAGGGATTAGCTTAGAACAAAAGCAAGCCATCAACAAAGCCCTGCTCAAAAGTGGCGCAGCGATTGATGAAATGAATTGCGTACGCAAACATTTATCAGCAATCAAAGGCGGACGCCTTGGACTGGCGTGCGCTCCGGCGCGGGTCGTGACTTTGCTGATCTCCGATGTACCAGGTGATGATGCGAATATCATCGCTAGTGGGCCAACGCTACCGGATGACAGCACATGCGCCGATGCCTTAGCGATTTTACAAAAATATGCGATCGCTGTTCCGGCGAATATTGTTGAACATTTACAATCAGGTCGTGGCGAAACACCCGATTCCAACGACCCGCGTTTTGCCCGCCATAGCCACCACATCATCGCGACCGCTCAACACGCTTTAGACGCCGCAGCGTATGCCGCAGGCGAGGTGGGTATGACGGCTCATATTTTGTCTGACGGCATAGAAGGCGAGGCGCGCGATATCGGCGTCATGCATGCAGCGATTGCCCGGCAAGTTGCCAAAAACGGTCAACCTTTTCAAAAGCCGTGCGTGATACTTTCAGGTGGAGAAACCACGGTCACCGTGCGCGGTAATGGTCGCGGCGGGCGTAATGCAGAATTTTTATTGAGTCTGGTGGTCGCCTTAGATGGTCATCCTGACATCTATGCACTGGCCTGTGATACCGATGGTATTGATGGCTCAGAAGACAATGCCGGCGCGGTTTGCGACCCCGGATCATTGCGGCGCGCGAGTGAAAATGATTTATATCCAAAAACGATGTTGGAAAACAACGATGCTTATACGTTTTTCTCAACATTAGAAAATTTAATCATTAGCGGCCCCACCCGCACCAACGTGAATGATTTCAGAGCAATTTTGGTTTTGTGAATCTACCCCAAGGGGATTTATAATGCTGCCTGAATACTCAACATGCCTATTTCATGATGATGTCCGCGCTGCAATCTCCCTAACCTGAGTTGTTGTCGCTGTTTTTATGCTGGTCATCTTGCTTCAAGGGATCAGGTTTTTTCTGCTGCCCTCAGGCTTATTTTAAGCGCTCCATCTCGCATTGAGCGCTGATATACATGTTGGAAAGGTACACGTGACTTCTACTGCTTCACCGATATTGCCCAGATTAGCGCTCGCTGATATTTGCAAAAGCTACCCCGCGGTAGTCGCCAACGACCATATTCATCTCAGCGTTGCCCCTGGTGAAATCCATGCGGTGTTAGGCGAAAATGGTGCTGGCAAATCCACGTTAATGAAAATTATTTTTGGTGCTGTCAAACCCGATTCTGGTCGCATGCTCTGGAATGGTCAAGAGGTCAACATTGCCAATCCACAAGATGCGCGCAAACTCGGCATCTCTATGGTATTTCAGCATTTTTCGTTGTTTGACACGCTCACAGTCACAGAAAATATTGCACTCGGTCTGGATGCTGGTGTCGATATGGATGAACTGGCAGAGCAAATTCGTCAAACCGGCGCGAATTACGGTCTGGAACTGGAACCGCATCGCCATGTGCATACCTTATCCGTCGGTGAGCGACAGCGTGTAGAGATTGTTCGCGCCCTCCTCACCCATCCGCAATTGTTGATCCTTGACGAACCGACCTCGGTTCTGACTCCCCAGGCAGTACAAAAACTCTTCGTGACCTTGCGCAAAATTGCCGCTGAAGGATGCAGCATTTTGTACATTAGTCACAAACTCGATGAAATCCGCGAACTCTGCCACTCAGCGACCGTGATGCGTATGGGCAAAGTGACCGGGCATTGTGATCCGGCGCAAGAAACTGCCGCCAGCCTGTCGCGCCTCATGATCGGCGATACGATTCCACAGCACACCCCAGATAAAACGAGTCAGACTGGCGCATCAAAATTGCGCATACAACAACTGACACTACCCAAAGCGCATGCGTTTGCAACCGCACTCGACGATATCAATCTGGAATTATTTGCCGGAGAAATCGTTGGTATCGCAGGTGTTTCAGGCAATGGACAACAAGAATTGTTAGCCGCCTTGTCCGGCGAAGACCGTCGTCCGGCAGCCAAAATGATTACGCTAAAAGGCCAACCAGTCGGCAACCGAGGCCCGAACGCCCGACGCGACCTGGGACAAAGTCTGGTACCAGAAGAGCGCCTCGGTCGCGGCGCCGTGCCAGAACTGAGCCTGACCGACAATATGTTGCTGTCGCAGCAAAAAGCACCGTTTGTCCGGCATGGCATGATTAATTTCAAACACACGATACAAGCTGCGAGCGACATCATCAGCCGTTTCCGTGTGAAAGCCTCCGGCCCTGCAGCCCTGGCGCGCAGCTTGTCGGGTGGCAATTTGCAGAAATTTATTGTCGGTCGGGAAATCATGCGTGAACCGGAAGTCTTCATCGTTGCTCAGCCTACCTGGGGCGTGGACGTCGGTGCCGCAGCACAAATTCATGCAGAAATCCGCAAACTGAAACAAGCGGGTTGCGCGGTGTTAGTGATTTCTGAAGAACTCGACGAATTGTTTGAATTATGTGATCGCATGCATGTGATCGCCAAAGGCCGTTTGTCGCCATCCATTGCGACTGAATTGGCCAGCAGAGAACAGATAGGATTGTGGATGAGTGGTTTATGGGACGTGAACGCGACCAGAAATACAGGGGTCGCTTATGCTTAAGCTGGAATTACGCGCTGCGTCGTCGCGCAATATGGCGTATTTGTCGCCCGTTCTGGCCTTGGCGCTGACGATATTTTTTGGTGGTCTGGTATTTTTGGCCTTGGGCAAAAATCCACTCGTCGGTCTGCAAGTCTTTTTAATTGAACCCGTCCGCAATGCCCCGGCGATTGCAGAATTGCTCATGAAAACCACGCCGCTGGTGTTATGCGCACTTGGTTTGTCGGTCTGTTATCGCGCCAATGTCTGGAATATCGGCGCGGAGGGTCAACTGATTGCGGGTGGTCTGGCAGCAGGTTCAACGATTTTGTTTTTTGATAATGGTACGCCTGGCTTATCTGGCGGCACGGTATTGGTGCTGGCCACGTTGGCTGGTGTCATCGGTGGCAGTTTGTGGGCATCGATCACTGCGCTGTTGAAGGATAAATTTCACGCTAATGAAATTCTGGTCTCGCTGATGCTGACCTACATCGCGCAATTGTTGTTGATGTATGCGGTCAATGGTCCGCTAAAAGATCCGAATGGCATGAATTTCCCGCAATCCAAAGTGTTTTCCAGCGAGTATCTGTTGCCACATTTAATGGCTGGCAGCCGCTTGCATATTGGCTTTGTGGTGATGTTGATTGCCAGTGCAGTGATGGCGGTGTTTGTGTATCGCAGCTTTGCCGGTTATCGCTTAACGGTCGGCGGGCTGGCACCACTGGCAGCGCGTTATGCTGGTTTTTCGAGTCGTAAAGCCTTATGGACATCCTTGCTGATCTCCGGTGGTTTTGCCGGTATGGCGGGTGCGTTTGAAGTGGCGGGTCCTATTGGTCAGGTGCTGCCTTCGATTTCACCTGGCTATGGTTTTGCGGCGATTATTGTCGCGTTTATCGGGCGTCTGAATCCGATCGGCAGTATTTTGGGTGGTCTGGTGTTGTCGCTGTTTTATCTCGGTGGTGAATTAGCGCAATCGCGCCTTGGTTTGCCTTCTGCCATTACCGGTCTGTTTCAAGGCATGTTGCTGTTTTTGCTGTTGGCTTGCGACACGCTGATTAATTACCGCCTTCGTTGGAAGAAATAAGTATTATGGAAAATTTTGCAGCTCTTATCGCCGCCTCCATCAATTCTGGTACACCATTGCTGATCGCCGCCCTTGGCTTGCTGATCAATGAACGTGCAGGTGTGCTCAATCTGGGTGCGGAAGGCATGATGTTGGTCGCCGCCATTGTTGGCTTTGCCGTCGCCCATCAAACCAATGTACCGGCACTTGGCTTTTTAGCGGGTGCCGTTGCAGGCATGTTGATGGCCAGCTTGTTTGCGTGGCTGGCATTGGTACTGGCCACCAATCAGGTCGCCACCGGTCTGGCGTTGTCGATCTTTGGCGCGGGTCTTTCGGCGTTTATCGGTCAGTCCTTTGTTGGTCAATCTTTGGCGCCAGGTAGCCACGGCATACCGTTCCTGGCGGAGATCCCATTTTTTGGCAAAGCCTTATTTGATCAGCATTGGGCCGTGTATTTCAGCCTGGCGTTGTGTGCTGGCATCATCTGGTTTTTGTATCGCACCCGTGCCGGCCTGGTCTTACGTGCCATTGGTGAATCGCCAGAATCCGCACATGCGTTGGGTTATCCGGTTCGTAAAATCCGTTATGTAGCGCTGCTGTTTAGTGGTGCATGCTGCGGGATTGCTGGTGCGTATTTGTCCATCGTCTACACGCCAATGTGGGTAGAAGGCCTAGTTGCGGGACGTGGCTGGATCGCTTTGGCGCTGACCACTTTTGCGACCTGGCGTCCGGCACGAGTCTTGCTCGGTGCATTGCTATTCGGTAGCGTGACGATATTGCAGTTTTATTTCCAGTCAATCGGCATTGCGATTCCTTCCCAGATTTTGTCTATGCTGCCGTATGTGGCAACCATCGTCGTCTTGGTACTGATTTCACGCAATCCGGATTGGATTCGTTTAAATATGCCAGCCTCGCTGGGTAAGCCATTCCGTCCTTGATTTGCAACGCAGGTGTTTTACAGCAAGTGTTAGAAATTAAATTAAAGTTTAAAAACCATTTTTTGTTCACCGAAGGAAACTGATGATGAAAATTTCCCGTAGAAAAACCCTGGTCGCAGCAATCTCGCTAGCCGCCCTTGGTCTGGCAGCTTGCGGTAAAAAAGAAGAAGCCAAACCAGAAGTCGCCGCTGCTCCGGCTAGTGCTGCTGCAGCACCGGCTGCCGCTGCTGAACCATTAAAAGTTGGCTTTATTTACGTTGGCCCCGTCGGTGACGCAGGCTGGACGTTTGCGCATGATGCTGCGCGCAAACTGGTCGAAGCCAAATTCGGTGACAAAGTCAAAACCACGTTTGTCGAAAACGTTCCTGAAAGCGCCGCTGATGCAGAACGCGTGATCCGCGATCTGGCAAACCAAGGTAACAAAGTCATTTTCGGTACCACCTTTGGCTACATGGAAGCGATGTTGAAAGTCGCTAAAGATTTCCCTGACGTCAAATTTGAACACGCCACTGGCTACAAAACCGCCGACAACTTAGCGCAATACGACGTTCGCACTTACGAAGGTGCTTACCTCGCTGGTGTTGCGGCTGGTAAGCTCAGCAAATCTGGCAAATTGGGTATCGTCGCTTCTGTACCTATTCCAGAAGTGCTGCGCAATATCAACTCGTTTGAACTCGGCGCACGCAGCGTGAATCCAAAAGCCACAACCAAAGTCGTGTGGGTGAACAAATGGTTTGATCCGGGCAAAGAACGTGAAGCGGCCACCACTTTGGTTGGTCAGGGCGTCGATGTGTTGATGCAAAACACTGATTCCGCAGCCGTCGTACAGACTGCTGAAGAAAAAAATGTATTGGCGTTTGGCTGGGACAGCGACATGACCAAATTCGGTCCTAAAGCCCACGTTGCAGCATCGACGATCGACTGGAGCGGCTACTATATCCAGCGCATTGGCGATGTCATGGACGGCAAATGGAAATCAGGTTCCACCTGGTGGGGTCTTAAAGAAAACATGATCGATCTAAAGTACTTCAACGCGACTTTGTCTGACGATGTGAAAAAACTCATCGCCGAAAAACGTCAAGGCGTAATCGACGGCACAGCACCGATCTGGAAAGGCCCGCTGAAAGACAATACTGGTAAAGAAGTGTTGGGTAAAGATGTCGTTGCTGACGACAAATTCCTGCATGAAATTAAATTCTACGTCGAAGGCGTAGAAGGTAAAGTACCAGGTTAATTTCTGGACGCATTGCTGAACGAACTAAGCCGTTTTACAAAGTAAAAACCTCGCGCTTCAGATGATGAAGCAGCGAGGTTTTTTTATTTGATTGCAATCGATAACAATCAGATTGGGCCCTGATTTTCTTGCATCAACCTTATGCGTAAACTTCACCCGCAGCTTCTGCCACAATTTTACGCAACCACTGCACTTCTGCCGCCGCATGCACACGCTCGTGCCAGAGCATGAAGAACTGCATTTTTGGCATAGGGATAGGCATAGGCAACACTTCGATTGGCCAGTCTTTTGCGCATTGCACCGCAAAGCTGCGGCTGGTCGTGAACACCAGATCGGTCTTCGACAACACATACGGCACCATACCAAAGTAAGGAATCGTCATTTGAATCTTGCGCTTCAATCCTTGCTCAGCGAGTGTGCCATCAATAATACTGCGGTGTCCGATCATGTACGGTGTTGGTGCCAGATGCGACATTTCCAGATAGTATTTCAGCGATAAACCTTTGCTGACGACCGGATGTTTGCGGTTCACCATGCACACGACTTCATCTTCAAATAGCTGCGCAATGTGGAGATGCTGTGGCAGGTCTGGCCAATTACCAATCACGCAATCAAGCTCACCAGTTTCCAGTGCCGCTGCATAGTCAAATCCGGCGTTCAACGCATGGATCACCAGACCTGCATTCGGCGCCAGTTCACGCACTTTTTCCATCACCATAGGGATCAACAACACGCTCAGATAGTCTGGAGCACCAAGGTGAAATACCCGTTGTGTAGTCGCAGCCACAAAAGCAGGTGCCGGGCTGGCAATGTTTTCCATCACACCCAGACCCTGACGCGCCAGCAGCAATAATTCCTGACCACGCTGGGTTGGCGTCATCCCGTTTTTGCCACGCACCAGAATCGCGTCTCCCGTGATGTCGCGCAAACGTTTGAGCATATTGCTAATCGCTGGTTGCGATTGCCCCAGCTTCATGGCGGTGCGGGTCACGCTGCGTTCCGTCAGCAAGGTATGCAACACGCGCAATAAATTAGTATCGAGTTGATCAACCAGACGTGAACTCATGCTGCACCTCCGGCAGATGCAAACTGCACCAAGTCGCCATCAACAAACACCGTCATTTGTCCCGGTGCAAATTGGGTCCAGGTTTCATTATCGGTTAAAGGTTCCGTCACGATCACAGCCACTTTGTCATTTGGTGTGGTCACCTGAGAGAAATCCACTGTCATTTGTTCATCCGATAAATTGGCGACAGGGAAAGGATACTGTCTGATGATGTAATGCAATTTAGTAGAACAATGCGCAAACAACGCCTCACCATTTGATAGCATCATATTGAAAGTACCAAAGGCAGCGATCTCTGCGGTAATCTCACGCATAAAATCTGCCAGTTCCGGCATGCCTGGTATCACCTCGCCAAAGCGGCTACGCATCTGTTGCAACAAATAACAAAACGCCAGCTCGCTATCCGTGGTGCCGACCGGTAAAAAACTACCATTGAGCGCAGGTGCAAAATTCTTCAGGTCACCGTTATGTGCAAACACCCAATAACGCCCCCAGCATTCACGCACAAACGGATGACAGTTTTCCAGCATCACTTCGCCTTGCGTTGCTTTGCGGATGTGGGCAATCACGTTTTTAGACTTGATCGGATAACTTTTAATCAAATCAGCCACCGGAGAACTGACCGCAGGCTGATGATCGACAAACAGCCGCACCCCACTGCCTTCAAAAAAGGCGATACCCCAGCCATCTTTATGTTCGTCGGTTAAACCGCCGCGCGTAGAAAACCCCGTGAAACTAAACACGATATCCGTCGGGGTGTTGCAATTCATTCCAAGTAATTGACACATGATGCAAAACGTAAAAATAAGTGCCCATACCTTAACATAGGCAGCTACGATTTTGCTGCTAGTTTTTGATATTTGCCATACAGAAAAATCAGCGAAAACACAGTACAGTCGGGCAGGTACAACCCGCCATTTTCAGCCGCACAAAGATCCGCGCGGGCTGCACCCGACCTACTTGATGGCGTTCTCAAGGGCATTCGATCGTCAAATAACAATCGCAAAATGCCTTTGAAACTGCTTTTTCCCCTCCCGCGTCAGACTCAGGGCACGACTATCGAGATCACGTTCCAGCCATTTATGCTTCAGACTCAACGCGAGTAAGGCAGCGCCTAAAGCGCCACCCAAATGCGGACGCCGTTCGCTCCAGTCCAGGCAAGTACATGCAAAGCGGCGGCGCGACTGGCGCGTCAGATCAACATCAATGCCCAAGTTAGTCAGTGCCTGCTCACCAGCCTGGCTTAATTCATAAACGCTGTTATCTTGCTGGTCGCCGACCAGCCAGATTTGTTGTACGCAAGAATCATGTAATTTCACCGCCAGCTCTCCCGCCATATGATCGTAACAAGTACGCGCATGGCGTAAGCGCGGCGGAGTTGAGGGTTTAAAACGTGGCTGCGGTGCACCAGCGATCGCCAGCAAAGATTCAAGCGCAGCAGCAACTTCGCTGCTACCAAGCTGGTAGTAACGATGTTTACCCTGAGCAATCACTTGTACCAATTGCTGCTCTTTGAGTTTTGCCAGATGCACGCTCGCGGTTGACGTACCTATCTCAGCGATTGCGGCCAACTCTGTGCCAGTGCGCGCATGCCCATCCATCAAGCTGCATAACATACGCGCTCGCGCTGGTTCTGCAATGGCGGCGGCCAGTCGGGCTAAACGGGTGTCGGCAAAATCTGCATCCATAGTTTGATAGGCAACGAAGTGTGATTGATCATTTGTCCGTATTCTGCACCTGAAAAAGAATTATGCCAAAGGAAAAATGATGAACACCATGGACTTACTTAGTGCGGCTTACCATCCAACTGCAAATGAATTTTATAGTCACTTACTAAAACAACCAGGTCTGTCCTACGACAAGCAGCATCAACTCTGGATTGCCGCGCGAGCACAAGACATAGAGGAAATTTTAGCCTCACCCGATTGCACCGTGCGTCCTATCGGTGAGGCAGTGCCATTGGCGCTACAAGGAACTAGCGCTGGCGAGGTTTTTTCTTTGTTAATTCGGATGAACGAAGGTGATGCCCATCATTGTGGGAAAATGGTTATGCAGCAGTGTCTGAGGGTATTTGAACCGATTCAGCTACATCAAACGAGCAAACAGCTCGCGAGCAAACTTGCGTCAGAGTTAAATTTTGAAGAGGCAAATGCACTCAATCATTTTGCTCAACGCTTACCTCTGTACACCGTTGCAAGCCTGCTCAGTTTTGAACCAAAGACATTGCCTTTAATCACTGATGCGATCAGTCAATTTGTGCTCTGCCTGTCACCACTGAGCGGCACGACAGAGATTGAAAGCGCAAGTAGAGCTGCACAAACTTTACTCACTGAATTCCATATGTTGGTACAGACGCAAACTGTAAAACCGAACAGCCTTATTGCGCAAATACAAACGAGGGCAAAAGAGCTAGGATGGAATAATGCAAATGCCATTCTCTGCAATCTGATTGGCTTGTTATCCCAAACCTATGAAGCAAGTAGCGGATTGATCAGCAACGCGCTGACTTGCTTAATTCAATATCCTGATCAGCGCGAGCAATTATCGCAACAGCCCAAATTAATTCCCGCTTTTGTCACTGAGGCATGCCGCTTGCATTCCCCTGTTCAAAATACACGCCGCTTTGTCATCTCGGATACCGTCGTTGCGGGCATCCATCTGCGTGCTGGAGAAAGAATCTTGTTATTACTAGCCGCGGCGAATATTGATCCGGCAATCCATGTACAGCCACTTGAATTTGATATTGCGCGAGCAAATCATCGCCTTTACAGCTTTGGTTCTGGTCGTCATGCCTGCCCGGGAACGGCGATCGCATTGGCGATTTCACATAGCGCGATTGAAGTTTTATTGGCTCAACACATTGCATGGGGGCAGTTGAACTGGCGCTACCGGCGCTCGTTGAATGGTCGCCTGCCGGAATTTTTACCAAGGAAAATGAATGATTGCCGTCATTTTTGAAGTGCAAATGGAAGAGCTGCATCGTCCCGATTATCTACGTATCGCCGCCAGTCTGGCTGACGAATTGCGTACCATCGATGGCTTTATCTCGATTGAACGTTTTCAAAGTTTGCAGTCCACCGACAAGTTATTATCTTTATCGTTCTGGCGCGATGAAGATGCGGTGAAAGTCTGGCGAAATACAGAACACCACAGAGCTGCACAAAGTGCCGGACGCGATTCAATATTCTCACAATACCGGCTACGTATTGCCAGCGTAGATAGAGACTACGGTATGTATGAAAGAAAGCAAGCGCCTGATGATAGTCAGTTTTTTCATGGTCATAGAGAGAAATCGTGAAGGAATAAATTTCAGTAATGTAGACTGGCTACAACCCGTTCCGCCCCAGCCTTCTGTTCATTTGAAAACTTCTTTTTATCTTATACAACACTCACAGAGTGCCTGACATCACGAGATTAGGATGGGTGATTTTAGCAACAAAAAAAACTTTAGAAATCGCGGTTTATGTTGAAAATCAGTGCCTTCCAAATTACGATTCTCAAATTCAAATAGTTGCTAATTTGAAAAATTATAAAACGATTGATCTTAGTTAAACAGAGATGTTGTTTCTTCCGGGCACTAAAAGAATAAACAATAAAGGATATGTTATCGATGAATAAACATAAAATTGCCGTCGTGTTTTATACTTTAATGAGTACGAGTTTTGCGTACGCCGATCAAGGTGATGAAATATGCTTTCCACTTTATAAAGCAACGGGAGCAATCCCGGGAACATCAGAATGCCAATCGCTTGCCAATACCGCAAGAGTGGGAATGGGGACATTTTTTTGCACCTCTGAGCCAGACAGAATTGAAAGATACTGTCTGCCAAAATGTTCAGTTCCCCCCTTGGCTCCGGTCACAGCGGCAGCGGATGCATATGAGAATGGCGAGTTTTCTCGTTCTCCCGACCTTGGTAACGTTAGCTCCGCAGTCAATAATGGACTTACATGCATTCAACAGCGTATTCCTCGAGCGTTTCCGACTTCAGGCTACCGCCCTCAGGAATATCAAAATCACTTGCGCGAAGTTTGGGATAAATGGCAACTTCTAAAAAATGACTCCTCCGCAGCGTGTGCGACAACTAAACTCAACGTTAAAAATGAATTTACTCAACACCGCATGGTTCACCAACCAGGTTTAACATCGCGGCATTCAAGTGGAAACGCTGTCGATATATCAGGAGTACCAGAGGCTGTTGCAGATACGACCGCTGCAGCATGCTCTATGTCGAGACCTGTAAGTAACGACCATGTACAGTATGAACCTCATTAAGGATTAATAAGATGATGATTAAATATACCGCCTTGACGGTGCTGGCTTGTTCTTTATCTTTCTGTGGACTCAATGTAGCTAGTGCTAGTTCCGACGTTCCAGTGTCAGTCGAAGTCTGGCCACTTCACCGTGGTGGATTGGTAACTTATCAATATAAAGTGACAAATATCGGATCAAAACCAATTAATGCCGTGACGATAGGCTGGAATCCAGATGCACCAGCGGTAGAACTGAGTGAACCACCAACCTCCCTGTCTAAGTCTTTTTGGCTTTCGCCCGACAAGACAAGTTCTCCCGTCGGTTGGGGCGCGGCAGTTCGGTATTCCGACGAAAGTCCGAAGTTCTCAATTGAGTGGATTGAGGGTAATAAAGAACTTCAAATTCATCCAAGAGCTGGAAATGTAACGGGTACGCCTACTCCAACAAAGCAAGCAAATTTATTACCTCCGGGTAAAACTTGGGATACATTTTCAATTACCTTAGAAAAAGATGACCCCGGATATGTCAAAGGTCATGCAACCGTTTCTATTGGTGACGACATAGTTACTGTTCCTATAAAAAAAGGCGACACCACTCCTCCATCTGTCTCGGCGTCCATTTTACAAGTCACACATCCTGATCCGACAACCAGCATACTCAGCTTTTCTGTTAGTGCAACTGATAACTATGATGTAGCACCGACGATTATTTTAGAATCAGTTAAATCAGACAAGCAGTTGCCCCAGGGTGACGTTAAAGCTCAAGTTGGCTCTGATGTGCGAACTGTGACGTTGAAAAATGTTAGCGGACGTAAGTATTACGTTACTTTTTCTGCTACCGACGCATCCGGAAACAAAGGAAGAAAAACGCTGACCTTTGTCTGTCCGTAATGTTCAAAATATGATGCGGCCCAAACATACGCAAGCGAGGTTTTGCGGAGCGTTGTTCTTGGTTGCGCATTGCGTAGGGCGGGTGCAACCCGCCCTGATACGATTAAGTCTCCGCACCCAAGGCAATATCGCTTTTGATTTTCACCGCGTTAGACAAAGCAATTCGTGCTTCACGGAAAACGGATCAGAAAGTGTCGTTGTCTGAGCGCAGCAAGTTTCGACACTTTCCCGTTTTACGTTACGCACGAATTTTGCCGACACGCAGTGACGGCACCCGCAGGGCAAAGTCTCAGCGTCGCCTTTCTTTTGCTTACTTCGCTTTGGCGAAGCAAAGAAAAGTAAGTGGCTGCCGGGCCACACCCGGCTTGGCTCTACGAAGAGCGATCGTTTTACACATTAAAAAGGGTTCAAAATTAACGCAAAAAGGAGTGGCATCAGGATTGACTTGGATAACAGCGTGTAGGATACGTGCAACCCGCCATTTTCAGCCGCCCAAAGATAGGCGCAGATTGTACCCGCTCCACACAATACGATTTGCCGCGCTTTATTTCCCAATACAAAACCGCGAGAAAATCACGCCCAGCAAATCGTCAGAAGAAAACTCACCGGTGATGCTATTGAGTCTGTCCTGCGTCAGGCGCAATTCTTCCGCAAACAGATCCAGCGACTGATCGTTTTGCGCGGCGTATTCTGCAGCGGTTTGCAGATGTTCGTGCGCATGTTTAAGGGCGATCAGGTGGCGTTCGCGGGCGAGGTATAAAGATTCGCCAGTTTGTTCCCAACCTGCGATGCGCAGCAATTCTGTGCGCAGTAAATCGATACCGATATGGTCTTGCGCTGAAAGATAAATGTGGGTCGCATCTTCCATCTGGTCAACACTGGCGTGGTGACCAGAGATGTCGATTTTGTTCCAGACACGTATCACCGGAACACCATCCGGGAAGCGCGCGACAATCGCTTCATCGGCGCGCGTCGGGCCACGGCTGGCATCGAGCAAATGTAAAATCACATCCGCTTTTTCAACTTCCGCCCAGGTGCGTTCGATACCAATACGTTCTACGGTGTCGATCACATTCAAAATGCCGCCGGGTTCTACATCATCATGTTCATGACGTATGCCAGCGGTGTCGATGATGTTGAGCGGAATACCTTCGATATGAATTGTTTCGGTGACCTTATCACGTGTGGTTCCCGCAATCGGCGTGACAATCGCCACATCATCGCCTGCCAGTGCATTGAGCAAAGAAGATTTACCAACGTTAGGCTGACCAGCCAAAACGATATTCAAACCGGCACGCAACAAAGCGCCTTGTGCAGCCTGGTCAAACACTTTTTGCAAAGCCGTTTGTATGGTGCTGAGTTGACCACGCGCATTCGATTTTTCTAAAAAATCAATTTCTTCTTCAGGAAAATCCAGCGTCGCTTCGACCAGCATGCGCAGGTGAACAACCTTGTCGACAAGATCATGAATGACTTTTGAAAACGCACCAGACAACGATTGCGATGCGGATTTGGCCGCGGCTTCCGTCGATGCTTCAATCAAATCCGATACTGCTTCGGCCTGAGCGAGGTCGAGTTTGTCATTTAAAAATGCACGCTGGGTAAATTCGCCCGGTTCGGCCAAACGCAAACCCGATGCTTTACCTGCTTCGAGGCAGCGGCTTAACAGCATTTGCATCACAACCGGGCCACCGTGACCTTGCAATTCCAGCACATCTTCACCGGTGTAGGAATGTGGAGCTTTGAAATAAATCGCAATACCTTGATCGATAACGGTGCCATCTTCCTGTGTAAATGGCAGGTAACTCGCATGGCGTGGTTTGAGTTGGGTTGCACCAAACAAGGCACTCATGACTGGTGCCAGATTTTTACCGGAGATGCGAACCACACCAATACCTCCGCGTCCGGGGGCGGTGGCGATGGCGGCGATGGGGATAGGGTCGTAGATCATGTTCAAATTATCTTTGCTTGCACCGCAGAAGTGCAGAAATATAGGCGAGTTTGTGACGGAAATGCGACAAACAATTTTAATGTCCTCAGCGGGTTGCTATAAAAAAAGCCCGCGACGAGCGGGCTTTTTTGGGCTTTGGCGCTTTTTGAGAAGCTTTCAGTTCCCTCAAATAATGCTTAAGCCTTTACTTTATGCTCAGGTGGAATCAATTTATTGTTGATCACCCATTGTTGGCCAATCGACAGAATGTTATTCACTACCCAGTAAAGTACCAGACCGGATGGGAAGAAGAAGAACATTACTGAGAACGCCAATGGCATAAACATCATCATTTTGGCTTGCATAGGATCTGCAGGTGCCGGATTCAGTTTAGTGGTGATATACATCGAAATCGCGTAAATCACTGGCAAAATGAACAGCGGATCTGGTGAAGTCAGATCAGTGATCCAACCCATCCAAGGTGCGCCACGCATTTCAACGCTGGCTTGCAATACCCAGTACAGCGACAAGAACACGGGCATCTGAATCAAAATAGGGAAGCAGCCACCGAGCGGATTGATTTTCTCGGTTTTGTACAACTCCATCATCGCTTGATTCATTTTTTGCGGATCGTTTTTGTAACGTTCACGCACGGCCTGCATCTTCGGCGTCACCACTTTCATTTTTGCCATGCTGCGATAACCAGCAGCGGACAATGGGAACAACGCTAATTTGATAGAAATCGTGAACACAACAATCGTCCAACCCCAGTTGCCGATCAGACCATGGATGAAACTCATCAGACCAAACAATGGTTTAGCGATGATCGCCAGGATACCGTAGTCTTTGACCAATTCCAGACCTGGAGCGATTTTCTCCAGAGTCGCTGTCGATTGTGGCCCCGTGTACAACGTTGCATCAGAATCTTTGCTTGCGCCCGGAGCAATGCTGCCCAGTTGCAATACCGTGCTGACAGAATAAATATTGTCACGTACTTTTTCGGTACGGAATTCACGTGTCGACTTGTCTTGCGGTACAAAAGCGGAAACAAAGAAATGTTGAATCACCGCAACCCAGCCATTGTCCGCAGACTTAGCGTGGTTGTTATTGCTGCTACCTGGCTGTTCGTGTTCTGCTTTGCCGATTTTTTCAAAATCCAGTTTCTGGAAATGCTCTGCATCGGTGTACACCGCAGGTGCATAGAATTCAGAAGGGCCAGTGAACATGGAACCGCCTTCAGGCTTGGTACCATCGTGTATCAATTGCAAGTACAAAGCTGGCGTAATCGCTGCTGTTGTGTTGTTGGTCACAGTGTGCTTGACGTCAATCGCATAGTCACCTTTTTTGAAGGTGAAGGTTTTTGTCAGTTTGACGCCACCTTGCTCAGAAACCAATACTAACTGTACGCTGTCGCTGCCATCTAAACTACGCTTACCTGGCTGCGCCACGAAAACGGATTTGTGATTTGGATAAGCTGCATTCGCCAGGCCGGTTTGTGCCAGATAAGTGCGGGTATCGTTCTCGCTAAACAACACGACATTTTTATCGCTAGGCGCTTTTTCACGCAAGCCGACAGCTTCCAGGAAGGGATAGTAGAAATGTTCTGGCTTAGGGTGATCTTTATATTGCAGCAATTCCAGACGTTTTACTTCACCGCCCAGGGTATCAATATCCGCCTTGATCACGTCGGTAGTGATAGTAATACGCTCAGTTTTGACAGCGACTGCAACAGCTTCGCCATTCGCAGCAACTGCGGTCGTGCCATTGGCAGCATTAGCAGAGTTGGCTGTTGGTACTGAGGAATTATTTGCCGTTGCTGTCTTAGCATCTTTTGCTTGCTGCGTTGCCGCCGCAGGGAAAAACATAGATGACTTGCCGTTATGGCGCATCCAGTTGTCCCACAGGAGCAACAGCGACATGGAAAAAATAACCCACAGGACGGTACGTTTGATATCCATTTTATCCATTTGGTGTATGTCAGGAAAAGTGTGAGGAATGACCCGTGCTGCCAGATTGTTCATGGCAGCATTGGTCGGATGTGGGGACAATCTTTTGTTTTTCACTAGCAGGCGGGACATGATCTACGCCGCCGGGATGCCACGGATGGCATTTACACACGCGTTTGCCAGCTAAAAGACATCCTTTAGCTGCGCCGTGAATTTGTATCGCCTGCGCCGCATACTCAGAACAACTCGGGTAAAAACGACAATTCTGCCCCAGCATAGGACTGATTGCGTACTTATAAAAGCGTAGCAACAGGAGCAGTAGTGTTTTCATGTCATCCCACTTTTTTACAGGCAGGGGCGGCAAACAGGCGCAGAATTTCCGCCCGCAGCTCGCGTTTGAGCTGGGCAGTCGTAGCTGGACCGTCTTTGCTGTTGACGGGTCGTGACAGGCGCACAATGCAATCGACGTTTTGTAAGGCTGAACATCTGAAAATTTCACGCGTTACACGCTTGATCGTGTTGCGGGTCACTGCGCGCGGCGCAAAGCGCTTGGCAGCGACCACACCTAAACGAGCATGCGACAATTCATTGGCTCTGGCGTAGAGCACAAAATGGGGCGTCTTTTGCACGGGGCGCAAACGAAAAACGGATGAAAATTCATCCGTTTTAATGATGCGTCGGGCACGTGCAAAATCTGCACCACCGGCATCCGCCTGAACTTGGTCAGCTAAAAGATTGATCATGCGATGTCAGCCAAAGCTGCCGCAGACCAAAAATTTAAAATCAAGCTGCCAGGCGTTTACGGCCTTTAGCACGGCGTGCGTTCAGTACAGCGCGGCCACCGCGGGTTGCCATACGTGCGCGGAAACCGTGAGTGCGCTTGCGGCGAACGACGGAAGGTTGGTAAGTACGTTTCATGTTGGTCTCGCTATTTGAGCAATAAAAAAAATCGGAATTACGGGTAAAGGCTTGCGTTATTTACGTCAGGCTTTTCACCTTTACTGCCCCAAAACCGCTGCTCATGGCTTGCTGCATTACTGTACTACGCATGTGCTGAATCGGTAAAACTCATCACAAACAATGCACCATCCAATAAAAGAGGGTAGGGAACCCGTAATTAGACACCACTTTTACCTTACGTGTCAATCACTTAGCGTAAAAATTAATCAAAAGCGGTTTACCAAGGCTGGTGCAGTGCAAAGAATAAATTTAATCTAAGGCTGTGGATAACTCGCCCAGTCGGGGTTAAAATAGAGGATTAGCGCGGCACCGGTTTATGCCTTCATGGCAACTTTCAAAAAACTGAATTAAAAGAGCGAATGAAGATATTCATTATCTGTTTCGCATTTTATTCATAAAAATCGAAAGTATCAGGGTTGATGAAAAAGTATTCCCGCAAGGCACGGCAAACCAATCAGTTCTACTGACAGGTGTTTGTTACCCACTTGCTGAGGCTGTTTTACATACACCCTGAAAGATTAATTCGGCACCGCGCATTTGCATTTAATAATTTAAAGTCATACATGGAAAATTTCTGGCAAGCCTGTTCGTCCCAACTTGAGCAAGAGCTTCCACCGCAACAATATAGTGCATGGATCAAATCGCTCGTACCGCTCTCCTTCGAAGAAGGCAAGCTGAGTATTGCTGCGCCCAATCGTTTTAAACTCGATTGGGTGAAAGCCCAATTCGCCAATCGTATTTCTGAGTTGGCAAATCAGTATTGGGATGAAGAAGTTGAAGTCGTTTTTGTTCTCGATCCACGTGGCGGCAAAAAAGCAACGCCAGCGCCGATGCCTACTCGGCCCGGTGTGGACGGCGAAATACCAAGCAGCAACAGTGCACCAGAAATTCAGGCTGAAGTCGTAGCACCAGAAGCATCGCCTCGCCGCGACCTGAGCCGTATCAATGTCGAACTAACGTTCGATAGTTTCGTGACCGGTAAAGCCAACCAATTGGCGCGCGCCGCAGCGATTCAAGTTGCCAACAACCCTGGTGTTTCGTATAACCCGCTGTTTTTATACGGCGGCGTTGGTCTGGGTAAAACGCACTTGATTCACGCGATCGGTAATCAGATTCTGGTCGATAACCCGAATGCCAAAATCCGCTACATCCACGCCGAGCAATATGTGCGTGACGTGGTCACGGCTTACCAGCGCAAAGGCTTTGACGAATTCAAACGTTACTACCATTCACTCGATCTGTTGCTAATCGATGATATTCAATTCTTTGGTGGCAAGAGCCGCACGCAAGAAGAATTCTTCTATGCGTTCGAAGCGTTAATCGCTGCTAAAAAACAAATCATCATCACCAGCGATACGTACCCTAAAGAAATCACCGGCATGGATGATCGCCTGATTTCGCGTTTTGACTCTGGTTTGACGGTCGCGATTGAACCACCAGAATTAGAAATGCGGGTCGCGATTTTGCTTAAAAAGGCACATTCCGAAGGCGTGCATTTTTCTGATGACGTGGCTTTCTTTGTCGCCAAACATTTGCGCTCTAATGTGCGTGAGCTGGAAGGCGCCCTGCGCAAGATTCTTGCTTACTCACGTTTCCATGGCAAAGAGATCACGATTGACGTTGTTAAAGAAGCCTTAAAAGATTTGTTGTCAGTGCAAAACCGTCAGATTTCTGTTGAGAATATTCAGAAGACCGTCGCCGACTTTTTCAATATCAAAGTCGCTGATATGTATTCTAAAAAACGTCCAGCCAATATCGCCAGACCACGCCAGATTGCTATGTATTTGGCCAAAGAATTGACGCAAAAAAGTTTACCAGAAATTGGCGAACTGTTTGGCGGCCGCGATCACACCACGGTCTTGCATGCGGTGCGCAAGATCACCGCAGATCGCAGCAAAAATCCAGAATGCAATCATGAATTGCACGTGCTGGAACAGACCCTGAAGGGTTGATGCAGGTAAAAAAAGATAGCAGCAGTACTAAAGCATTACAGCAGCGAATGACAGCATTAAAGCAGTTTTTAAGCATTATTTATTGTATTCAACCACGATTAGCGAGGATTTCAAATGCAATTGGTAAAAACCCACCGGGACACACTGCTCCGGCCTTTGCAAATTGTGAGTGGTATTGTCGAGCGTCGGCACACATTGCCGATTTTGGCCAATATCCTCATTCGCAAAGACGGTGAACAAGTGTCCTTCTTGTCGACGGACATCGAAGTACAGATCACGACCAAGGCAGAGATCGGTTCAGGTGGCGATGTTGTCGCTACCACGGTTGCTGCACGCAAATTGTTGGATATCTTGCGCGCACTGCCGGATGATCAAGACGTGGTTCTCAAGCTGGACAACAAGCGCATGAGCGTGCAGTCTGGCAAATCGCGTTTCTCTTTGCAAACCTTGGCAGCAGAAGAATTCCCTACTGTTGCACAAGCTGAACACTTCAATGCTAGCGTCAATTTGCCGCAAAAAACATTGAAGCATTTGTTCAACATGGTGCATTTCTCCATGGCGCAACAAGACATTCGTTATTACCTCAATGGCCTGCTGTTGGTGGTCGATGGTAAAAACGTGATTGCTGTTGCGACTGACGGTCATCGTCTGGCGTTTTGCCAGGTCGAAGTGGAACAAGAGTTCCCACGCCATGAAGTCATCATCCCACGCAAAACAATTATCGAATTGCAGCGTTTGCTGGAAGACAAAGAAGACCCGGTACAAATCGACATCGCCAACAATCAGGTCAAACTGACGTTTGCCGATATCGAACTGGTGTCCAAACTGGTTGAAGGTAAATTCCCTGATTTTAATCGCGTGATTCCTAAAGGCTACAAAAATAGCTTTACACTCGGTCGTGAACAATTGCTGCGCTCGTTGCAACGTGCAGCGATCATGACGTCGGACAAGTTTAAAGGTGTGCGTTGTGTGATCACACCAGGCAGCATGCAAATCTTGTCGACCAATGCCGATCAGGAAGAAGCGATGGAAGAAATCGAAATCGATTACGGCGGCGATAGCGTCGACATCGGTTTCAACGTCAGCTATTTGTTGGATGTATTGAACAACCTGAAATGCGATCAAGTCTGCGTGTCTCTCGGTGACTCCAATTCATCTGCATTGATCACCGTTCCAGAAAACACTGACTTCAAATACGTTGTCATGCCAATGAGAATTTAAACCTGAATTGAAGCATGCCACTCCTCTCCCGCAATCAGGAGAGGAACAGGGGTGAGGGTCGTTGATAACGGTGAACTACAGCCAACTGCACGAGACGCAGCCAGTTGTTCAATCTGATCTTCAATGTCTTTTTAGCAGAGTACCCACTCCGCCACCCCACCCTTCCCCGCCCACCACAAAATGAGCGAGTAAGGGATTGAATACCCATGAACACGCAGTAAACACAAACGAAGGTAGCCATGTCCGATCAAAACCAAGAGAACCAACCAGCTCCAGCCGCCAGTTCCAATCAATACGGCGCATCCTCCATCCAGATTCTGGAAGGCCTGGAAGCCGTGCGCAAACGCCCTGGCATGTACATTGGCGACACGTCGGACGGCACTGGTTTGCATCATCTGGTCTTCGAAGTGTTAGATAACTCCATCGACGAATCTCTGGCAGGTCACTGTACAGAAATCAACGTCGCGATTCATACCGACAATTCCATTTCGATTACCGATAATGGTCGCGGTATTCCAACGGGTATCAAATGGGACGACAAGCACGAACCTAAGCGTAGCGCGGCTGAGATCGTTATGACCGAATTGCACGCCGGTGGCAAGTTCGATCAGAACTCCTACAAAGTCTCCGGTGGTTTGCACGGCGTTGGTGTTTCTTGCGTGAATGGCTTATCCAAATTACTTAAGCTGACGATTCGTCGTGATGGCAAAGTTCACACCATGGAATTTGTCCGTGGCGTACCGCAAAACCGTGAACTCGAAACTGTTGACGGCGTCGTCACTTCCCCAATCAAAGTCGTCGGCGACACCGACAAACGCGGCACTGAAGTGCATTTCTGGGCTGACGAAGAAATCTTCACCCACGTTGAATTCCATTACGAAATTCTGGCAAAACGTATCCGCGAATTGTCTTTCCTGAACAACGGAGTACGCATCAAACTCAACGACCACCGCACTGGTAAAGAAGAGTTATTTGCATTCGAAGGCGGTACCCGCGGTTTTGTGGAATACATCAACAAAGCAAAAAGCGTATTGCACCCAACGATTTTCCAGGCAACTGGCGAACGCGTTTCTGACCAAGGCACCAACATCACCGTTGACGTGTCTATGCAATGGAACGATGCGTACAACGAACAAGTACTGTGCTTCACCAACAATATTCCACAGCGCGACGGTGGTACCCACTTAACTGGCTTACGCGCTGCGATGACCCGCGTCATCAACAAATACATCGAAGAACACGAATACGCTAAAAAAGCCAAAGTCGAAGTGACTGGCGACGATATGCGCGAAGGCTTAACTTGCGTCTTGTCCGTCAAAGTACCTGAACCAAAATTCAGTTCACAAACTAAAGACAAACTCGTTTCTTCCGAAGTGCGCGGCCCGGTAGAAGAAATCGTTGCCAAAACATTGACCGATTTCTTAGCAGAAAAACCCAACGACGCCAAAATCATTTGCGGCAAAATTGTTGAAGCCTCCCGCGCCCGCGAAGCAGCACGCAAAGCCCGTGAACTTACCCGTCGTAAAGGCGTCATGGATGGCCTGGGCTTATCTTCCAAGCTTGCTGATTGCCAGGAAAAAGATCCAGCCCTGTGCGAACTGTACATCGTCGAGGGTGACTCCGCGGGCGGTTCTGCCAAACAAGGTCGTGACCGTAAATTCCAGGCGATTTTGCCATTGCGCGGTAAAGTGCTCAACGTCGAAAAAGCCCGCTTTGAAAAAATGCTCTCCAGCGAACAGATCACCACATTGATCGCCACGCTAGGTACAAGCATCGGCCCTGACGAATTCAACGCTGACAAACTGCGCTACCACCGCATCATCATCATGACCGATGCTGACGTTGACGGTGCCCACATTCGTACCTTGCTGCTGACCCTGTTCTATCGCCAAATGCCACAACTGGTGGAACGCGGGCACATCTACATCGCTCAGCCACCATTGTACAAAGTCAAAGCTGGTCGCGATGAACGCTATCTGAAAGACGACGCTGAAGAAGCAAGCTACATGATGAACGTCGCATTGTCAGGCGCATCGCTGATCCCAAGTACAGGCGCTGACCCTATCACTGGCGACGCATTGGCAGAATTGGTACGCCAATACAATCTGGCCAACGCCATCATGATGCGCTTAACCCGCGTCATTGACCGCGCTGCATTGACTGCCATCATGACCGGCGTCACCTTGAAAATGGATACGCTGGAACACGCAGAACAATCCGCGATCAACATGACCCAAGCCATCAATGATCCGGCCGTCAAAGCCATCGTACGTAGCGACGATTTGTCCGGCGCCTACAGCCTGCGCATAGAACGTATGTACCACGGCAACATCAAAGTCACCAGCATCGACGCAGACTTTGTCGAAGCAACCGACTACAAGGTCTTGGAAAGCGCCGCAGCAACGTTTAAAGGCCTGCTAGGCGAAGGCGCCTTCATGCGTCGTGGCGAAGGCGAGAAAGCCAAGGAAATCGCCGTAAAAGACTTCCACCACGCCATGCTGTGGCTGCGCGACGAAGCCGAGCGCGTCGTCGTCAAGCAACGCTACAAAGGTCTGGGCGAAATGAACCCAAGCCAACTGTGGGAAACCACCATGGACCCAACCGTCCGCCGCCTGCTTAAAGTCCAGATCGAAGACGCGATTGCAGCGGATCAAATCTTCACGACATTAATGGGCGACGACGTTGAACCACGCCGGGCGTTTATTGAGTCGAATGCGTTAAGGGCGGGGAATATTGACGTTTAAAGTTGTTGCGACAATCTAAAAAAAGGGTGAAGACGATATGTTCGTTTTCACCCTTTATTGTTTTCCAAGCTAACTTGGTTGCATTGGAAGACATACTCATAATGAGTACCTCAATCCCACGCCTGCGCTAAACTCTGGCGAAATATTACATTGAGCAACGACGTCGTATTTGAGTACCGTACAGGCGCAATAGCTAACGCATCCAGTCTTTCCAATTCACTCTCGACAAATCGATTGATACTCTGAACTGGAGATGCTAAGCCTAGTTCTGGTGCTTTGCGTTTTTGTTCCAGGAGTGCATTGATGTCAGCTAAGAGTGCATGCTCATTCGCAATCAAATGCAGTAATTTGCTAAATTCAATTGGAGCAGCCGTGCCATAACGTTCTAACCATCGAACTGCAAGTAATGGGCGTAAAACGTAAAAGTACTTTTTCAATGGAACGAGCTCTGATTTCAAATAGCCGCGAAAGTTTGTTTTTGCCATGCTCTTGTAGTGATATATACCGTTCTCGCAAGAATAAATTTCCGGCAAGAGCTTCCGAACATCTCCTGCAAAGCTGTTATTTTCGGCATAGATGACAGGCGACTGTATCCATTCGACAAATGCTGGATTCGACTTACGAAATAACCGCAATGCTTTCCTGATATCCCAACCGTTCAGATCAATCTCATCTACGATTGGATATTCGATAACATCACGTTGCTCCTCAAGACCAACGGACAAATACCAGTCCTTCGTATTCACGTATATAAAGCGTACGTCGAAATCACTGTTCGGAGATTCAAATCCCCATGCACGACTGCCGGACTCAACCGCAAGTAAAATCCTTACGTTATGCTCGTCCTCTGCACGCCGAATGCGACGCAGAATTTCTTCGCGCACGGCTGAGGGTATGACATGATTCATAAAAATTTATCCCAAATAAAAAGGTACCGCAAATAATTCAACCTCTTTAGTTAATGCGGTTATTTAACTTCAACTATGTAATTGTGTTCGCCCATTTGTTGAATATTAAATTTCACTGTTAAAAATAATTCGATGATCGCGATATTCGTGCTTAAGTGCTCACTGATCACATTGGTAGAAAACTTTCCGCCCGCTAACGCCAAGGGTATGAGTAACTGATCAGCCAAATGCTCACCGATGGCGGCATCACTGCGGAGATACCGTTTGATTTCATCGCACGCCCGTAGGGCGACATATTCGCTCGACTTCGTCTTGTCGCCGTAAGCACTAGCAACTTCAGTATGCCCAGCCATTTTCACACTCAACATCAACGCATTGCCTATGCCATGTGAGTTGCGCAATCCCTGATGTTTCAAATTGTCTTCGGACCATTCCAGGTGACGTGTTACTTCAGAGAGCTGCTTCGACGAAATATTGTGATCAAGGTTCGCTGTCAAACACAATGCTTGTTGCCCTATATACTCTCCACGGGTTTGCAGATCTAAAGCATTACGCTCCGACCAAGGCTTTATGTTCGCATGTAATTTTCCACCTCCGCCTGGATAGAATCCGTGCTTACCCAAAAACACTTCGACATTCATACCCATTTTTGTCAGGGCTGGAATAAAGCTCCATTTTAAAAATTCAAACGAAGGAGCCATACCAACGTGCGTCCCACCATCAATCGTGACACGGCTAGGTAAGTCTGCAAACAAGAGTGGCCATAAAACGGTTTGCAACACTAAGGCGCAACTGCCAGCCGTGCCGATGGCAAACTCGTATTCACCGCCACACACCTGGCCCGGGTGAAAATATAAGTCGCTACTCCCCAACTCATCGCCTTTCACTTCCGCTTGTGTGATTGCGGCGGCTGCCCGTACACACGTCAAATGCTGACGCATTAAGCCAGGTTAAGGGCGTTTTGCACGGATATTCATGAGCCGCACTGACGTTTGAGTCAAAATGGATAAAGACAGGGCCGTGCGCAAAATCTGCCCGCCACCTTCGCCTTGGGACGCATCAATCTCTATCATCGTATCTTCACTTTTGATTTTTTTAGCCTTTAACACAGACCACCTGCTTTAACGTATATATGACTTCAACCAAGTCTTTTTGTGCCTGCATTACCGCATCAATATCTTTGTAGGCCATAGGAATTTCATCGATCACATCCGCATCTTTTCTGCATTCAACACCTTCCGTCGCTTTGATCTGATCATTGAGTGAGAAAATTTTCTTGGCCTTAGTCCGACTCATAATCCTCCCGGCGCCATGGCTACATGACGTGAAGCTTTCTTCATTTCCTAAACCACGCACAATAAAACTTCTTGCCCCCATAGAACCTGGGATGATTCCCAATTCGCCTTTCTTGGCAGAAACAGCTCCTTTACGGGTCACATAAACCTCCTCACCAAAATGCGTCTCTTTCTGAACGTAGTTATGGTGGCAGTTCACCGCTTCAAGATGGGTCTGAAATGGTTTAGTGATAATCTTACGCATGGCATCAATCACGTGTTGCATCATGATTTCTCGGTTAGTTTTAGCAAATTGTTGTCCCCACCCAACCGCTTTTACGTAATCCCCAAAGTACTTACTTCCTTCTTCAAAATAGGCGAGATCTTGATCGGGGATATTGCACAAATGCTGCTGCATATCTTTTTTCGCCAACTCGATAAACATTGTACCAATTGCATTACCTACACCACGTGACCCCGAATGCAACATGATCCACACGGTATCGTTTTCATCCAGACATATTTCGATGAAATGGTTACCGGTACCCAATGTTCCCAGATGCTTATACTGATTTGTATTCTTTAATTTTGGATAATCTTCAGTAATTTGTTTAAAGGTAGCTTCCAAGGTTTTCCACGCTTCGTCGACGAGCACTGGAGGCCTATCGCCCCATGATCCCTTATCACGTCCACCACGATTCGGTGTTCGTCCGTGTGGAACAGTTTTCTCGATTGCTGCCCGCAGAGGAGCAAGATTATCCGGCAAGTCTTTTGCAATTAAAGTTGTTTTGCACGCGATCATTCCACAACCAATATCAACACCCACAGCAGCTGGAATAATTGCTTTATGGGTAGGAATTACACTTCCTATCGTCGAACCTTTTCCCAGATGCACATCTGGCATCACTGCCAGATGCTTAAAGATAAAAGGCATTTTGGCAGTATTAATCAATTGTTCTTTAGCGTCATCCTCAACCGGAACGCCTTCGGTCCACATTTTAATTGATGCCGCATTTTCTATTTCCAGTACCTGATAATTTTCTTTAGTCATTTTCTTCTTTCTATTATTTTTTGTTATTGTCGATTATTTTCTATCGTTCTCAACTAATCATCTGTGAGGTGCGATACATCTGCGATGCCACACCTCAAATTTGATCAGGCACCAATCTTCACCAAACCATTCAACACCTGATCCAATCCACCAAAGACGGAGATTTTATCGATTCGCTCTGCGACTTTTTCTAAAGTTTCCAGCTCTTTAAGGCGTAACGCAATCGGGTTATTCTCCATCACACGCGCGGTATTTAGCATCGAATGTGTCGCGTTCGTTTCTTCACGTCGACGAATCACATTGGCCTGCGCTGCTTTTTCAGCTTCCACCACTTGAGCAAGCAATACCTTCATTTCACCGGGCAAGACGATATCCTTGACGCCAACACTAACGACGCGAACGCCGAAACCGCTTAGCTTGTCTTGCAAATGCTGATCTACGACGCGATCAATAACTTGCTTATCTTCCAGCAATTCATCCAAGCTGCGGGTACCCACGGCAGCACGCAAGGCAAACTGCAATTCACGATAAATGTGCTCAGCAGGTTTCGCCAATCGTGCAAACGCCAAGGTGGCGTTTTCATACTGCCAATGTGCGTTCAAGTTAATACGCAAATTGACTTTATTGCTGGTTAAAATCTCTTGCCCAGATACTTCAAGTGACTGCAAACGAGTGTCAACCAATTCCAATTGAATGTCACGATTAAAACGCCAGTAGGCTGTTTTACCCGGATTCAGCTGTGCCACTAACTTACCGTCAACTTTCAACAATCCAACAAATGATTCTGGTACTTGCGCTGGAAAAATATTTTGCAGCCCAGTCACTGCTTTTCCGCGTAAAGTAGGTTGTGCCAGGTAAGTTAATAGCTTCGATGAAACCTGATAGTCTTCAGAAATTTTCACTGTCTCAAATTGTTGTGGCGCACCCCATTTCCAAAACAACTTACGCGTCCCAGGTGGAAGAATTTCAGCCAGACTACCATTCTCGTATCTCAATACAACTTCTTCATCGCCGACATCGGCAATTTCAAAATTTTCAGCAACAACTGCTGGTTCGTGACGACGCAAATATTCAGCGAATGGGCTATCGAACAGCGCTTTTTCCATATCAAATATCTGAAATTGATAGTTCCCGAACAAGCTCGAACGCGAATATCCTCCCGGCGCCAATATCGCTTCGAAGGCCTTATCTTTGAACAGCATCGCACGTTCATTTTTTTGTACTTTGATTTTCATTTTTTTTCTCTTCTTATTATCAATTTTAATGGGAGGGGTGTTTTGCATATCACGGAAACTAATCGTGAAATGATAGAGAAAGTTGGAATTCCCATTATTTGCTGACGGATGCATTCTTCCCGGCACACAGACAATATCGATTCGTTCTTTGTCAGATCGTTGACGATCAATCTCGGTAATACACAAGGAGGAAGTGTCAATAGATCATTGTTCACACCCTCCCACCCCTTACTACAGTTCTACAAGATGACCCTGTTAAGGTCAGGAGTGGGAATCGAACCCACTACAGACTGATTTTTAGTCAGTTGCTCTACCAAATGAGCTATCCATTGGTGGCGAAGCCAGGAATCGAACCTGGATAATTTTCACCAGAAACATCGCCATGTGTTTTAAGTTTCAAGATGGCGGCATACTTCGTATCAATACACTTGGCCAGAGGCCGCAGTGAAGATTGAGGTACCGGAAGGGCATTAGAACCCTTACCTGTTGCACATCATGTCGCTTAAGACATCTTCTTTATTGCGATAAGTGTGCCAGCTTTCAATATTTATTATCCGAATTACATAAGCATATGATTTGTAAGCTATTTTCATTAATTGAGATAGTTTTGCAAAATTTCCTTATTTATAGGAAAATCATTTTTATATAATTTTAGATATGGATATATAAAAATGGATAAAGTCATTTTTAGCTTTCTTGGTACAACACTTGATGCAGGATACAGCGCTGGTCGCTGGGAAAGATGGCGACCCACCATTGCGCTATGTCAGCAGGAAGACATGATTGTGAATAGATTGGTACTATTTCATGGCGGCGGCCATGATTCATTACTCAAGCTGGTGATTGAAGATATTCACCGCATTTCACCAGAAACTGTCGTTGAACCTGTCCGTCTTCAGATCCGCGATCCGTGGAATTTTGTGGATGTATATTCAGCACTACACGACTTCGTGCGCCGCTATCCCTTCAATACAGAAGACTTCGAATACCTGGTCCATATCACGACCGGTACCCACGTTGCGCAAATTTGCCTGTTCCTTTTGATAGAAGCGCGTTATTTTCCTGCAAAAATAGTACAAACTTCGCCACCAAGAAATAGCAAGCGGGTCGACAAATCAGAAGTTGCTATCATTGACCTCGACCTATCTCAATACAATCAATTGGCAAGCCGTTTTGATGAAGAGCGAAAAGAGGATGTTTCATTTTTAAAATTTGGCATCGCCACCCAAAATTCTCGCTTTAACGCGACTATCGCTGAGATAGAACAAGTCGCGCTACGCTCGTCGACACCTATTTTGCTGACTGGTCCGACAGGAACAGGCAAATCATTTCTTGCACGGCGTATTTACGAATTAAAGCGCGCAAAACATCAATTTCATGGTGAATTTATTGACGTCAATTGCGCCACCTTGCGTGGTGATGGTGCCATGTCTGCCTTATTCGGACACGTGAAAGGCTCATTCACAGGCGCCCTACAGGCGCGCGGTGGCTATTTGAAAGCCGCAGAAGACGGCTTACTATTCTTGGATGAAATCGGTGAATTAGGCTTAGATGAACAGGCGATGCTACTCAAGGCAATCGAAGAAAAGCGATTTTTTCCAGTCGGCAGCGACAAGGAAGTTTCCAGCCAATTTCAATTGATCGCAGGCACCCATCGTGATTTAAGCCAGGATGTGAAAGATGGCAGATTCCGTGAAGATTTATTTGCAAGGATTAATACCTGGCTCTACTCCTTACCGGGATTAAAAGATAGACGCGAAGATATCGAACCTAATCTTGATTTTGAACTGGAAAGAATTGCCGATCAACTTGGTAAGAAAGTGAGATTCAACTCCGACGCAAAAAAGAGTTATCTGCAATATGCAATGGCAGGGACAACTGAATGGGCAGGCAACTTCCGCGATTTGTCTGGCAGCTTACTTCGCATGGCGACACTCGCCAATTCCGGGCGCATCGATGAAGATAATGTCAGCGTTGAAATACAACGTTTAAAAGCACGCCACCAAACGATTAACAGCGACTTAGGTGTAGATGAGTCCGGTAATTCACATCAGGATTGGTTAGAATTACGTGACCGAATTGACCCATTTGATCAGGTTCAATTAGCGTACGTGATCAAAGTCTGTAAACAATCGGCAAACTTATCTGATGCTGGAAGAAATTTATTTCAACAAAGCCGTAAGGATAAAAAGATGTCAAATGATGCCGATCGTTTGCGAAAGTATCTCAGTAAATTTGAGTTAAGTTTTTCGCAAGTTAAGGAATGGTAGAGAACGAATGGGTTATATTTAGTTTGCAACGAAATAGAGCCGGATTGCAGTAATTCTGACTAAGCTAGTTGCCCGAAAAAATAGTGCAATCAACGTAGCGCTTTTGACTGCATTAATTTTGATTGCCTCCGGGGCGATAATCGCAGCGATATTGCAACGCCATGTTCCCAACGACACGATGTGGGCGTTTGGCTCACGCGCAAAATACACAGCCAAGCCCTACTCTGATCTTGATCTGGCAATCGAAAGCAACGCAGGTTTATCTTTAAGCCTCATCGCAGCACTTGAGCATGATTTTTCGGAATCAGATTTGCCATTTAAAGTGGATATTGCGGATTGGGCGGCGATGAGTGAGGGTTTTCGTCAGCTAATAGACGACGATAAAGTGAAGGTCTGGTTATCTTTGTCACAAGAGCAACATGAACAGCGAACTATTTTCGGTGCGACATTTACATTAATTTTTTTGCCTTTAGTTGTTTAATAAAATCGCTTATCGACTGCAAATCGTCTCCAGTGTTGTTGTCAACGACATGCTCCAATCGATCAAATTCATGCCAATCGTGATCAAGTTCGTCGTCGTAATCTTCAAAGAATAACTCTGGCAAACCAACCGCAAAAGCATCAAAAAATAAGTCGTCTAAAAGATTGGATTTTATTTTTTCTGTCAGGTTTTCTAAACTGAAACCATGTGGATTTTCAAAATAAGCTTCGCCAAAATTTTTGAAATTTCCAGCATCGCGATACATGTATAAAAATCTTACTTTCACGTCAGCACCTAAGAAAATCAATATTTAATTCGACAAAAATATATGCTCGTTATGCCAAGAAATAAATTCGTTTGAAGGTATAAATTTTTCAGGCAAAGAAATTTTCTTGCCGTCTAAATCTAATAGCCATTCAGATGTAAATTTATTCTTCTCTAATTTTCTAGCAGAAGAGGAAACCTTGACTTCGTAGTCGTGCGTGATTGTGATAAGCCCTTGATCAAACGCTTTATCGTGCAGCGCAGAAAGACATAAACCATTGCGCGGGTTGAGGCGATTATTTTTATCAGATTTCCAAGGTACGATGTGACTAGCGACCAATAAACTTGGATGCGACAAACCAGTAATGCAGCAACGTCCAGAATATGCACTTAATACGGAGCGGCGAAAGAAATTTTGACCTACACGAATTTTTGTCTGCGCTAATTTTGTTTCGGCAAAGTAGTCCAATTCATCTTCGACAATTCCTAATTCTGTAGTGATGGCACTTTCGAGCAATGGCTGACTTGACTCAACTAAGTTATCAACTATAGTCTGACTTTGCATCGCGAAAGAATTCCAATCATTTTGCATTTCGTCCCACATTGCCCGATCCAATTTTGATGATCCCTTAAGTCCTACCCTGCCAGTATCGGTAATAAGTGGATCAAGGCTTGCAATGTTGACTAATTTCATTGCAAGGGCTGATGGAGTACGACCTATCAGCGCAGCGAGGCGAATAATATCCGGATTACGGCTATGAAACCGACCAAAAGGTAATTGGCAGTACAAATTAAATGCAACCAACAATTGTTCCCTAGTCCAATGATTTGACTTTTCGCTCATCGATTTACATTCCTAAAGATTTTAGTTTGTGCCATCATAACCTGGTTATTTTAATAATTTAACGACTTCAGAAAAGAAAACTATTCAAATTCAAAAGAAAGCCCTCATGCTCATCTTCATCGACACAGAATTCACCGATTTCAAAGATACCGAACTCATTAGCATAGGTTTGGTGTCTGAGTGTGGGCGGTATGAGTTTTATGCGGAGTTGCCGGTGAATCTGGCGAAGTGTAATGATTTTGTGGTGGCGAATATTGTGCCGCAATTGGGGAAGGTGCCGGGGGCGCAGTGTTCTGTGGCGGAGCTTAAAACACGGCTCGTTTTATGGCTGGAGCAATTTGCGGAGCAGGCGCCGGTGATTTGTTTTGATTATGATGGTGACTGGCGGCTGTTCTGCCATGCGTTAGATTATCAGGTGCCGTCTTGGTTACGGGGTAAGAATATTTATCCGTATCTGGATAAGGTGGCGTTGCAGATGTACTTTATCGATAATCAGCTAAAAGACCATCACGCCTTGCATGATGCGAAGGCGAATTGCCATGCGTTTGATATTGAAAAAGTGAAAGCTGATACGATGGAATTTAGAAAGTCGCGCTGAATTTAGCTGCCATCTTTTGTTGATCGACTTTTGAGATGGGCAGCGATCAGATAGCAGTGTTATCTGGGCGCTGCTTTTTTTTCTAAACCGCGGTGGTCTGGTACCGCGGCAATTTTTTCTTCAGTTAGCGGAGTTTCATCGCCTC
This sequence comes from Undibacterium sp. Dicai25W, assembly GCF_049340505.1. Classification (NCBI taxonomy): domain Bacteria; kingdom Pseudomonadati; phylum Pseudomonadota; class Betaproteobacteria; order Burkholderiales; family Oxalobacteraceae; genus Undibacterium; species Undibacterium sp. Dicai25W. Next base: position 33,189 of record NZ_JBMPOQ010000008.1, on the reverse strand, counting down.
GATGGTTTTCACGATCGGTTCCGCGGTAACGGATACTTTTCCCGTGAACGGTTGATCAACGATAAACACGATCGCGGTCAAACCGACCAGACCAAAGACTTGAAGCAGGACGCCGATTTTGGTGACAACGCTGTTTAATGCCAGCCCAAACGCTGAAATGAGCAAGACACCAAATAAGATCGACAAATTGACTAACCAAAAGATGCTGTGCAAGCCGAGGTGTGCGCGTTCGATACGGTTGGTGCGCAATTCGGCTAGTTCATTGGCATTTTTGAGAATCTGGGCAAAAATGACGGACTCTCTCAAGTTGCCTGGATTGAGTTTTCCCAACTGTAGGTCGTACTTATTCAACAAATCGGCGGTGACGGCGGACGATTTTTTGATTTGCAATTGCGACCATTCATCATTCACGATGGACTGAGCGTAACGTTGCAAATCAGCGCGGATAGTGCTGCTGTTGTTGTATTGGTAGAGTGTGCGATCGGCTTCTTCGAGTTTGCTCGCTTCGACGGAAACGTTTTTGTCAGCACTGTCAAAATTATTGAGCACCATGACCAAAGAAAAGCTCAGCAATACCGCGCTCAAAGCCACCAGACCGGACTGCAAGGAGATCAGAAATTCTTTTTCATGATCGGACATTTTGCAAAGAAATTGGGTTTTTCGCGTGAGGTATTCCAACGAAAACAAGATCACTGCCGCGCAAATCATGCCTATCATCACGATGGCGAGATCAGGGAGTGTATAGAGCCAGCTAATCATTGTGCTTTCCTTTGTACCTTAATCGGTTCTTTTTGAAATTTTGTCCAGTACATCCACGATCAAGGTGGGTTTAATGCCGCTTTCACCTTTGAATGGTTCATCGAAGTAATAGGTCAAAAAGATCAACGAGGAAAAGCAGATCATTTGCAGCGCCATCACGATGTCTGCTGTTTTGCTGCGTTCAAAGAAGGAGGATAAGGTATTTTTGGCAAACAGCAGCAGATAAATCAGGGCCCAGAAAATCATGGGGATTTCCAGTTTAGCGGCTTCCAGCCGTTCAGCACGGTAATCAGCCAGTGCATCGGCTAGCTTCACCATTTCGCTATAAATCGAATTTTCGCGCGCATTACTTGGTTTGAGCTGTATGATGCCTTTGGAAACGGGTTTAAACAGTTTGTTTGTGGTTTCGCTTTCGTTACCCGATTGCATCGCATCCCATTCATCTTTGATGATGGAATTGGCATAGGTTCTGAGGCTGGCGCGAATGACACTGACGTCTTCGCTGCCACCGTAACGTACCAGCAATCGATCGAGGTTGTTAATGCGTACCGATTCCTGCCGGACCGCCTGATCGGCCTGCTTAAAAGTGGTGACAGCCTGAACTAATGAAAAAGCAACGATCAGCGCCAGCGTCGTCGATACCGAAGTATGGATATTGAGTGCCAGATCGGATTTGTATCCTGAGAAAAATTTATCCAGAAAAATTCTGGTGATTTTATGCTGGACAAACATTAAAGCCAGCGCAGCAACAGCAAAAATAGCCAGTTGTACCAGGCCTGGCAAGTTGTAAATAAGGTGCATCAATTTCTCCGCAATAGACTAAAAATATTTCTGGTGCGCACCATACCGGACAAATGCATTTTTAGCAAGACAAATTGATAAGTTTTTTGGCGCTTTTTTTTCCAATGTGCTTGATCCGTGAATACTTTGTGATCGAGACTGCAACCATCTCGGCACCTGCCCGGTAAGCGCGTTCGATCACCACGGTTTTGTTGAACTCATGATGAGAAGGCGCATTGCCATGCGTTTGATCGGAAAAAAAAGGAAGAACGGATGCAATGAAATTTAGAAAGTCGCTTTGAGATGAACTGTCCGCTTCTGTTGATCAACTTTTGATATGTGTGGCGCCAGACTACGTCCTTAGCGCGGCTTACGGCTTGGAAAAATCCAACCCGTACGGCCTGCAATTACTTTTTTACTTCAACTTAAACGCGCTAATTAACTGCACCAGATGTTCCACTTGTTCACGCATGGTTTCGGTGGCGGCGGAGGCTTGCTCTACCAGTGCGGAGTTTTGTTGGGTCATGTCGTCCATTTGCGATACCGCCTGATTGACTTGTTCGATACCGTCGCTTTGTTCCTGGCTGGCGGTTGAGATCTCCGAGGTGATTTGGGTGATCTGATCAACCGAGTTCATGATGTCGCCCATGGTCTTACCGGTTTGTTCGGCTAACAAGTTGCCAGATTCTACTTTGGCGACGGAGTCTTTAATCAAAGCAGCGATTTCTTTGGCGGCGCTGGCTGAGCGTTGTGCGAGGTTGCGGACTTCGCTGGCAACAACGGCAAAGCCACGCCCTTGTTCACCTGCGCGTGCGGCTTCGACGGCGGCGTTCAGGGCGAGGATATTGGTCTGAAATGCGATGCCATCAATGACGCTGATGATGTCGACGATTTTTTTGGAGCTGTCTTTAATCGACGACATGGTATCGATCACGTCACTGACCACCTTGCCACCTTGAGACGCCACTGCGGATGCAGCGTGTACTAATTCATTGGCGTGTTTGGCGCCTTCAGAATTTTTCTTCACGGTGCTGGTCAGCTCATCCATGGATGCGGCTGTTTGTTCCAGAGAACTGGCCTGTGATTCGGTACGCGCAGACAAATCCGCATTGCCATCGGACATTTCCTGCGCGGAGTGGGCAATCATATTCGCACTTTGATGCACTTCATTGATCAATACGCGCAGCCCTTTACTGATGCCATTGATCGCGTGCATGAGTTGCCCAATCTCATCGACACGGGTTACGTTAAGCGACGCCGTGAGGTCACCATTTGCCATTTTGCTGGCGGCAAAAATTACTTGTTGCAATGGTGTACTTAAGCGTATGCGCATGACCTTAAACATCAGTACACTCAGCATCAAGATGATGACCATGCTGATCATTTGATAGCGCGTGTTGGTACGATTTGACTCTGCTGCATATTCATCGGCATACATGCCGCCAGCGACCACCCAGCTCCAGCCTTTGACGGGATAAAACGCGACGACTTTTTCTCTGACATCGGTCTCGCCTAATTCTGCGTTGGTCCAAGGATAGCGCACCACGCCTTGCTTGCGTTCCAACATTTCTTTGATAAATTCGTGCCCGTTTTGATCTTTGGCATCAAGAATGTTTTTACCTTCTTTGGTCGGATGCAGTAAAAGATCGCCGTAGTTTTTTCCCTCGCGCGCATCGAGCGCAAAGAAGTAACCGGATTGACCGAGTTTGATCGAGCGAATTTTGGCCTTCATCTGATCAATGGCGGTCGTAAAGTCTTTACCGACAAATAAGACGGCAATCACTTTGCCATTGCTATCCAACACCGGATCGTACTGCGTCATGTACTGTTTGCCAAAGAGCATCGCCAGGCCGGCATAGGATTTACCTTCTGTCAGCGCAGGGTACGCCGGGCTGGCATGGTTGAGAGGTGTACCGACGGCGCGTTCGCCTTTTTCGTTTTTCAGGGAGGTAGAAATGCGGATGAATTCATCGCCTTGTTTGACAAAGATGGTAGCGACGACGCCGATCTCATTACTGAGTCGGTCTGTATTCGAGAAATCTCCGTTCAAATCTTGCGTGCCAGATTTAAGTACCGTTGTGCTTACGCCCGCGACATCAATAGTGCGGTTGGCATCCAGCGCAAAACCATCTTTGAAGTTACCTTTGAATACCTTAATGGCATCACTGGTTTGATTACGCAAATCTGCATCAAATAAATTGAGCATGTCGGCAACAAACTGCGTTCTGTCAGTGACATTCGCAATCGCTTGCGCTTCAGCCTGCTGCTTAAGGTTGTAATTTACGATAGACGTAAATGAAAGCAAAATGATACTGAAAACGACGGTAATAATGAACGTGAGTTTGGATCCGACTGTCCATTCTGTATATTTTTTAAATCTTATTGACATGTCATGGGGCTCGTGCTGGCTGAAAAATGGGTGTGATAGTATCAAAGAAAATATGGACGCAAGTTTCTAAAGAGCACTATTTGTCGTTGAATTTGTTATGAAAGTTGCTGTCCAATGGAAACAGGAACGTAAAGATATTTAATTGAATATAATTTAAATCAATGAAACATTTGAACTGAGTTTTTCTGGCAAGAAAAATTGATACTGCACATGAAAGAGATGAAGTAATGATGAATTTAATGCACGTAAAAATATTGCCTCTTTATCGCTTACCAAACCTATCCACACTGATGTTCCTTGGCTTTTTCTGTGCAAGTGCATCGGCACAAACGACGCCCTCCCCTACATCATCTGTTGCCGAAGCACCACTGCCCGTGCCGATTCATCTCGACGTGGATAAAGTTAACGAAAAAGTAATCAAGCAGGCTGCAAAAGAAATGAGCAAAGACGCACCCGCGACCAACGTCAAACCCGATGTCTTTAAGACGATGCATGATGATTTTGAGAAGAGTCTGGGTAATTACGAAAGCCGCAAAAAAATTTCTGGCTCGGTAGAAGCCGGTGTAGGTGTTGGCAACTTACCTTCAGTGCGTGGTTATCAATCGGAGAACGTGACATGCGGATACTCCGCTGCGTCAATCAACGATGACATCAGCAAAAATACACAAGTTAGCGTGTATGCACAAACCAGTTCTTGCAAGACAAAATAATTTGTACTGGGTCTGACTCTCAGACCTTTTTTAACGTTTCAACTATTCTCTGAAAACCATTCATGACGACAACTCATCTCGCTGAAATCGCTGCTGAGCAGCAATTGCTTGCCTACAACGCCCGCGCTCTGGAGCCGTTTCTGTCCAATTTTACGGAGGACGTTGAGGTATTTGAGTTCCCGGCGACGCTGTTGTATCAAGGAAAAGCGACGATGCGTGAACGTTATACGCTGCGCTTTGCCGATGAGAAGTTGCATTGTGTGATTGTGAAACGCATGGTCATGGGCAATACCGTGATCGATCAGGAGCGGGTGCGCATGACCTTGCCTGAAGGACCGGGCGTGCTGGAAGCGATTGTGATTTATGAGGCACGTGAAGATAAGATTGCAAAAATCACTTTTATCCCGGGCAAGAAAACGCCTGGTGAAGAGTTGTAAGCGGATTCAAGCGTAGGAGACCACGATGGAAATGAAACGTATCAATGCCGGCAAGCTGCGCGCCATAGGCTACGAACCACGCGAACGCCTTTTGCGTGTCGAGTTTGATGATGGCAGCGCGATTGATTATGCAGGCGTCGGCCAAGAGGTGTGGCGTCGGCTATCGACCTCTGGTTCTGCCTGGAGCTATTACCGCGATAATATTGAAGAAGAATTTATGGGTAAGCGTGCTGCAACACGCTCTCATGCCCGTCCCGCTGGGCTTGATGATTTATTCAAGCCGCAGGAAGAAGATTAACAGCGACACAAATTATCAATAATCACTCATCAAGGAGAACAAGATGCCTCAACTTAAACTGACTTATTTCGACTTTCATGGCGGTCGTGGCGAACCTGTGCGACTCGCACTGGCGATTGGCGGCATTGCGTTTGAAGACCATCGTTTTACTTTTGCTGAGTTTCCTGAGGTGCGCAAAACAGCGCCGTTTGGCCAGGTGCCCTTGCTGGAAATCGATGGTGCGGTGATCACGCAATGCGATGCTATCTTGCGCTACGCAGGTAAGTTAGCAGGCCTGTACCCAATCGAACCATTGCAGGCTTTGCTGTGCGACGAAGTGATGTATGTTGTCGAAGAATCGACAGTCAGACTGGGCCCTACTTTCCGTATGACAGGCGAAGAGCAAAAGGTAGCACGCCTGGCTTTAGTGAATGGTTCTATGCCAGTCTATCTGCAATGGTTAGAAAAACAATTGCTGGCACGCGGCGGCGAATACTTTGCAGACAACCGCTTGACGATCGCGGATTTAAAAGTGTTTGTGGATGTACGCGGCCTGAATTCTGGCCGTTTGGATCACGTACCGACCGACCTGGTAGAAAAAGTCGCTCCGGCACTCAACACCCACATGAAACGTATCGCTGCATTGCCTGCGGTACAGGCGTATTACACGAAGTTTGAAGCGAAATAATCGGAGTATTTGTAGGGCGGGTCCAGCCCGTCAAATGAAGTCGCCGATGGAGCAGAGCGGAGCGCACCCGCTCTGCGAAATGAAAATAGCTCTGGCGTGAATCCCTCGCTCATTCCGAAAACTGCGACAAGCGCGCCTTCTGTTTCATCCGCGCTGGCGTGACCCCGTAGGCGGTTTTAAAACTCGCCGTCAGGTGGCTTTGGCTGCTGAAGCCGCAATCTTGAGCAATGCGTTCTATGGACAAGTCGGTACGGGTCAATAACTCGCTGGCACGTTGCAAGCGCAATTGCAAAACGTAGCGATGCGGCGTGACACTCATGGCTTGCAAAAATAAGCGTCGGAAATGAGGGGCGCTGACCCCGGCGTGTTGTGCTAACTCGGCAATTGGCAATTCTGCTGCCAGATTTTTTTGTATCCAGTTTAAAACCGCTTCCAGACGCCCGATTTGTAAAGTATCAGGGCGCATACCTTTGCCTGTCATGCCTTCTATCGTACGACAACTTTGCTCCACCATCAGCGCACTCAATTGCGTTAGATAGACCTCATCAGCCGCTCTGCCCTTGCTAAGTTCATCGACAATCTGCCGCGCCAGCGCATTGACGAGCGCATCGTTGAATGGGTAAAGCGTTGGTGTGCTGCTGATCAGATTTTGTAAGCGAATCGCATTGCGTGAATACGGTTCTAAAAAGTAAAAAATCGCCACATCGATGGCGCCACCAAATAGCCATTCAGTCGGACAATTGGCTTGCATCACCGCCGAAAAACTAGGGATAGAATCAAAGCCAGCTTCAGGTTGGTGGCCTTCATGCGCGCGCCCACCGCCCAGGTGTGAGAGCAAGACCATCGCGGGTAAGGCTGGTATCTGGCGCTGCGTCATCCGGAACAGGTAACGTTCAGCCCGCAAGGCAATACCATCATCTGAGCGAGTGCCAATTTCTGCGCTGACAACCGGCTTTACGCCAAGGATTTTGCTGACTTCTTCCCAGACTTTCATCCCACCTCCGATGTGCCGACGAGTAATCGCTCAATGACCACTAAATGATCGTTTTTTGATAAAAACAGGCTCAGTTTATCGCACTTTCGAACAACAGAAAGGCACAAAATGAACATACTGGCAGACCATATACCAACCATCAAAAGCGCCAGCAAAAAATAACGGAGACCTTTATGACAACCATCACCAATCACCGTTGGGTGAATATGCTGGAACGCAAGTGGCTAAGCCATAAGCGTTACTGGTATCTGATTTCGCTTGTATTACCAACATTACCGCTGGTATCTGCTTATACGGCAGTGCATTTTCAGCAAGGCGCATGGTTCTGGAGTGTGGTGCCAGTGGGCTATATGCTGATTCCGGCGCTGGATCTTGTATTTGGAAAAGATCACGCCAATCCCTCTGATGAACAAGTCGAACTGCTAAAAAGCGATCGCTACTTTGCCCGCGTGTTGTACTGCGCTACCGCTATGCATTGGGCTGCGATGATCGGCGTGGCGTATGTGGTATCACATTGGGAATGGTCATGGCCCGCAATATTGGGAGCAGGATTGAGTGCCGGATTGGTGAATGGTGTTGGCCTCGCCATCGGTCATGAATTGGGGCACAAAGTGACCGATGGTCAACAAACTTTGGCTGGCAAACTGGTCATCGCCTGCTGCGGTTATGGCCACTTTATCGTTGAACACAATAAAGGTCACCACAAAGACGTTGCTACGCCTGAAGATCCGGCGTCAGCGCGTTTGGGTGAGTCGATTTACCGCTTTGCCTGCCGCGAGCTACCCGGCACTATGGTAAGGGCATTGAAGCTGGAAGCGAGTCGTTTGCAACGGCAGAATAAACATTGGTGGTCACCGCAGAATGAGATTTTGCAGCAATGGGCTTTTACTTTGGTTGCTTATGGTTTGATGCTGTATTTCTGGGGGGTAGTCTTGCTGCCGTATTTATTTCTGGCAGCGATATTTGGCTGGTGGCAGCTGACTTCCGCGAACTACGTAGAACACTATGGCTTGTTGCGTCAGAAAGAGGCAAATGGTCGCTACCAACGGTGTGAGCCCAAGCATTCATGGAATAGTAATTTCAAATTGTCGAATTTGTTTTTGGTTCATTTACAACGGCATTCCGACCACCACGCCCATCCGACCAGACCATATCAAGTCTTACGCGATTTTGATGATGTGCCGCAATTGCCGCAAGGCTATTTTGCGATGTTCTTTCTGGCGCTGTTTCCGCCGCTGTGGTTTGCGGTGATGAATCATCGGGTGGTGGCGTGGGCAGCTGGCGACATGAATCTGGTCAACCTGGATCCGGCAAAGCGCGACGCCCTGTTCCAACGTTATCATCAGCCAACATCAGAGAGCCCAGAATGAGCGCCTATCAATGCCCCGACTGCGGCTATATCTACGATGAGCAACACGGTTGCGAGCACGAAGGCTATCCGGCAGGCACGCGCTGGCAAGCGATTCCGGCGGACTTTCCGTGCCCGCAATGTTTTGTGCGTGAGAAACCGGACTTTATTGCCCTTACCGAGGATAAACAGGAAGGGGCAAATGTATGATTACTTCCACAAAAGCTGCTGTCTTCCGCCAATACTGCTGCGTCACTTGCGGAATGGTCTACGATGAGAAATATGGCTTATCGGAAGATGGCTTCCCTCCCGGTACACGCTGGGAAGATATTCCGGAAGACTGGACCTGTCCAGATTGTTCAGCCTCAAAAGGTGACTTTGTATTAATGGAATAGGAATAAGGCAAGCAAGAGAAGATTGACCCCTTAAACGTCATTCTTTTTACTTCCATGCGTCCGTACCTCTGCGTTGCGAAGTTTTAAGGCACGAAAACTTAAAGGTTTTAAAATGTAAGCGACGCACATGCTACAGCAGGATTGCACTAAAATGCAGGACTTTCCTGCCCTGCTGTCATCATGAAACCAACGCATCCAACGCATCCACCCCACGCCGTCTCACGTTTGCGCGCGAATCGCTTGTTACGTAGCACGCGGCCATTTATGGCGCGTGGCGGGTCGCATGGCGAGCGTTGTGCGGGCTGCCGACTGGTGTTAAGTCATTGTCTATGCCATCTGCGTCCCATCGTTGCTACACGCGCTGGGGTGTGCCTGCTGATGGCGGAACATGAAACCTTGAAACCCAGCAATACTGGTTGGTTGATTGCCGATGTAGTGCCCGATACCATGGCGTTTGGCTGGGCGCGTACCGAAGTGGACCCTGCTTTATTAGCACTGTTAGCAGATCCGCAATGGCAGCCATATGTGGTGTTTCCGGGAGAATTTGTCGCGCCGGAACGTGTCGTCGATCAATTATTGCCAGAAGCGAATGGCGATGAATGCGCCACCGTTCATCAAAAACGACCGTTGTTTATTTTGCTTGATGCAACCTGGTCAGAGGCACGCAAAATTTTTAAAAAGAGTCCTTACCTGCTGCGATTCCCGGTTCTCAGTCTGGCGCCGGAACAATTATCCCGTTATCGCTTACGCCGCTCTAAACGTGATGATCATTTATGCACTTCGGAAGTCGCCGCAGTATGCCTGGGCATGGCGGGTGATACGCTGGCAGCGCAGACGCTAGATGCCTATCTGGATGTGTTCAGTGACCATTATTTACGTGCAAAACAACAAATCAAAGTGAGTTGGGATGATGAATTGCATCAGCGTTTGCAGGCGATAACAGGATTAACACGTGCTAACATAGATAAACCTGACTGCGATAGCCCTCAAAACTAATCAAACTCATTTCTGTATGTTCTTTATGAAACAGCTGAAACGGTGGCGATATGTCCTGGCATTTTTCTACGCCGCGTTGTGTTCAACCACGCAAGCAAGTGACGACAGTTTTCCGGCGAAGTTATCGCGTCAGGAAAGACTGCAATTGGAACAAACGGTGTGTGGTGCTCAACACGGATTGGCGGTAGCAGAAATTGATGCCCGCTCTATGGAGGCCAATGGCCGCGCCAATTTTGCCGATGTAAAGTGCCGCCCGCATGCACAATTGGCAGGTCAACCCATGTATTACGTTGCCTTGTGTGGTCGGGATGGCAATCAATGGAGTTGTGGTGAAGCAGAATTAGAAACGATTGTCCCACTAGCTCAACGCAAATTACTCGTACGTCCTGGCACAGTTGATCCATTACGCGGTGTGACTACACTGAAAAAAATCAGTAGCTACGGATACTTTCAGGGACTCAGTATCGACAAAGCTTTGCAATCGACTTGCAATATGGGAATGGGTAATCGACCTGATTTGATAGAAATTTCTTGTCAACGCTGGTCGATCACGGTGTCGTTCTGGTGTCCACAAACCAAGCAAGATCCAACTTGTCCACGCGTAATTTATATGGCGGAGCATTAATATGAAAATCAGAAAACCAGGTCGCCTGTTCTGCATCTTTAAAATGCTGGAATGTGTGTTTCTATCTTGCATACTGATGCCCCAAATCTCTGGAGCCGAAACCCCATTAATCAACGTTGAGACAGTCAAGGTGGCAAATGCCGACACGGTCATTGCGAAAAATCTGAGCCAAATTCCGATAACAGTCACTCTGACCTTGACTAGTGCCAACAATATCGTCTCCAGCACGAGTTGGCCGATTACACGTTTGATACCAGCAGGTGAAACGCTTGAACTTGTAAAAGTGTCGGCCGCAGATACGCAACAAGTGTATTCCTTTTATTTTAAGTACGAATATCTGATTGGTCAGCCAAATGCACAAGCCAAAACAAGTGCAATTTATATGCTTCCGTTCAGATCTGACCGGATTTTTCAAGTTTCACAAGCATCGGATGGTCCGATTTTTTCTCATCATGATTTTGCGAGTAAATATGCCATCGACATTCTCATGCCTATTGGTACAACGGTGGTCGCCGCGCGCGACGGCATAGTCATTGAAAACGTTAATCAATTTCCTGACAATGGAAAAGCGGAGCCCGAATACAAAGATAAAGCAAACTACATCAGAATTTTGCATGATGACGGAACGTGGAGTTTGTATTTACATTTACAGCGGTTTTCTTCGCAAGTAGCCGTAGGCCAGAAAGTGACGGCTGGAACAGCAATCGCGTCGTCTGGTAACAGTGGATTCTCTACCGAACCCCATCTTCATTTTGCGTTACAAAAAAATGAAGATGGAAGTATTGTGTCATTTCCGATTCAATTCAAAAATGCCAAGAGCAATACCATTACGCCCACGTATCATACATGGCTATCAACTGGTGTGAACGATGCAAACTTCGTGCCTTCATCTAAGGCTAAACGCAGCGTCAAAAAATGTTCGCAAGATGGTGTTATTGACGATGCCGCTTTGCAGTGTATGAAGGGCTATTGACAAGAATTACATCCAACTTAAGCACTGATTGCACAACAAAAAAACCGACCAGAAAGTGGTCGGTTTTTTTGTTAACGATGATCGAAAAATACCTCGATCAATTTTGTTTTATTTAGATGCGGCTGCTTTCTCAACTTGAGGTTTTGGTGCGATTTTTGTCGGCACTTTTGTAGCTTCTTTTGTGTCAACCTTGGTATCCGTCTTCACTTCCATTTTTTCTTCCGCTCCTTTTTTTGAACCCATATGATGCTTCATATTGTTCTTTGTACCAGCTTCAAAGCCTTTAGGATTTGACGCTGAGGATGCTGCTGTAACTGCTGCCGGTGCAGTTGGAGCGGTCGAAGTGGTGCTACTAACAGAGGCTGATTTAGTAGCCGTCACTACAGCAGGTGTAGCTAATTTTTCAGAAGCCCCAGTTACAGGTGTTTGCGCAAATGCTGTGCCCATTGCGAAAGTCGTAGTGATGATAGCGGCGATAATCGTTTTCATGATGTGTCCTATTCTTTGATCGTTAATTTCAATACATTTTTAGGTTGATCTTTTACTTGATAAGGATTTATTTTCCGGTCGCAGTAGATGCTGCTGCGGCGACAACTTTAGCAACTGGTTTTGTAGTCGCTTTTGGATCAGCTTTTACTTCAGCTTTTTGCTCGCCTTTTGCTTCTGATCCAGCTTCTTTTTTTGCGTGTTTCTTGTGCTGAACTTTTGCTACTGGCGCTGCTACTTTTGCTTCTGTGCTTGCGCTTGCGGCGGGTGCTGCAGGTGCAGTAACGGCCGCTGGAGTAGCACTTGCTTTTGCTGGTGCTGTCGTTGCTGGTGTTTGGGCAAATGCTGTACCCATTGCGAAAGTAGTAGCGATGATAGCGGCGATGATTGTTTTCATGATAGATCCTTTTCTGTATTCAGTATTTAAATAGTGTGCTTACTTTTTGTAATTGACTTTGACAAATTTATTTCTTTGTTGCTGGTGTTGTCGTTTGATTGACAGCCACTTTTGTATCGGTCTTCGGTTCAACTTTTACATCTACTTTTGCATTCGCCGTTTCTTTTCCTAATGGCTTTTTTTCCGATTTAGTGTCGACCTTAGCGACCGTACCAACTTCATTTTTAGCATGTTTTTTATGAGCTACTTTAGCTACTGATGCAGCTGGTTTTACATCGGCTTTTGCAGTGGTAGAAGCTGTCGAAGTTGCAGTAGTTACGGCTGCCGGTGCAACGCTTGCTTTCGCTGGTGCACTCGCTGCTGGTGTCTGGGCGAACGCTGTACCCATTGCGAAACTAGTAGCGATGATAGCGGCGATAATCGTTTTCATGATGAGTCCTGTTCTATAAAAAATATTGCTTATGTTTGAATGCTGCTTAACTGCTGTTTTTTTACTTTGCGTAGTGTGTCTACGTAAGCTAAGAACGCGGTCGAATGACAAGCTGTTGACAGCATTTTGTTGAATTCATTGGAATTGGTAGAGTCGTTCTAAACTAGCTTTTTTTAACAATTTTATGTCAACCGCCAAAGCACATTTTTTTCAGGTCATATTTAAATTTAGAGATGTTTATGGTCAAAGTAGATACCATATTCCCCCCCAAAAAAAACAGCGCAGACCATTTCGATCTGCGCTGTTTTTAATCACCTAACCTCATTGATTGAGGCCGGATAAAAATTTATTTTTCTGATCCTGCTTTTGCATCAGTTTTGACATGAGATGTGGCAGCTGGTGTCGCTTCTGCAGCATCTTTTTTCGCATGCTTTTTATGCGATTTTTTTGCTACTGGCGCTGCTGGTTTTGCATCAGTGGTTGCACTCGCTGTTTGTGCCATTGCTGCGGCCGGTGTTGCAGTTGCTTTCGCTGGAGCAGACGCTGCTGGTGTTTGGGCAAACGCAGTACCCATAGCGAATGTAGTAGCGATAATAGCGGCGATAATCGTTTTCATGATAAGTCCTGTTCTTAAGTTTGCTTCAATGTTCTATGGTTTTACTGCTCTTGCGTAGTCAATCTACGTAAGCTAAGAACGCGGTCAGATGCATATCCGTTGACCTTCATTTTATAAATAATTGAAAGCGGCTTTCTCAACAGTTTTTTTTGAAAATTTATGTCAGTCAAAAAAAAATGGATAGCCAAAAAAATATCTCCATATCGCTTCACATTTTTTTATGTAATAAATTTTGAGAGGTATTTTTCTGTTAAAAAAACAGCGCAGATCATATTGATGTGCGCTGTTTTTTATTCAGCCTCGATTATCGAGACTGCGATAGAAAATGCATTGCAATTATTTAGCTGGTGCTAAACTAGCCTTTGATTGCGTATCAGATTTAGCATCTGCTTTTACTGTCGGTGTTGCGTCTGCAGCAGGTTTTTTAGCATGTTTTTTATGCGCTTTTTTGATCACTGGTGCTGCTGGTTTTGTCTCAGTTTGTGTTGTCATTGCAGGTGCTGGTTGAGCGCTGGTAACGACTTCAGGTTTACCTGCTGCTGTTGCGTTTACAGCTGTTGGCATCGCTGATTTTGCGCTGCTGACAACAGATGCTTTTGTATTGTTCGTTACTGAAGCGGCCTGTGCGCTGGTGGCGCTGGTTACTGTGGTTGCGGCTGTGGTTGCTGGTGTTTGGGCAAACGCAGTACCCATAGCAAATGTAGTGGCGATGATTGCGGCGATGATCGTTTTCATGATAGGTCCTGTTCTTTCGTTTGCGGTTCAATGTTCTTTGTTTTTACTGCTCTTGCGTAGTCAGTCTACGTAAGCCAAGAACGCGATGAACAAGATATGTGTTGACATGGATTTGAAGAAAATTATGGAAAATCGTTAATCGTGTCAAATGCTTGATTTTGCCTTAGTATGACAAGGCAAAAAATTCTTTCCATCTGACCGATCAAAAAAATGAAGGAGTCAACAATGACGATTGCAAATTGGTGTGTCCTGGCAGCCTGCTTATTACCGATATGTACGGTCGGGCTGGCCAAAGCCGGATCGGCAAAAAAATCTGCTGGCGTATCTCGCTACGATAATAATAATCCGCGTGAATGGGCTAATCATCTTTCGGGATGGCAGCAACGCGCTCAGGCCGCACAAAATAATGGCTGGGAAGCACTGCCACTATTTATTGCGGCGGTTGTCCTGGCACAGCAAGCGCATGGTGATCAAGGTCGGATTGATACGCTGGCGTTAGTGTTTATTGGTTTGCGGGTTTTATATGTCGCCGCCTATTTGATGAATGCAGGTACAGTGCGGACTTTGATCTGGACCGCTGGCGTTGCAAGCTGTATCACCATCTTCTTGCAGTCAGTAACCTAAACGCCGTTTGAATCGCTTAGAAAGTTGCCACAATGGATGAACAAGCATTGCAAGGTATGTTAATAGGCATGTTACCGACACCGGCATACATTTTTGGTGCGATCGTGTTTGGCATTATTGGCTTCGTCGCGTATCGCTTTGGTAAAAAGACGGCGCGTTCAAAAATCAAATGGTTGGGGGTAGTTTTGATGTTTTACCCTTACGTCACCGGTAGTGATACGCGCTTGCTCTATTTGGTGGGCTTAGTTTTGTGTGTGGCTTTGTACTATTATCGGAACGAATAGGTTTTAGTAACTTGGATGTGAGGGGCGCAAAGCAACGATCTGGCTAGTTGCATCCGCCCTACATGTCGCCGACAAGAATAGGTCGAGTTCAAACAGTAAGTTTCTTTTCCATCTCTTCAAATTGAAGATTATCGACCAGCATCTGTTCTTTGCCATTGTCTTTAGGAAATGGTTTAAATCTTCCGGTGCGCAGGTAGCCACGGCGTTGATAGTAGGCAATCAGTTCTTCACGCACACTAATTACGGTCATCCAGATTTTATTGATGCCCCACAACTTGTGCGCGTGCTGTTCTGCGGTTTGCATAAAATGCTTGCCTATACCATTGCCTTGCAAGTTCGGGCGCACTACAAACATGCCCAGATACGCGGCATCGTCGTTTTTTTGTAAATGGACGCAGCCTATTATTTCTTGCTCTTGCAGGCACAAGAGAATAACGGAATCCCTGGCGGCAATTATTTCCAGCACTTCTGCGGCAAAAATCCGCGAGCCCTCTAGCAAATCTGCTTCTGTCGTCCATCCCTGACGGCTAGTTTCGCCGCGGTAGGCGCTGTTTACTAGTTGCGCAACGACTTCCGCGTCTTCATTACTTGCGTGGCGAAAACTCAGATGTTGAAAGGTGACAAATTCAGTCTGCAAATCAGGGAATTGTAGTGTCATGGGTACTCAAAATGATGAAACGTTGATCAACTTATTGCAAACCGTATTGCGAATCAAATAGGCATTGTGAGGCGGAATTCATTGCCATTTGAAATTTATGAATTGTTCACATTTGCGACTCAAAAATCATGCAGCTTTTATAAAAAACCCGCGTAACATTATATAATTTTCTCCCCTGGTCGATCCGATACTTCCCATCAACTTTGCAGATGAATGCTCCCAAAGTGACTTCTATTCTCTTCGTATGTATGGGCAATATTTGCCGCTCACCAACAGCCGAAGGTGTGTTTTTAGCCAAAGCGAAAGCGGCCGGTTTATTGGATCAACTCATTGTTGATTCAGCGGGTACACATTTGCACCACGTGGGAGAAGCACCGGATCCGCGTGCTCAGACGTACGCTTTAAAACGGGGAATTGATCTGAGTATGCAGCGGGCCAGACAAGTCAGAGCAGACGATTTTGTGAAATTTGATCTGATACTCGCGATGGACAGAAATAATCTGGCCTTGCTAGAAGCCGCTTGCCCATTGCCATATCGGCAAAAATTAGGGCTGCTCATGCGTTACGCTCAACATAACAATAACACCGAAGTGCCTGACCCATATTACGATGGTGGCCGCAGCTTTGATCTGGTGCTCGATTACATTGAGGACGCTACCGAGGGTTTATTGCACGATTTACAGGTCGAGTCGCGGTCTTAAGGCTTTTTTAGCACATAGCTGTTCACAATTCCTTCCTTAAATTTAATTATTAAAATACTAATTTTAAGGAATATAGGAGCTACGCAGAATAGTTCCGGCAAGACATGCGACGACAGTAAAAGGAAACGGCTAGGAGTTATAACGCTGCTGGGGCCGTTTTGCGTAAGCCCAAAAGATCTTGTCATTCTTATTCCATACTGACTGGTGCCCCCGGAAATACACTTTTTTGCCGCTCAACCTCAAAAAAGTGCATTTCATCCCTCAATTAACGCAACTTAAGTCATTGGTACTTGTCTGAGATGCCACAGTGCATAATACTGCACCATCCCTGAAGTCCCGATTATTTCAACAGCGTAAGAGACCCGCCATGTTACGTAAAACATTGATAGCCATCGCCATCGCAGCGACGCTTGCAGCTTGTAACAATAATAAAGAGCCAGAAAAGGCCAATACTGCCAGTGCAACCACTGTCGCAGACAAAGCTAGCACTGATAAGAAGGAAAAACCCGCCGTCAAATTACTGATTGCACCTGAAGATACGGTGAAAATCGCTTCCAACGCTATGGTATCTGGTCCGGTTGTTACCGGGTCAATACAGCCGGAACGAAAAGCCGATTTACGCGCTGAGGTACAAGCGATTGTTTTGCAAGTGTTAAAAGAAAATGGCGACGTCGTCAAACGGGGTGATATTTTGGTCAAGCTGGACGAGACATCGATCCGCGACAACCTCAATTCCGCCGAAGACAATGCGCGCAGCGCGGCACTATCCCTGGAGCAGGCGGATCGTTCTCTGCAACGCCTCAAAACCTTGCGCTCATCAGGTATGGCTTCACTACAAGCATTGGATGATGCTGAAGTCAAAGTCGATGCTGCCAGAAGCGAATTGTCGGCTTCGAGAGCCCGTGCTACCAACGCGCGCCAGCAATTGCAACGTACCGTCGTGCGTGCGCCATTTGATGGCGTCGTTAGCGAACGTAAGGTCTCTGCAGGTGACACGGCATCATTGGGTAAAGAGTTAGTCAAAGTCATTGATACCAGCAGTATGCGTTTTGTCGGCAATGTTTCTGCTGATCGCATCGCTCAGGTCAAGGTCGGCCAACCGGTCAGTTTCCGGGTCAATGGCTACGCCAATCAGGAGTTTCACGGCAAAGTAACACGGGTCGACCCGGCAGCGAATGATGTCACGCGCCAGGTTGAGGTCTTAGTAGGATTCGCCGATAGCAATCAACCCAAAGTGTCTGGATTGTTCGCAGAAGGCAATATCGAATCAACCACGATTGATGCGTTGACACTTCCAGAAGGTGCCATTGTCAAAGCAGGGGATAAGTCCTATGCCTGGCGTGTCGCTGGCAACAAATTAAAGAAGGTTGATCTGGTATTAGGAAAACGCGATCAACGTTCTGGCAATGTTGAAATCCGCCAAGGCTTATCTTCCGGCGATTTGGTGATGCGCAGTCCAGGCTCGAACTTTAAAGACGACCAGAACGTAGAAATGGCGGTTGCTAAAGTCGCAGCTTCAGCCGCTGTTCATTCAGAAGGAAACTAATTATGTTTTTATCTGATTTCAGTATTAAACGGCCAATTGCGACGATCGTCATGATCATCGCGCTAATGGCGATGGGGCTGTTGGCACTCAGCAAATTGCGTGTCAATCAAAACCCTGATGTCGCGGTTCCCGGTCTGTCTGTCATCATCACTTATCCCGGTGCATCACCTGATACTGTTGAGCGAGACATCATCAATCGCCTTGAAAAATCCTTAATGAGCGTTCAGGGCGTCAGCGAACTCAATGCTTCTGCCAATGAAGGTGTGGCGACGTTTGACATCATGTTCGATTTTAAAAAGAACATGATCGAGGCGTCAGATGAAGTACGTAATGTCATTTCCAGTGTGCGCTATAAGATGCCAACGGAAATGCGTGAGCCTGTTATTCAACGTTGGGACCCATCGGCAGAGCCCATTCTGAATCTGGCATTGTCTTCGAGCAAAATGACACATGCTGAGATTTCCCGACTGGCTGAAGATACTTTAGCAGACAAATTGCGCGGTGTTCCGGGCGTCGCTACCGTGATCGTCAACGGTTCATTGAAACGTGAATTATCTGTTTTAGTCAGAGCAGAGAAATTACGTGAGTTCAATGTCTCAATTGGCGAAGTAGTCAATGCTC
Organism: Undibacterium sp. Dicai25W; assembly: GCF_049340505.1. Taxonomy (NCBI): domain Bacteria; kingdom Pseudomonadati; phylum Pseudomonadota; class Betaproteobacteria; order Burkholderiales; family Oxalobacteraceae; genus Undibacterium; species Undibacterium sp. Dicai25W. The sequence goes on along the minus strand of NZ_JBMPOQ010000008.1, from coordinate 14,720 downwards.
TGCGCAATCAAAACAGCAATGCCCCGGTAGGTAAGCTGCGTGGCGATCTGGAAGAAGAAAGCATACGTCTTGTCGGTCGTATTGAGTCACCAGAAGAATTTCAAAGCATTGTGGTAAAACGTAACGGCGATCAAATTGTCCGGCTTGCACAAGTGGCGACGATAGATGATAGTTTTGCGGATATTAATGGTTTATCGATACGTAGTGGCAAACCCAATGTCGGTATTCAAATTACAAAATCACGCGAAGCCAGTACGGTTTCAGTAGCCAAAGAAGTACACAAATTAGTTGATGAAATTAATAAAGATTTTGAAAAAAATCATCCTGGAACCAAAATTGAAATCACCCGTGACGGTGGTAAAGAAGCGCAAAATAGTCTGAACAACGTCGTCGATTCATTGGTACTGGGTGCCTGCCTGACGATTTTTGTGGTCTACGCGTTCTTGAATTCCTGGCGTTCAACCTTGATTACTGCCTTGAGCTTACCTACTTCTGTAGTAGCGGCTTTTATCGCTGTATGGTTGTGCGGCTTTACACTGAACTTCATGACCTTGCTTGGTTTGTCATTAGCGATTGGCGTATTGATTGACGATGCAATTGTGGTGCGCGAAAACATTGTACGACATATGCAAATGGGTTCAGATCGCCGTAAAGCAGCGCTCGAAGGTACTGCAGAAATTGGCTTAGCGGTGGCAGCAACAACGTTCTCGATTATTGCAGTATTTATTCCAGTCGCATTTATGCCAGGTATGCCGGGTGAATGGTTCCGTCCATTTGCGTTGACGGTAACTTGCTCGGTATTGGTCAGTCTGGGTATCTCATTTACGCTTGATCCGATGTTGTCAGCATATTGGGGTGATCCGGTCGATCATCACACTGCACCGAAAAAAGGTATCAGCAAGGTATTGGCACGTTTTAATGACTGGTTTGATAGTCAGGCTGACCGCTATAGCCGCGTTATTGCCTGGGCTTTGCACCACCGCCGTTGGATGGCAGCGATCGCCTTCATTAGCCTGGTCACAGCATTGGGACTACAAGCAAAATGGGGCGGCACCAGCTTCTTACCGCCAACCGACTCCGGTAACTTAATGATACAAGTCCGTACGCCTGCTTCGTCCTCGTTGGAATACGCCAAATTGAAGATGGAACGAGCCGCAGAACTTGCCCGCACTATCAAAGAAGTCAAAGAAACCAATAGCAACATTAATCCTGCTGGCGGCCGCATCTATGTCGACATTGGCAAACGCACAGAACGCAAACGTACTGCAAAAGAGATCGCTGTCGAATTGCGAGAAAAAATCAAATCTCTGGTCGGTGCCGAATACGTGGTGCTAGATGATCTCAATAACGGTGCACAAAAGCCGGTACAGATCGAATTCACCGGCCCAGATTCTCGTAAGCTGTTAGAGATCACCGGCGCCTTTATGGAAAAATTGCATGACGTTCCAGGTGCTGTTGATATTGGTTTGTCGCAGCAAGATCCTAAGAAAGAGTTAAAGATAGAACTCAATCGTGGTCTGGCCAATTCTATGGGTATTTCTTCTAGCGATGCTGCACAGGCTTTACGTGTTGCGTTTGCTGGTATTGAGGTTGGTGATTGGGTAGATCCGACGGGCGAAACCCGCGATGTCGCCGTGCGCTTGCATCCAGATGATCGCATCAGCAAAGAAAATATAGAACGCTTACCGATCGCTGTCACAGGCACAAACCAAATGGTGCCGCTAGATCAGATTGCGACCATCAGCATGGGTAAAGGCCCGTCCGGGATTGAGCATAACAAAGGTAAGCGCACGATTACCGTGTCTGCCAATGTACAAGGTCGCTCGAATGGTGAAGTAATTGCGGAAGCTAAAAAACTGGCTGAATCTTTCGACTACCCGCCTGGATATGGCCTGGCAATTGCCGGTTCTGGTCAGGATCAGGAAGAAGTATTTGGTGCGATGGCAATTGCGCTGCTGTCTGGCATCGGTTTAATGTATCTGATTCTCGTCATGCAATTTGGCTCGTTCACGGCACCAATGGGAGTAATGTTATCCCTGCCATTGTCCTTGATCGGTGTGGTGTTGGCTTTGTTAGTGACTGGCAGCACCATCAATTTGATGAGTCTGATTGGCGTGATCATGTTGATGGGGTTGGTCGCAAAGAACGCGATTCTCTTACTTGATGCAGCACGTAAAAATGAAGCCGACGGAATGGAACGAGAAGAAGCCTTGATGCAAGCCGGTCGGGTACGTTTGCGCCCGATTCTGATGACGACCTTTGCCCTGATCGCTGGCATGATGCCGGTAGCTCTGGGCTTGGGCGAGGGTGGCGAGTTTTACCGTCCACTGGCGATCGCAATTATCGGTGGCACCATCACTTCGACCTTACTGACTTTGTTGGTGGTACCGACGTTCTACGACAGCATAGAAATTGCACGTGAAAGTATGATGAAAAAAATGCGTGCTCGTATGACACGCTACAGCTCTATCGTTGGCTTTGCGATGACAATGTTGGAAGCATTATGCACACTGTTGTTGCTGCGATTTGTGTATCGCATGCTGGGCAAATTGTTTGGTTTGGTATCAGGTCGTACTCGCCGCTCACATATCAACATGAAAGCAGTGAGCTCAGAGTCGAATTGAACACCTGACTTGTTCCTCCCGCTAGAGAGATCTCCCATTTTCGCTCTCTGGTATTTGATGCCCGCAAATGAAAATTTGCGGGCTTTTTTATATTCGCTTCAGGCTCAGAAATACTTAGAATTGAGTGAAAAGACGTTTAAGCAATTAATTTCAATTTAGGTCGCGCCGCACGTTGTGCAGCGGGTCTTGCTATCCTGCTGTTGTCAGCAACGCTGCCAATATGAAACTGTCTTACGACGTTTTCAAGCGAAGACGCTTGATCTTGCATGGATGCAGCTGCCGCAGCGGCCTGTTCCACCAACGCTGAATTTTGCTGTGTGACATTGTCCATCTCGATAATGGCCGTATTAATCTGATTGAGTCCAGTAGACTGCTCCTGATTGGCATTGGCAATTTCGCTGATGATAGTCGTCAGGCGTTTAACACTAGCAACCACCTCTTGCATCGTTTCACCTGCCTGATCAACCAGTTTGGTTCCGGTTCCAACCTTCTCGACTGAATCATTGATGAGCGTTTTGATTTCTTTAGCTGCACTGGCTGAACGTTGTGCCAGATTACGTACTTCTGATGCCACTACGGCAAAACCACGCCCTTGTTCACCAGCCCTGGCTGCTTCTACCGCAGCATTTAAGGCGAGAATATTGGTCTGAAAGGCAATTCCATCAATCACTGAAATAATATCCACAATTTTTTTGGATGACTCGTTGATAGAACCCATCGTACTGATCACATCACCTACTACGGCACCGCCTTTTTGTGCTATACCTGAGGCATTATCTGCCATCATTTGTGCTTCTTTGGTATTGTCAGAATTTTGTTTGACGGTGCTCGATAGCTCTTCCATCGCGGCGGCGGTTTCTTCCAAAGAACCTGCCTGTTGTTCGGTACGTGACGATAAATCTAAATTGCCACTGGCAATTTCTGATGATGCGGTGGCGATAGTCTCGGTACCAGCACGCACCTCACTCACGATCTTAATCAAACTGGCGGTCATTTCTTCGAGCGCCATGAGCAACTCCGCTGTTTCATCTTTTCCTACCACTTCAACTTTCGCCGTTAAATCTCCGGCAGCAACGGTTCTGGCAATATGCACAGCATGTGCCAAAGGACGGGTAATGCTGCCCACAAAGTAGTAAGTAATTACAATGCCAAGTATAAAAGCCAGTACCATCCCCAATAGAGACAACAGGCTCGCATTTTTATAGGCAGCGATTTGCTGTTCGCTGGTTTCTGCCATCATGTGCTCAGATTGTTCCAGCACGTAAGCAACAATGTCACCAATTTGCTTCGTTGGTGCCCGGTCCATTCCTTTGACTAAGGCATCAACAATATGCGCGCTTTCTGGATTGGCGACGTCGTAGCTTTTCATCGCAGTCAAATATTTACCATTCAGCTCTTGCAAGGATTGCTTTGCGACATCTACTTGCTTGAGGTCTAAGCCTAATTTGCCAAACAAGGTTTTTAATTTATTTAAGTCGGCCTGAGTTTCATCACCTTTGGTTTTAAAAGCATTTTGGTATTTTTCAAAGGCAGCCGGATCATTTCCGCGCAACAATAGATCTTTCCACTCCTGGACTTGAATCTTAAAATCTACCTGAGATTTTCTGGCAGCATCCACGGACTGCTCCAAAAGCAACGAGCGTTCCATTGCTTCATGGACACGAATGTTGCTATTTCTGAGATTCAGCCAGTCATTAAAGCCAACAACAAGCATTGAAAGCAACAAGAATCCGGCTAATAAACCTAACCGGGTACCTATTTTGATATCGTTAATTTTCATGCCTGTTCTCCCAAAATGTATAGACCACAGCAAGTGGATAATTCATTTTAGGAGCATTGTAGAAAAGCAATTGTGAACGTTTGTGAATGTTTATGAATGTTTATGAAAGTTTATGAAAGTTTGTGTAAGTCTGCAAAACCCTGTCAGTGTTTTCATTAATTCGTAAACAAAACCTCCTTAACCACGAAATGCATTCATAGCAATTTCATAAGAGCGTAAGCGCGCCTGATGCTCAAAAATATTGGAGGCGATCATCAATTCATCAGCGCCTGTCTGAGCAATAAATGCCTGTATTTGTTGTGCCACGGTAGCTGGCGCACCGATCGCGGAACAAGCAAGAATTTGATTCAGCAATGAACGTTCGGCTTCACCAATTTGCTGCATAAAATTTTCCACTGGTGGTGGAATCTTTGCTGGCCGGCCGCTACGCAGGTTGATAAAGGCTTGTTGTGCTGAACTCGCCAGATAATGCGCTTGTGCATCCGTTTCTGCGGCAAAGACATTGAAACCCAGCATAACGTATGGTTTTTTCAAATGGATCGATGATCGGAATGTCGCTCTATACAAGGCAATGGCTTGCATCATTTCTTGCGGAGCAAAATGGGAGGCAAATGCGTACGGCAAACCCATTGCTGCTGCTAATTGTGCGCCGTATAAGCTTGAACCCAAAATCCACACCGGAACATGCAAACCGGTACCGGGCACGGCACGTATGGACGATTGTGGCTCATCAGAAAAATAATCAATCAGTTCAGCGACATCACGCGGAAATTCATCGGCATCAGAGCTCAGATTGCGGCGTAAAGCACGGGCGGTTCTTTGGTCAGATCCGGGGGCACGTCCTAAACCTAAATCGATACGTCCAGGAAAGAGGGATTCCAGCGTACCAAATTGTTCAGCAATAACTAATGGCGAGTGATTCGGTAACATGATGCCACCAGCACCAACGCGTATGGCTTTGGTGCCACCGGCAACATGGGCAATGAGCACAGACGTAGCCGCGCTGGCAATACCCGGCATACCGTGATGTTCTGCCAGCCAGAAGCGCTGGTAACCCCAGCGTTCTGCATGTTGTGCCAGATCGAGTGAATTTTTGAAAGATTGTGCGGGCAAACTACCCTGCGCGATGGGTGCGAGGTCAAGAATCGAAAGTTGCGTCATGGTACGGTAATCCTTTGCAGATATTCCGACCTGTAAAAAAGTCGGACAAGATAGCGCTTATTATGCGCCATCTGATCCGATTTCGTTTTTGAGGCTATTTATTACCAGACTTTAACGCGTGCTTTAGGTTCCAGATACAGCGCTTCACCAGGTTTGACATCGAAGGCTTTGTACCATGCATCCAGATTACGCACGGTTTGCACTCGATATTGTTCCGGTGCGTGTTCGTTGGTAATCACGATGGTACGCAAGACTTCATCCCGCACCTTGCTGCGGAAAGATTTCGCATAAGCCATGAAGAATTCCTTGTCTGTTGCTTCAGTAGGTTCTTGGCCTTTTTGTTTCATCGCCGCATGATAAGCATCATAGGATGCCGTCAAACCAACCAGATCAGCAATGTTCTCGCCCAAAGTTTGCTGTCCTTTCACTGCCAGATCAGGGAAAGGCCGGTATTGATCAAACTGCGCTACTAAGGCCTTGGCTGAAGCATTAAAACGAGCCAGGTCGGCCTTGGTCCACCAATTGCGCAGTTCACCTTTGGCATCAAACATGGCGCCGGTATTATCAAAACTGTGGCTGATTTCGTGACCGATTGTGGCTCCTAATGCGCCATAATTGGTCGCGATGCTGGCATTGAGATCAAAGTTTGGTGATTGCAAATACGCGGCCGGGAAATCAATCGCATTTTGCAAAGGCATATTGACTGCATTGACCAATTGCGGGTTCATGCACCATTCAGTGTCATCGATTGGTTGACCAAACTTTGCCAGAGCACGTTGGTATTCAAACGCACTTGCTCGCTCAGCGTTACCATACGCATCATCCGCTTTGACTTCTAAGCCTGAGTAATCGCGCCATTTTTCGGGATAGCCAACACCGACGTAAGTATTTTTGATTTTCTGCAGCGCTTCTTTTTTGGTGCTTGCTGCTAACCAGGTATTGTTTTGAATCCGGTCGCTCAGTGCTGCAAGCAAATTGGTCACCATAGAACGGATGCTTTCCTTCGCTTCTGGTGAGAAGTTCTCTGCAACATATAACTTACCTACTTCTTCACCCAATGCATTATTGGTTGCATTGATGGCATATTTTTCGCGCGCCTCGGGTACCGACGTTCCTGATAAAGCACTATAAAACTTAAATTTTTCTTTGAAAAATACCGTAGGTAAGACACTAGCGCGTTGATTGATGGAGTGAAAACGTAAATAGTCTTTCCATGTTTCCAAAGAAATCGATGAAACCAAACCGGCAGATGCTTTTAATGCAGTTGGATGCCAGATCAGGAATTCCGTTTGTTTGTCCAGACCTGATGCTGCAAAGTAAGCATTCCAATCAAGACCAGGTGCTTTTTTATTGAAATCTGCTTTACGCCAGGTATTGTCGACTTTTTGCATGTCGGAAGTATCTTCACGCGATGCGTGGCCTTTAGCGATTTTTAATTCGAGATCGAATACGCGTTTGGCGGCGATATCAGCATTTGGTACATTCGCCATTTTCAACACGGTGGCGATATAGTCCTGATAATTTGCCCGCAACTTAACCATGTCAGCGCTGTTAGCGAGATAGTATTCACGATCCGGCAAGCCTAGGCCGCCCTGCAACAAATAAGCCTGATACTTTGTATGGTGGTGAAAGCCTTGCGAGACCCACAGTCCAAACAGATTTTCTGTAAATACACTAGTGGCATTGATAGGGTCAACATCAGCGCGTAAATTGCGACCCAGATAGGTTGCCAGCGCAGCTTTATCATTCAGCGCGGCAATCGCGTCGAGACGCGGCTGAATAGGATCTAATCCACGTTGGTCGATTGCGGCGGTATTTAAGTAGGCCTGATAGTAATCAGCGATTTTTCTGGCGGGAGTACCTGGTTCGGCTTGCAAGGTTTTTTGTATGATGCGAGCGACGGCATCATCCGATTCTTCTGCCAGCATATCGAACAAACCGACTCCGGATTTGCTATCTGGAATTTTGGCGTTTTTTTCCCAACCGCCATTCGCGTATTTGTTAAAATCCTGACCAGGCTTGACTGAATTGTCGATGCCATCGCCTTTAACTGCGGCGATTTCTTCAGGTGTCATATCAGCTGCGTGCGCCAGGCTTATACCCAAGGGCAATGCCAACATCATGCACAGCACTGCAACTGGTTTTAACCGAGGTAATTTTTTGTTTTTCATTTAGTATCCTTCACTTTTGTCTCAACAATTCTTGTTATGTTTGCGATGGTTGCAGTGCTTTCCACATCAAAGTTTCGAATGCAACACCCGAGTCTGATCACAAATTCCTGACTTAGTTCGACGCTGAAATTTAAACTATCGCGCTATTTTTACATTTCCTTAAAAAAATCCCCATCCATCATGATGAACAGGGATCTTTTCCACAGATAAGAGACGTAATACGCTTTACGCCAGATGTCGCAATTCGCGCAAGGCAACAGACACTGGTGCCAAATCAGCTGCTTGAGCACTGATCAAACTGAGCAAGCTGGTCAAGCGATCAATTGGAGCTGCATTGCGTGCATGCCAGGTTGGCAGGTCTTCTTGACGGGTAAGCAAGCCACGAGTGATCTGACTCGCGATTGAGTACACATCATCACGCGCACTACCGCGAGCCTGTGTTTGCCACAAGGTTTCTGTTGGCAAGCGATTGATTTGTGCGCGCCAGCCGCTTAATCCAAGTTGGTCATCCACACCAAAGTAAGCGCGGGCAACTTGTTCCAGATTTGCATTGGTACTTGCTGCGAGATCAACCAGATCAAGTGCCGGGAAGATGTATTCCAGCGCACTCAGGTTTTGTGCCAAGGTTGGTTCAACACCGGCTTTTACCAGCACATCGGCTTCATGCTGCCACGCGGCGTGCGCATTGGCTGGCAACCAATCATCTAACTGCCAACGTAATTCACGTGCTGCTGGTTGATAGCGTTGAATCAAGGTTGGCATATCCGTGCTTTGTGAACGGATGCGCAAAATCCAACGTGATGCACGTTGAGTAATCGCGATCAGTTTGGATAACAAATCGAGTTGCAAATTAGACGCTACTTTGTAATCAAGCACGTCAATCTGATCCCATAAAACTTCCAGATCAAAAATCTCTCGTGCCAGCGTGAACGCACGAATCACGTCTGCGGCAGTAGCACCCGCTTCAGAAGCGATGAAGTTCACGAAGGTTGCGCCAGCACGATTGACCACTGTGTTGGTGATGTAAGTAGCGATAATTTCACGCTTCAAAGGATGTTGCGCGATGGCATCGGCAAAACGCTCTGACAAGACTTGCGGGAAATAAGCCTTGAGCGCACGGCTGAAGAAGGGATCGTCAGGCAAGTTGCTGGCAACCAGATCATCAAAGACCGACATTTTAGCGTAAGCCAGTACCACGGCGCCTTCTGGTGCGGTTAAGCCTTGCTTACGTGCTTTGCGATGCAAAATTTCATCGTCGCTTGGCAGGTATTCAATCGCACGATTTAAGCGACCTTGTTTTTCTAATGACTGCATCAGACGTTGCTGACCATCCAACACATACAACGGACGATGTGCGGCGATGTCCAGTGCTTGTGATTGATAGTAGTTATCGGTCAGCACCAGGTGACCAACTTCATCGGTCATGGAGGCTAACAAATCATTACGTTGTTTAAGTGTCAGATCGCCGGCTTCAACAATCGCACCCAACAAAATCTTGATATTAACTTCGTGATCTGAGCAATCCACACCCGCAGAATTATCGATCGCATCGGTGTAGATACGCCCACCTTTTTGTGCGAATTCGATACGGCCATTTTGGGTACAACCCAGGTTGCCGCCTTCTGCCAGCACTTTACAACGCAGCTCATTACCATTGACTCGGAACGCATCACCAGCCTTATCACCCACCTGGGCGTGGGTTTCAAATGTCGCTTTGACATAAGTACCGATACCGCCGTTGTACAACAAATCAACAGGTGCTTGCAGAATCACGCGTAATAATTCGACTGGTGTTAATTCTTCGGTTTCTATACCTAACACAGCACGTGCTTCAGCACTGAGCTTGATGGATTTAGCACCGCGTGGATACACACCACCGCCAGCAGAAATCAATTTTTTATCGTAGTCATCCCAGCTGGATCGCGGCAGATTGAACAAGCGTTGGCGCTCAGCAAATGACACGGCAACGTCTGGTGTCGGATCAATGAAAATATGACGATGATCGAACGCAGCAACCAGTTTAATGTGCTCAGATAACAGCATACCGTTACCAAACACGTCACCTGACATATCCCCGATACCAGCGACCGTAAACGCGGTATCCTGAGTATTGACGCCCAGTGAACGGAAATGACGCTTAACGGATTCCCACGCACCGCGGGCTGTGATACCCATTTTTTTATGGTCATAGCCAACCGAACCACCGGATGCAAATGCATCACCAAGCCAGAAGCCATAATCAGCAGAGACGCCGTTAGCGATATCTGAAAACGTTGCCGTACCTTTATCCGCAGCGACCACCAGATAGGGATCATCAACGTCATGACGAATAACTTTGACCGGAGGTACGACCGCACCTTTAACGATGTTATCAGTGATGTCTAACAAGCCAGACAAGAAAATTTTGTAGCAAGCCACGCCTTCGGCTTGATAGGCTTCACGATCGGACATCGGTGGTGCATTTTTCAGTACAAAACCACCTTTAGAACCCACCGGTACGATCACTGTATTTTTAACTTGTTGTGCTTTGACCAGACCCAGAATTTCGGTACGGAAATCTTCACGACGATCAGACCAGCGTAAGCCACCTCGGGCAACCTTGCCACCACGTAAATGCACACCTTCAACACGCGGGGAGTAGACCCAAATTTCAAACAAAGGCTTAGGTTCTGGCACGCCTGGTACTTCGCGTGGATTGAGTTTAAAACTCATGTACGGTTTGAAACTACCATCGGCGTTGGTTTGCCACAGGTTAGTACGCAGCGTTGCCATGATAGTGGCATAGAATTGTCGCAGGATACGATCTTCATCAAGACTGGCGACGTTGGCCAAATGCGCTTCAAGAAGTTCTTTGATGTGTTTTTGCGCCGCTTCACGATCACCGGCATAGTCAGGTTTAAAGCGTGCACCAAACAATTCTGCAATCAATTGCGTAATATCGGCATTTTTATTCAATGCAGATTCAATATAGGTTTGGCTATAGGCAAAACCGAGTTGTTTGAAGTAACGGGAACAGGCACGCAATACGGCGATCGAACGTGCGTCCAGTGCCGTATTCAACACCAGACGGTTCAGATCATCGCTTTCAACTTCACCTTTCCAGATCTGCGAGAACATGGTTTCAAAGCGAGCCTTAATCGCAGACAAATCTGTGTCTGACGGCAATTGCAAACCAAGATCATGAATCCACAAGTTGTCTGTGCCATTGACGATCTGGTAAGGATGCTCATCGAGCACGCGTGCACCCATGTGCTCCAGCACTGGTAAGGAATCTGACAGCGCAACTTTGGTGGTATTGTAAATCTTAAAGCGAAGCATGCCAGCATCAGCATCGAGCGGACGATACAGTTTGACCACCATCGCTTGCTCAGGATTTAAGCTTGCCAACATTTCTGAATCTTCCGCCCCAACCAGCGCGGAAAAATCTTCACGGTAAGCAGTCGGGAATGCATTTGCAAAACGATTTGCTAACGCCAGTCCTTGACCTTCACCGTGGGTGCGCAGCAATTCGGTCGTGCAATCATCTTCCCAACGTTGTGCGAGCTTGGCAATACGTGCTTCTAATGCACCCAGATTCACGTTTACCGGAGCACGATTTTTTGCACGTACTTGATAGTGAATACGAGCCAACGGGCTATCTGTCAGCATCGGCGTGAATTCTATCGATTCGCCATCCAGTGCAAACATCAATTCATTGCCAACTTTGACGCGCAATTCTGTGTTGTAGCGATCACGTGGTACAAATACCTGGGCAGAAGTGAAACGACCGAACGGATCACGACGTAAAAATAAACGTGTGCGTTGACGTTCTTGCAGACGCAAAATACCAATCGCATGATCAGCTAGCGTAGGCGTATCAATCTGGAATAATTCATCGCGTGGATAGTCATCCAGAATCGCTTGTAAAGCTTTAGCAGCATGGCTTTGCGGTACAACGCCAGAACTCGCCATCACAGCTGCCACGCGCTGACGCACTTGAGGAATTTCATCCACTGGAGCTGAGTATGCAGACGATGTGTACAGTCCCATAAAACGCGATTCACCAATCACTTTGCCATTGTCATCAAAACGTTTGATGGCGACATAATCGAGCCATGCCGGGCGATGCACCGTGGAGCGTGTCATGGCCTTGGTCACCAATACCGTTTCGTCGGACTCCATGATGGCCAATACTTCTGGCGGCAAATAGGCGAGTGAGGTCTGGACTTTGCCGCGCAAAATGCCGAGGCCAGATTCAGGAATTGCGACCAGGCTGACTTTGTCGCCGTCGCGTTTCAAATCGTAGTCACGGGCACCAAGGAAGGTGAAATGACGTTCTTCCAACCAGCGCAAGAAAGCCACACCTTCATTGCCACTTTGCGACGGCGCATGTTTTTCGCAAGCACTGCACACTGCATGTACGCGATCCAACATCGGCTGCCAGTCGACCACGGCACTTAATACATCTGCTAATACGTGTTTTAATTCTTCGGCAAGGGCTTGCTGTTCTGCCACGCTGACGATGCGATCACATTCAACCATGATCAACGATTCAACTGGGTCATTTCTGCCTGCTGCTTTGGCTGCGGCGACGGTACTGACTGAAGCGATACCGTCTTTTTCGTTGCGTGTGACGCTCATCAGAGGATGGACGATCCAGTGCGCAGTGCGACCAGTGCGGTTGATCGCCATCGTGACCGAATCCACCAGGAAAGGCATATTGTCATTGACGATTTGCACTATCGTGTGTTCGCTGACAAAACCATCCTCGGCCAAGGTTGGATTAAACACCCGGATCTTCGGCGTATGATCGGCACGCGGTGCATCAAGCAAACGCCAATGCGCATTTGCCTGCGCAAACAAGGTCGCCGGACCGCGTGCGGTAATTTCGTCGGGATCGGTGTTTTCAAAGTAAGCTGCGATGAAAGGACCTTGGCGGTCGGCAGCTGGGCCAGGGTGGGCTTGCGCATAAGCGAACAGCTCAGCGAAGTGCGTTGTGGTCATACGTTCTCCTATGGATGGGAAGACACGAGAAAAAGCTTAGCAAGATCATTGCAGCATAGGCTTACAAGTATCCTCCAATATCGGTTGGCGGACAAATGTCTGTGTTATTTTGTTACAGATTTCATAAGTTTATTGACTTATAACAAAATTTTAATTGACAGGCTTGGGATACATTAAAACAAGCCTCCATGTGGCCGAATTCGCGTTATTGCATTGGAGGCAATACTCCACCGCTAGACTTTCCTAGGTTAAGACTAGATTGCTAACGCGTTAGCCTCCGCAACGCCAGAAGTTGCAAGATGTAATAGAAGCATCCTTAAGTAAGAATCCTTCCGTAAAGGTTTATCTTTCGCTACGATTTTTGTTCTTTTCAGCGCCTTGCATTTCAACATCAGCAATGAAGCTCGCCAAAGGACTCATATCGTGAACGGATTATTCACCCACTCGCGCGCCTTAAGCGTCAGCGGTGCCGCCTTGTCTGGTATCAGCAAGCCGTTGACGCCTTTACGCTTATCCGGCACCGATGGCGTCAACCAGTTATTTGACTATCGATTGACGTTGCAAACATCGGATCGCGTTGGTGCTGGTGTGGGTGCTGGTGTGGGTGTGGGTGCTGGGGTTGGCGCTGATCTTGATCTCGATAGCGTCATCGGCAAAGAAATCACCTGTACCATCGAACTTGAAGGCAAGGGCTCTTTTATCCCTGGCCTCCCCGGTGGCTGTGCTGGTCACCTCGGTGCTGGTGCCAGAGAAATCTCCGCCTTAGTCACCGCCGCACGCTTGATCGGCGTCGATAGCCGCCATGCACTTTATGAGTTCACCTTGCGTCCGTGGTTGCATCTCGCCACACTCACGAGTGATTGCAAAGTCTTCCAAAATCAAACACCCGTTGAGACGATTTTAGCGGTACTCAACGACTATGCGTTTGTCGTCGACAAGCGTTTGATTGAGAAGTATCCATCACGAGACTATTGCGTCCAGTACAACGAGACCGATTTTGCGTTTGTCTCTCGTTTAATGCAAGAGTGGGGCATCAACTATCACTTCGAGCACAGCAGCGGTGTGCATCGGTTAATCCTCTCCGATTTCAATGGCGCATTCCGCACCGCCAGCGAAGCCTACGCCAGCATTCCGTATTACCCACCTGGTCATAAAATCGACCGCGATTACATTCATGCTTTTAGTCCAGAGAACAGTCTCACTTCAGGCAGTGTCGCCAGTCGTGACTATGACTACACCCGATGCCGCTCAAGCCTCGAGGCTAAAAGTAGTGACCCTCGCAAAACCGGACAAAACGACCAAGAACTCTATAGTTGGCACGATGCCCAGAGCGGCAATCGTTACAGCCAACCCAATGCCGGATCTGACTCACAGGCCAATAAAACAGACGAACAAGGCAAATTTTTAACCCGACTGCGCATCGAAGAACGCCGCCAACATGGGCAACGCGCCAAGGCCAGTGCTTATCTGCGCGGTGTAGCGCCTGGCACCTCCTTCACCCTGACCGACCATCCTCAAGGCTCGGCCAATAGGGAATATGTCGTTATCTGCACGCATTTTTTAATAGAAAATGTCAGCGAAGATACCCGACGTAACCCGTCCGCAAAGCTCAATGTCAAAACCTTGCCCAGCATTGTCAACGCACAATCTGCCGGACAAATAGAACGCGGCTTATGGCAAGTCCAAACCGATTTCACCGTACAACCTGGCAGCGAAATCGTACGCCCAGAACATACACAACTGAAACCGCGTTGCTACGGCCCGGAAGTTGCCACCGTGACCGGCCCGCATTGTGACACCGCCGCCAGCAATATCTATACCGATCAATACGGCCGTATCAAAGTCCAGTTCCCATGGGATCGCTATGGCGAAGTCAACCACAACAGCAGTTGCTGGGTTCGCGTCGCTTTACCATGGGCAGGCAATCAACTAGGGCAACAAGCTATTCCCCGCATCGGACAAGAAGTCATCATCGATTTCATCGGCGGCGACCCTGACAGA
>NZ_JBMPOQ010000007.1:0-187141 GCF_049340505.1 Undibacterium sp. Dicai25W | reverse complement strand
ACCGTGTTGCTTTTGACCAAGAGTCTTTGGACAAAATAAAAAGAAATAGCACAACACCAGAGAAAATTGAGCAGGTTGTAAAGCAACAAATTAAAGATGAAAGAAACCGTTTTGATAAGGTATTAGTTGGTATTGAGCAGTCAAAGAAAGACGGAGAAATTGACAACAATAAGTATTATAAAAAACTTTCCAATGCTCATCAAGAACACAGCAATAAAGAAAAGTTCATAAACTCATCCAAGAATAAATCTAGCATTCAAGCAAAAATCAAGAATAAAAAATCTGATGAGTCATTGGATAACAAAACACAGAGACTTGATGACTATGTTGCTAGTTTGGGATTGAAAGAAAAGAATGACACAAAAGATATTGGCATAGTTCATCCAACAAATGCTCTTGACCATACACACGACAATTCAATTATCAACAAGCTTACAGGGACAAAAGCAACATTTACAGAAAATGAATTAATAACAGAGTATGTCAACCACTATGGCACAGCAGGAAAAGAAAGAGCCAGCAACATTTTAGGACTTGCCAAAAGCAAATTGAATGGCATTGAAAATGACATGATTGCTATTACTAAAATGGATGACAAAGGCAGAGAAAAAACTGAGTTCACATCAAAGGCTTTGATTTCAAAAGAATACGAAAACCTTGCAGTCATGAGAAAGCAAATGTCTCAGGACTCTAAAGTTCACATTGATAGTAAAAAGCTTTCTAAGTCAATTTCAGCACTTGAAAAAAAACTTGATGATGACAATAGAAAAAAAGAACTCTCCAAGGGAAAGCAAGAAAAGGACATACCAAAAACAACTTTTGCCGATGGTCAAAAAGAGTTCATTAATTCAGTTTTCAATGAAAAAAATGCAACTATTGCCATAGGTGTTCCAGGTGCAGGAAAGTCCTTTGCAATCAATGGAGCATCCTTGATCGCCCATGAGCAGGGTTTCAAAACCTTTGGTATTGCACCAACCAACAAAGTTGCTGGCGATTTAGGGCAGACAGCCATTGGTAAAGAAAATGCTTTTACAGTTCAGTCTTTCAATGCAAAAGTAGCCAACGGAAAAATCAAATTAGATGATAAGTCCATTGTTTTTATGGATGAGGCATCTATGGTTGATACCCGAACCTTTAATGACTTAATGAAAAATATTGAGTCAACCAATGCAAAATTAGTTGTCGTTGGAGATACCAACCAAATTTCAGCAGTTGGAACAGGTCAAACTCTTTCTGAGTTTATGAAAGATAAAGACATTATCAAACATAAAGAAAACATTGTTGTTCTTGATGAAATTACCCGCCAGAAAGACGAGGTTTCCATGATGATTGCACAAAGCACATCATTAGCAAAAGAATACAAAAATGGAAATGTTGACGAATTAAAATCAAGTGGCAACCACATTAAAAATGCTTTTGACATTATGGAAAACAATGATCGTGTCAACAAATTTGAGACAACAAAAGATAAATATGATGGTTTAGTTAATGACTACATGCAAGATAAAAATGCTTGCAAAGATAAACTTGTTCTAGCCAGCACAAACGAGTCAGTCAGCAATTTAAACGGTTCTATTCAAGATGCAAGATTGAAAAATGGAGACTTATCCAAAGAGTCTATTTCCAATGGAGATAAAGATTTTCATGTTGGAGACAGAATTGTTTTAAAAGAAAACAACAAGACTGGAAACACCTATTCAAAAGACGACGAAAAGGCATTGTTCAAGGAGTTTGCCAACACAAAGGAACAAAAACAGGCTTTCAAAGATTTAAAGGAAAAAAAGACAAACGAAAGTGATTTCAAAGAAAAACAAAAGGAGTCATTTACTTTATTTAAACAAGATAAAGTTGAACAACAAGAGAAAAAACATTGGAACGATTTTTTAAAATCAGATGAACAAAAGCAAGCGACTAAGGAATTTAAGTCAGGCAATGTCAATGAAAAAACTCATAAGGAGAACCAACAAGTTGACTTTGCCAAATATAAGTTAGATCACGACATGCCATTAGCAAATGGTTATAGTAATGGTGATGTTGGAACGGTCAAAGAGTTAAGAAATGGAAAAGCACTGGTAGCTTTTGACAATGGCAATGTCTCTGAAATTCAGGTTCAAGGCAATGAAAAGGTAGACCTTGGCTATGCACTTACATTGCACAAGTCCCAAGGACAAACCGTAAACAATTCCTATGTGTTCATGGAGAACTCCAGCATCAACAATCAGAACTTAGCCAATGTCGCATTTACCAGAAACAGAGATGATTTACAGGTCTATTCCACCAATGCTGAATTTGACTCAGTTAAAGAAACCTATGCGAGACAAGACGGTAAACAGCTATTGACTGATATTGGCAAGGAACACGGTTTAGAGCCACAGAAACCAGCACAGGAGCAGTCTAAGACAGTTGACCAGGAACAGTCCAAAGCTATTTCTCAGAGTCCTAAACAGCCTGAGATGGAGCAGTCCCAAAAAGTGGAACCTGAAAAGAAACAGGGATTTTTTGATAGTGCCAAGAGCAAATTGCAAGGCATGGCTGACAAGTTCAAAAAACAGCCAGAGCAAGAACAAGCCCAGTCCAAAAAGATTGAACCTGAAAGCAAAAAAGACGGTTTATCTAGTGTTAAGGATGCTATGGAAAACAACACCAAGATTGCACAGAAACCAGAGCAGTCTAACGAGATGCCAGATGCTATCAAGGCACAGAAAGCACTTGAACAGCAAAAGTCTCAGTCTCAATCCATTCAGCAGGAGCAAGCAAAGAGCTTAAACAATGAGATTGCACAGAGAAAAGCAACCACTCAAGATCAGTCTCAAACTCAGACAAAAGCCAATACAAGAAAAAAAGGACAAGGTCTTAGTTTATAAATTTAGTAAACAAAATAGAGAAAGCCACTTTTTAGTGGCTTTTCTTTTCTCTATATCAATTGCATATTTTTCAAAAAAGATATTGACAATAATATTTTATTTGTTAATTTATTAGTATGCATATATTACTTATAAGGAAACAATATGAATACAAACCAACCACCAACCATTACCACAAGAATACAAAACATTCTTGATAGTGAAAACATTGCAGACAAAGATAAATCAGAAAGCATCATAAAACTTATGACAGTATTTTCTACTGATTTCACAGAATTACATTTTTCAGACAAGAACGGATTTGATGAATTTATTGGAAAAAATCTTGGTCCAGAAATGAGAGCCGTTGTTAGAAAGATTACTAACAACTCCAGTCTTATTCACGACGACCAGCTTTTTCAAGTTATTTCCATTCTTTCAACCATGCATACATCAGCAATAGCCAATTTGATTATTTCTTATGACCTGTTTAAACAGATGATTAAACAAAGAGAAAATGCAATTTTAGAAATGAAAAATCATTTTGATGGAATGCTAAAAACATTTACAAACGATATTGGCTCAAAGCTAGATACTGGAATAGAAACCATGAAATCCAATCTTAATACTTTTGACTTAAGAGTTAGAGAAAAACAAATTGAACATGCGAACAGCTTAAACGGAATTCTCACCAGTGCAAAAACAAATACTATGGTTGAGTTATCAAAAGCAATGTCAGACTTAAAAAGTAAACTTTCTGATATGAACGAGTCATCAAAAGAGATAGTCAAGGATTTCAAACAGCAAAAGCTTGTTATGGAACAAGAGACACTTGACAAGTTGAGCGATGAAATCAGCACTCTATTCATGCAACACACAAAGCAATTTTTCAAGAACTTGAAATTTTGGATGATTATTGGTGCAACTTGCATTTCATCATTAGCAACAGTTTTCGTTTCACACTACATAAGATAAAAAAGGAGAATACACATGGAAACCATTAGTCAAACACTTAAAGATTTAGAGCTTTCAGAAACACAAAATCAAAGCATTAACAAGGTATCTTGCAAGTCATGTAGCAATGCTATGTGGCAAAATACAGACAAAGGCATTATCGGATTTTGTCGTATAACATTTAGAGACTCTTTCTCAGAGCAAACAGGAGCAAGAATATATAATTGTGACGGGAAAGCAAATACTTAATAATTTCACTTGATCTATTTATATATTTATGATACATTAATGACACTGCATAAAAACAGTGTTTTTAATTGACTAAATATATCATACATTGATAAATCACATACTCAAAAAGGAGTAAACAACATACTTAATAAAAGGAAACCAAATGAAATCATATACAAAAGACAGTAGATACTCCGACCTATTCCAAGCAACTTTGCAATCTGGAAAAGGCTTAAATGTAGCAATGAACAATTGCCACATTATAAAACAACTCATAAAAGACGACTCTGAAACTTTGTCTATGTGGGTAAAGTTTGAAAAATTACTAAAAGACTCTAAGTTGAGACTTACATTGTTCGCCGTTGGTTTTGATAAGAAAATCAACAAATATCACATAGCCTATGAAATGGAGTCCAAGGTTCACAGCAACCAGCCAATAAGAATTGATAGGAAATTTGAGTTCAATATACCTTTTGCTTTTGCTCCAAGTGCTTTCCCTGAATGGTTGAGAGCCACACTAGACGACATGCCAGCTACACTTATTGCCCAAGTTGCTAGTGGTGGATAAGATAGCAAGTAGATGAAAAAAAGCCCTGAAAAGGGCTTTTGTCGTTTCTGGAGTCTGCTTTAGAACCGTATGAACCAAAAGACACGGACTGAGCCAAGCATAGTAAAGAGATTTTGCCAGTTAGGTTTGAACTTGCTGGACCGTTTCAATTTCTTTGCCAGTATCCAGAGAACAAAACCAAGAGTAAGAGAGCCGGCGACCATCTCCCACCGTTGCACCAAGTCAGGAGCATGAACAGTGTTGATTGTTTCTATTGTTAAGCCAACACCAGCCACAAGAATGATAACGGCATAAAGATAAAACCAAATTGATACAAACCACTTTAACCATTCTTTAAACATAATGCTTTCCTATTAATGCAATAACATAATTTTACCGCACTATTTTTATAGTAAACACACTATTTGCTATTTACCCACAACTTAACACCTATATCATTGTGTCTTAAAGTTGCATATCTCTTTAAAGTGCCTAATTCAATATGTCCTGAAATCTCAGAAATTTCAATGTCAGTTAAAGATGTATTCACAAAATACCAAGACACAGCACAATGTCTTAAATCATGTATCTTGAAATTATCAACCTTTGCATTGTTGCAAATAACTCGGAAACGACTACCGAGAACACCACTGGTTGTCCAATAGTCTCCAAAAGCAAACACTTGACCATCCTTTTTTAATTTCATAACTCTATCTTTTATGAAATGATAGAACTCAGGTCTTAACGGAACTTTTCTATCTTTGGCATTTTTCTTATCTGCTATTTTTTGGTTTTCTTTTGGAACAAAAATGTATGAGTGATGAGGGTCAGTTTCATTTATATGGATATGCTCCCATTTCATTAAAAGAGTCTCGCCTGATCTCATACAAGAATAGTATTGCCAAAGAATTAGGCACTTTAATATCTCTTGATTTACATACATTTTGTCGCATGCATCAAGCAATTTTTCAAGTTCACCAGTCTCTAAAATTCTATCCCTTGGTATCCAAGCTTTTGGTGGCTTGTTATCATCAAAAGGTTTTCTATTGAATGTATATTCATAGTGTTTTGAATGCCATTCCAATGCAGTCTTAATTTCATAGTATATTTTTCTTATAGTGCTTTCACTGTAAGTCTTTCTAACTAACAAGCCAGTTTCCGAGTCAAGAACCATATTTCCTTTATACAATGGATGGTCTTTCTTTTTTCTTGCTTGATCAGGGACTTTTTCCTCTAACTTGGTTTTTAGATAGACAGAGAAAGATGCAGTCTTGAAATTAGACAAAGGAACTTTGCCAATTTCTCTTTTTATTTTTTCAAGTCCATATCTTTTGCCATCAGACACGGTGTTTAACTTTAAGTATTCAGTAAAGATTGATCCAAGTGTGAGTTTCTGGATTTTTCCAATGTCTACACTTTCGCCTTTATCTATCTTTGACTTGATTTCTCTAATGAATTTTTCTGCATCCTTTTCACTCTTGAATGTCTTTGAACGATAGACACCAGACTCTCGGATGCGAACTTGATAGGACACTTTGCCATTGACTCCAACCCTTGGAGTGATAAGTTTGTTTGCCATAACCCTTGCAGTCCTTTCTAGTCGCTAATTATAATTTGGAACAAATTTGGAACATTTGACCAATGTTAGCGTACAGGACATAGCTAAGTGGTTGTTGTACAATGACTTTTTTTACTTGTTGGTGTTCCCTCCTAAGCGTAAGATGTGGGTTCGATTCCCGCCGGCGGGACCAGTGACATTACTACAATCACTGACGCCTTGTTAATTTCTTTGATCTTCTCCAAGTCTCATTCAAGCTTCCTCCTCTCCTTTGGTTTGCTAATTCATCTGCTGATCGTCGTACGATTCGAAGGATTGGTATCGCTGATAGATTAAACGATTTTAATTCAGTCGTTTTCACCTTCTTCTTTCGTTGAAATTGAATTTCACAATTACAGATATGGGCACATCAGCGTTTTGGTGCCTGGCAATTTTTTGCCGAAAGAAAAGTAGTTCAATGTAGAAATTTTTATCTCGCAAAAACAACAGTTAAACGTTAAATCAATATTTTTATTTTTTAATAGATTTTTTTTACGTAACTGTTGATAGTGTTTTTGAGTAAGCAATTTAAATTTGAAATGTGGCGATGTCGATGCTCGTATTTAGTTTAATTTATCAGCTGTCATAGTGGGCAATAGTGCAGAAATTCTTACCTCTCAGAAATATTTTCTTGTTGTCGCTTATGTGCAAAATTTGCATATAGAAATATGTTCTTTAAACTCATATCTATTTTTAGAATTTATAAAATATATGAGGTTTTTTGAGTCTTGTTTTTCATTGATTTAATTTTTCTTGCGATCTAAGATCGTTTGCGCAATTCAAAAAATTGCTGAGAAAGTTGAATAAGAAAATCAACCAAAAGGAGACTCACTTGAAATTCCGTTATAAGTCCATCTTGTTATCTTCGGTCGTAAGTGCATTGATTCCTCTCACTGGCATTGCTGCCAATATCCCGCAAGACATGGGAGCCACCGCTCCCGCCCAGACGCAAACAGTATCGATTGTGATGAAACTGCACAATGTGCCGCATTTGGAAAAATTCATTGCTGGTACGGTGAATCCAAATAGTTGGAATTATCAGAACTTTTTATCGGTTGAAGAGTTTGTTGAGCGCTACGCACCGAGCGAAAGAGATATAAAGAAAGTCGTGCGAGAGTTAAATAAGCTTGGCATTACAGTCGATGAAGTTTATCGAAATCATATGGTCATCCGGGCGACTGGAACAACGGCTCAATTGAATCAATTTTTCAGCACAGAATTACACCATTACCAGGAATCAAATCAACGCTATATCAAGCCTAACCGCAACATCACTGTGCCTGATAGCGTATCGGATGTGGTACTTACCGTTACCGGTATGAATACCAAGAAATTCGCGTCCCCACATTCACGCATACTTTCCGATGCTTTGCCAGGCAAAGCCAGTGGTGATCTGGTAAAGTCAACGTCGTTGAACGCTGCCAGCACCGGCAATCCTTTGGGGAAACTGACCGTTGCAGATGTCGCCAATTTGTATAACATCAACCCGCTGTATGCGAAAAAAATCAATGGTCGCGGTCAAACCATCGGTATTGCAACCTTAGCGACCTTTAATCCTGCCGATGCTTATGCATACTGGAAATCAGTCGGTTTGAATGTATCGCAAAACCGTATTAAACAACGTCATCTGGACGGTGGTGCCGGAACTGATGGCGCTGATGAAACCACGCTGGATGTGGAACAATCTGGTGGCTTGGCGCCCGGAGCAGAAATTATTGTGTACGACGCACCAAATACTGATTCCGGTTTTATGGATGTGTTCTTCAAGGCTGCTGCGGACAACCGTGTAGACACATTGTCTGTCAGTTGGGGATCACCTGAAATAGCTCAGACACCTGCAGTGATGGAAGGGCAGCATCAGGCGTTTCTGGAATTAGCTGCGCAAGGTGTCAGCGTATTTGCTTCTGCTGGTGATGCTGGCGCATATGATATCAATAATAACCAGAGTAGCTATGCGTATCCGGCCTGTACCAAGACTCTCACCGTTGACTCGCCTGCCAGTGATCCGTATGTCGTTGCTGCTGGTGGCACGACATTGCCTAGTGTACAGGTTCACAAATATGGTTCGATTACTGTTCCAGCAGAGCGTCCGTGGGGTTGGGACTATCTGCAAAATTACTTTGTGACGTATTATGGTCAAGCCTATTACGATACCAACCTGTTCCCTGTCGGGAATGGCGGTGGTGTCAGTGTGAATTTTCCGGTTCCATATTACCAAGCGAATACTTCGGGAGTAAAAACGAGCGTAGCGGGTCAATCATTGATTTGCCAGACAAGTAGCGGTCCCCAGGACTTGATTGATTTACCGGCAGGCTACGCCGGCCGGAATTTGCCGGACGTATCACTGAATGCTGATCCGCAAACTGGCTATAGTGTGTATTTTGGCGGGGCGTGGATTTACGGATACGGTGGTACGAGCTTCGTTGCTCCTCAGTTGAATGGGATTGCTGCGTTGATTTCGCAGGTCAACGGCGGTCGTCTCGGTCATTTGAACCCGCAACTCTACGCACGTCTGAATCAATATGGCTATGGTAGTAATTCGCCATTCAATGCGATTACGACTGGCGACAATTTATATTGGCAGGCCGCACCAAACTACAATCCAGGTTCTGGTATTGGTACTTTGAATGTGCATAACCTGGCTAAGAGTTTCCGTCGTTGGTGATAGACATGTTCGTTTAATGACAAAACGCCCTGAGTATGTTTCAGGGCGTTTTTTTAAAGGCCTTATCCAGAAATGATGAGTTGATTAATCTGACAAGACGAGAAATCCATAATACATATTTTTCTGATGTCCGATCAAGGACGAGCTGACGATGACGCGATTTCAATTCTGTTGCGACCAGTTTCTTTTGCGCGATACATGGCTTTATCGGCTCGCTTCAGTAAACTATCGAAGCTCTCGTTGACGTCATTTTGTGTCGCTACGCCGATGCTACATGTATATTCAGGCAGCCCATTATTTTTGTCGTTACTCAAGGCCTGCTGAATGCGTTGTGCAACACTATTCGCGTCTTCAATTGGTGTTGCCGGTAAGATTAAAATAAACTCCTCACCGCCTGATCTGGCGAGGTAGTCAATCTCTCTGCATAACTCACGTACTATGCCTGAGAAATGCACCAACACTTTGTCTCCTACGTCGTGTCCGAATTGATCATTGATTTGTTTAAAAAGATCAAGATCAATCATCAGCATAGAGATTGTTTGCTCTGAGCGTTTTGCTTTAGCAATTTCCAGGTTTGTATGGGTAGATAGTGCGCGACGATTGAGCAATCCTGTAAGTGGGTCGGTATTCGAAAGTTCTTGCAGTCGTATTCGCAACTCATGTGTCGCCATCAGAAAAAACGCCATCGGTCCCAACATATCCAATAATGCCATGCCGACAATATATACAGTCTGGATAGGACTGTGGGAGAAGTACGCGTTATTCCCTTCTTGGGGAAGTGCGATAAGTGTGTAAAAAGCGGCACAGAAGCGTATTGCTAAGAGCAGGCAAACTGCACTCAATGAGGCAATGAAGAATAGTGTCGGGAAATCACGTGAGCCGTATTTCCATGCATAAAAAATCGAGAGCGAAATGTATAAACCAGAAGCTGAAGTAAATAGGAGAGTACGTACCGTAATCGATGAGTATCCATACGTGAACACCAGCATTAACAATTGAACTGCAACAAAAAATACCAACCAGATTTTGTGAATTGAAGATAGTTTATAGAACCGACGCGTCCCTTCCATGAAGAGTAGACTGCTAGCGTAAAAGAACAAGTTCCCTAAAATAATAGAAACCAGATCAGGGGCAATGCCGCGTAGCCCGACGAGCAAACTCCCCGTGCTAATCGCTAAGCTTCCCGCCGCCCATTCGCGTAATCCACCAATATAAGATGGGTAATTGCGGCTTGCCGAATACAAAATGACACTCATCAACAAACAAACGAGTGTGAACATGAGTACAACGGTGCGCAAATCAAAATTGGGCATCTGGCGCCAACTCCATCAAGTTAAATTTGCACGAAATATAACTTAGTTTGATTTCGTTGTGGTTACATTGAAGGATAAATAGGTGCTTTACCTGATCAATCTCATGTCTTAGAAGCAGCGTGGATGTTGCAAAAATAGGTTTATGTCTCTTGATGATTGATTTTGCGCTAATTTTTTCTACAACATGTGAGCACATACAAACATTTGAGGCGAAAAGTAAACATTAACGAGTATTGCTTGTAGAAAAATTCCTGATTTACTGTTGAAACGATCAAGGCGAATAACATCTAAAATTAATAATTGTTATTTGTATAATTTTATAATTTTATGAAATCGTAGACTTGTTCATACTTTTGCAGGTCAATATTTTAGAAATTTATTGAAGTTCACTGAAATTATTATTGGTATCATCGGTCTCCTTTGCCGATTGTCATGTCGTTTAACAAAGAACTTACCTTGTCCGCTACGATGAATCTTGATTTTACTCAAATCCAGTTGAACACTCCACGCCTGCGATTGCGCCCTTTGCGCGCATCCGATGTTGAAGACATGTTTGACGTTTATTCGGATCCTAAAGTGATGCAATACGGCAGCACACCTCCCTGGACATCATTGGAAGACGCGCATACGTCCTTGTCACGTACCGATGTTGGTATGAAAGAGGGGCAATTTTTACGTTTAGCTTTAACCATTGGCGACAGCGATCACTTCATCGGTGATTGCTGCTTGTTTAAATTTGATCAGCAATGCCGTCATGCTGAAGTTGGCTATAGCATGGGTGCTGCATATTGGGGGCAAGGCTATATGCATGAGGCACTCATTGCGTTATTGAATTATGGTTTTCAAACACTGAATTTGAATCGCATTGAAGCTGATATCGATCCACATAATCTCGCCTCTGCAAGATGCCTGGAAAAATTGGGATTTGTTAAAGAAGGCTATTTGCGCGAGCGCTGGATCGTTGATGGCGTCATGTCGGACTCTGCCTTATATGGCTTATTGCGTCGCGAGTGGGCGCATGGCTCAGAGGGCTAAAAATTAAAAATTAAAAATTAAAAAATGAATTTTGGATGATGACCTTATCTATCAGTAGTGCATAAAAACTTGGCGGTGACACTGTTTTTATAATTTCATTTTAATAGTCCATGAGGCTAATGCGAGCTTCCAAAATGCGTCGATGCTTGATACGGAATCACCGATTGCTAATTCCAAAAAAGAGGCAGCAGGTAGTAAGGCATCTTTCAGCAAGTCATTATCCCCACGATCAAATGCCATTGCACCGGTTTGCTTGGAAAGTTTTTCACCTGCTTCGTTATTGACGACAGGTACGTGCAGGTAACTGATGGCGGGTAAATATAATACTTGTTGCAGATAGATTTGCCGTGCAGTGGAGTCAAGCAAGTCAGCACCGCGCACAATATGGGTGATTCCTTGTGCTGCATCGTCAACGACGACCGCGAGTTGATAGGCCCAAAAGCCATCGGCGCGTTTCAATACAAAATCACCGACTTCTGTTGTGATGTCTTGGGTTTGCTGTCCGTAATAGCGATCATCAAAGGTGATATTGCAGTGTGGCTGCGGCAGACGTAGGCGCCAGGCGCGCGGCGTTTTTCCGGCCGCCAAGCCAGCCCGACAAGTGCCCGGATAAATCTGGCTTGCGACTTCCCCCATGCGTAAGCGTGAATCGGCAATTTCTTTGCGTGAACAAGCACAGGGATAAACGTGTTGATCCAGCGTTTGCATTGCATCTTGATACAGGTGTTGACGTTGGCTTTGCCAGGTGACATCGCCATCCCAATGCATGCCACAGCGGTGTAGTGAGTTAAGAATGTGTTGATCTATACCTTTGACGTTGCGATCGAAATCCAGATCTTCAATACGCACCAACCATTGTCCATGATTCGCTTTGGCGTCGAGGTAGCTTGCCATGGCGGCGACTAACGACCCCATGTGTAAGGGGCCGGTAGGAGAGGGGGCGAAACGTCCTATGTAATTGCTTTGTTGCATATGTTTAATCTCTAATTTCCGAGCAGCTTGCTTTGCATGTCGGGATCTTTGAGTTTTTGTAAAAACCAGTGCAAGGCTTTGCCTTTATTGGTGTTGCGCCATACGTAGCAACTGGTTTCGGTTGGTCGTTGATTATTGGTTTTTTTTTCGATTAAGGCGCCAGATTGTAAATGAGGTGCAGCAATATTGAGCGGTAGATGACCACAGCCTAGCGCGGCTAATTGTGCGGCCAGCTTTGCCGGCATCGTTGGGACCGTCAAGGTATCTTGGCCGCTTAAGAGGCCAGCGGTCATGGAAGGTAAGTTGAGTCCGGTGTCACCAATGGCTATAGCACGATAAGTTTGAATCAATTCGGCACTCAGTGGTTCTGGTGCCTGGGCTAAAGGATGTTCGGGCGCGACCGCGAATACCCACTCGATGCTGCCCAATACGCTGGTTTGCATATCACCCTGCATGCGTATTGCATTGGGGCCGTCATACGCAGCCCCAATTGCCAGATCCGCACGACCGCTGATCATTGCTTCCCAGACGCCGGACAAAACTTCCTGCGAAAAGCGTAAACGGGTACCGCAGGCTTGTTGTTCAAACTCCTTGATTAAGGGTAGCAGACAATCAAAGTGAATCACGCCATCCAGCACAATTCTGAGTTCCGATTCCCAGCCTGTGGCGGTACGTTTGACGCGGTTTTCTAATTCTTGTGCGGCATTGAGCAAATGCCTGCCTTGCATGAGCAATTCTGCTCCCGCGATCGTCAGTTTAGCTCTGTGGCCGCGGCGATCGTACAGCAACACATCCAGATCTTCTTCCAGTTTGCGTATGCTGTAGGTAATTGCTGAAGGGACTTTGTCCAGCGCCATCGCAGCCGCGGCAAAGCTGCCTTTACGGTCTATCGCATCAAGGATTTGCAGCGCTTCTAAGGTGATATTCATGCTTGTTCAAATTATTTGAATGACTTGTATGAAATTTTACTCTTATATTATCGGATGTCATTATATATACTCTCTTCAAATCATCAAATAAATTGAATTGGAGCTCATATGATTACCGTAAGATTATCTCAAGAACGTGGCGCTGCTGAACATGGCTGGCTGAAGTCTTTCCATAGTTTTTCTTTCGCTGAGTATTATGATCCTCAACACATGGGTTTTGGTCCTTTGCGCGTGATTAACGATGACTGGATCGCCCCTGCGATGGGTTTTGGTACGCACCCACACAAAGACATGGAAATCATTACCTACGTGTTAGAAGGTGCGATAGCGCACAAGGACAGCATGGATAACGGCAGTACCATACGTCCGGGCAATGTCCAATACATGAGTGCCGGAACGGGTGTGCGTCACTCTGAATTTAATCCTTCGAGCAAAGAACATACTCGATTGTTGCAAATTTGGATACAGCCTAGTATGTTAGGCGGTGAGCCGTTGTACGAGGAAAAAGAATTTGATCGTATTGAGAAAGACGGAAAATTACGCGTTGTAGTATCCGGCGATGGAGCCAACGGTTCGATTAAAATCCGTCAGGATGCGCGTTTGTTGATTGGTTTGTTCGACGGCGATCAGAAACAAGAGTTGAGTTTGCAAGCGGATCGCCTGACCTACGTGCATCTGGCACGCGGTGAGTTGACCGTGAATGGTGTGGTATTGAAAGAGGGCGACGCCATGAAATTGCAAAATGAACAGTTGTTGCAGTTAAGCGCAGGAAAACAGGCAGAAGTGTTAGTGTTTGATCTGCCGCATTGATCGTTGTTATTTTTTTGGCTTTTAACAATAATATCCCGGTCACTTAGCAGGCTTAACCGGGATGTTATTGTGCTGTGCCGTAGTTCATCAATTATTTGAATTCATTTGACTCATTTTCTCAGGAGCAAAACATGACAAAAGTAGCGATTGTGTACCATTCAGGTTATGGCCATACTACCAAGGCTGCAGAAGCCGTTCAGGCTGGTGCTGTAGCAGCGGGTGCAGAGGTTGACCTGATTTTGATCGACAAAGAAGGCAATATTACAGACGCACAATGGGCCAGCCTCGCAGCGGCGCAGGCGATCATTTTTGGCTCACCAACCTACATGGGAACGGTTTCATGGCAATTTAAGAAATTCGCAGATGCAACTTCCAAGCCTTGGTACACCCAAGTCTGGAAAGATAAAATCGCTGCTGGTTTTACTAATTCTGCGAGTATGAATGGCGATAAACTGTCGACGCTGCATTATCTGTTTACCCTGTCTCAGCAGCATTCGATGATTTGGGTGGGCACGGGTATGATGCCATCCAACAGCAAAGCTGCGCAAAGAAACGACATCAACTATTTGGCAAGTTTTAGCGGTTTGATGACACAATCTCCATCCGATGCTTCGCCTGACGAAGGTCCATTGCCAGGCGATCTGGAAACAGCGAAATTGTTTGGTCAACGTATTGCGACGGTCGCAAAAAAACTCGCTTAATTCTTCGTTGAAGAAATAGATGGATTTGGCATCTTTTGCTTAACGGTGAAAGATGCCATTTACTTTTTTTAAGGATGCTGGATATTTTTCTGTTTCGCATCCAGTTCTATCGTTTTCGATAAAATCTGTTCGATAGTCCAATGTCGGGTAATCCAGATCACCATCGCGCTGCCAGACAGTTGTTGCCAGCTTGCTCCATCGCGTAACTGATGCTCACGTTGATAAGCCGCAGCAATGCGCCAGGCAAAAATAGTTGCTGGTGGTGGTGCCTCTAACGTACCAGCTGAAAAGAAATAAGATACGGGATCCAATTCAACTAATGTGGGAGTGCCTTCACATCCGGCTTTTTCCCATAAAACTTGCTGTTGTTGAACGTTGGCGACGACCGTTGGAAGAGCTGGTTTTCCACTCATACCTTCAAGACCCCAAAAATATAAAATCCACGGCCCACCGTAGATCAATGCAATGATGGTGATAAGCACGCCTGCGACTATTGCTTTGAGTTTCGTTGATTTCGTCATAAAAAACTGCATGAGATAAAAGAGGAATTACTCTTATTATCGACTGGTTTTCTGGCTTATTGGCAGGAATTTTAGAGAAATTCAATTCAGACTTACTCAATGTCAATATTATCTGCTGACATTTTGTATTCATGTCGACGGAAACATTATTGATGACAATTAAATGCTTTCTTTTGTAGTCCAGGTGGTAAGTAGCGCAAGCTATAATTCCAGAACTCTTCCTTACTTGATCAATAATTTATTTTCCGCTTCCCATGATAAAAAAAGCTGTTGGACTTTTCATTGCACTGAGTGTGTGTTCTCCATTCACCCCAGCACAGCAAGCTCGCATTAGTGAGCCAGTGATGCGAGCGCATTTGTCTTTTCTTGCCGATGATTTATTGGAGGGGCGTGGTACCGGTCAGCGTGGTGGTGATCTGGCGGTACGCTATCTGGAAACCCAATTAAGCATCATGGGCTTGCAGTCGCTGCCATCGGATAAAGTGTCTGGTTATCGCCAATCAGTGCGTATCGTCGGTAGCAAAACCTTACCTGAGAGCAGCGTCAGCTTTGAAATCAATGGTCAGACTTACGCACCGCAATTGGGTAGTGACATTGTCTTTGGATCTTCAGGCGGCAAAGCGGATGTGGCGTTCGATGCTCCGGTTGTATTTGTGGGTTATGGCGTGCGCGCACCAGAAGAGCGTTGGGATGATTTCAAAGGCGTTGATCTTAAGGGTAAATTGTTGGTGATGTTGGTCAATGATCCACAACCAACCGCCGAAGAGCCACATCGTTTTGCCGGTAAAGCGCTGACTTATTATGGTCGCTGGACATACAAATTTGAAGAAGCCGTTCGTCAGGGGGCGGCTGGTGTCCTATTGATCCACACCACGCCATCAGCAACGTATGCGTGGAATGTGCCACAAACCAGTTTCAGCCATGAGCGTTTTAGTCTGGCCAATAATGGCAATGCGATGGAAGGGTGGATACAGGACAGTGTTGCTCAGCAATTGTTTAGCCGTGCTGGTGCAAACCTCGATCAGTTGCGTACCCGTGCTGAAACGCGCGACTTTGCCCCAGTCGTTTTAAATGCCGTCGCGCATGTCAAACTCAAGAGCCAGATACGCCACGTCGAGCAATTTAACGTGTTGGGAATGGTGCCAGGCACAGATGCGACATTGAAATCGCAAGCAGTGGTGTATTCCGCACATTGGGATCATCTTGGGATAGAAACGCAGCCTGATGGTAGTACGCATATCTGGAATGGTGCGGTAGATAATGCATCAGGCGCAGCGGCTTTATTGGCGATGGCGCAGTTTGCTGTAGCGCATCCTGCCAAACGCACACAAATATTTTTATGGCCGGCAGCAGAAGAGCAATATTTATTAGGGAGCGCTGCCTACGTTAATAATCCTCCTTGGCCACTCGCAAAAACGGCAGCCGATTTGAATTTGGATAGTATGAATTTTGTTGGAAAAACACGCGACATCGGTATCGAAGGCAGTGAACGCAGTAGCTTGCATGCGAGTGCAGTCAAAGTCGCAAAGCAAATGGGTTTGCAAATTGCCACTGCGGCTCCGGATTTGGGTGGCGCATTTTTCCGCGCCGATCATTTTAATTTTGCGCGTTTTGGTGTTCCGGCTTTCAACGTTGGTTCAGCGGTATTTTCTGGCGATGGGCATTTTGACTTTATTGAACAAGATCATAGCAATGCCAGTGCCAAAATGCTGGGATTTAAAAACGATTATCATACCGAGCGTGATAAATATCACTTGGAATGGGATCTGAGCGGTATGCAACAGCAAGCACAATTTACACTCAATTTAGGTTACGAGATCGCCAATGCCAAAACCATGCCAGTGTGGAATAAAGGTGAAGCATTTGGAAAAAATCGCCACTAAGCGGCATTAGTAAATATCTTGCCGCTTAAAGCATATTTATTCTTTGAACGATAAAAAAGCCTTGCAGAGAAAATGTTTCTGCAAGGTTTTTTCTTATCAACGTTTGGGTTGTCAGAGTTTTTTTCAGCGTTGCGAGAACGCGAGTTTTAATGCCAGGCCTGCAAATACGAATGCTGCTGCCCGATTCATCCAACGTTGCGCACTCGCTGAACCGCGCAGACGTTGTCCGACCGTCGCTGCAAAATAGCTGATACTACCAAAGGCGATGATGGTCGCAAGGATAAAAATCGCACCTAATTCCACAAATTGAAATGCAACTGAACCACGTTCTGCAGAGACAAATTGCGGTAAAAATGCAAGGAAAAAGAACACTACTTTAGGATTAGTCAAATTCATAATCACTCCGCGCAAGTAAAGCTGGCTTGGGCGCAATGCTGTGGCGTTGATGCTGGTATCTTCACTTACAGGCGCACG
This sequence comes from Undibacterium sp. Dicai25W, assembly GCF_049340505.1. Lineage (NCBI taxonomy): Bacteria > Pseudomonadati > Pseudomonadota > Betaproteobacteria > Burkholderiales > Oxalobacteraceae > Undibacterium > Undibacterium sp. Dicai25W. Next base: position 169,666 of record NZ_JBMPOQ010000007.1, on the reverse strand, counting down.
GAACGCGCCCCAGGCGAGATATGCAAGATAGGCAGCACCAAGGCATTTTAAGACCAGAAAAGCCACTGCTGATGCCGCAAAAACGGCAGCGAGCCCCAGCGCAATAGCGATTGTATGAACGATGAGGCCAGTACACAGACCAAGCACGACGAGCATGCCTGCTTTGCGTCCTTGTGTCGCGGACTGCATCAGAACAAAGACGTTGTCTGGTCCCGGGGATAATCCCAATAAGATGGAGACGCCGAAGAAAGTCAGCGCAGTTTGAAAGGTAAGCATTGCCATCCCCGAGAATAAATGGACATTATGCAATATTTATTCTCAAGTCGCCACGAGCGCTATCAGAATGAAAAAGATAGCCCCTGTCCGCAAATGCAGGGACGTCTGCTTCAGGCGGTCATCAGATGTGCTGTAAGTGCTGAAGGGACCGGATCAAGACCTGTTGTGTGATTTGATTTGGCACGCCTTTACCTTGCATATATTCAATCGCACAGGTGGTGCCGTAGTCTTGTTGCAGGCTCAATCCCATTTCTATGTGATTGGCTACTACCTGATCGTAGTGGCGGACTTCTTCTGCGAAATGGGGGATCGTTGCTGTTGGCGTTGCCGTGCGTACCATGGGGGTGATCATGTCAAACTCCATATTCCATTCATATTGCATTGCATCAAAATTACTGATTAAGCATTTAAAAAATGTTGTCTCAGTGCGTATTTCATGCTTTTCAGTCACCGCATATTGCACTGACCACATAAGAAAAGAAGCATCCTTGAATCTGTCGCGATTATAGTCCGCTTAATAGATAAAAGTTTGTGCGAGCTCAAGAAAATTTAGCAATGTGTAAGAAAAATCATATTGAGTATGTATTTGATATGTCAGAGTGGTATGTAGTTAGTTATTTGATATCGCATTGCAGCAAAAATGACTTGAATAACTTGATTGACTAGTTGAAATTCGGGATAAGGAGCCTTGCGTGGATTTGAATATGCAGGTGAATGACGGCTTGCACCCACCCTTGCTTCTTGAAAAGATTATCGGACTCCAGCCTTCGCTGGAGTGATGTGCATGAGCTGTTTTGACTTAATTTGATAACGCAAATGTCATCGATTACAACGCTGTGCGCAACGCAAACAGTTCTGGGAACAGCACCACATCCAGCATTTTACGTAAATAACTCACGCCTGCAGTACCGCCGGTACCGGTCTTAAAGCCAATGATGCGCTCCACCGTGGTCACGTGACGGAAGCGCCAGATACGGAATGCGGTTTCCATATCCACCAGTTTCTCAGCCAGTTCGTAGAGTGACCAATATTGTTCCGGTGCTTGGTAGACTTTCAGCCATGCCGCTTTTACAGATTCGTTAGCCTGAACAGGTTGTGTCCAGTCGCGTTGCAAGCGATCCGCATCAATGTCAAAGCCCTGACGGGACATGAGCATAATCGCCTCGTCATAAATCGATGGTGTACTCAAGGCATCGTTCAGGGTCGCATGAATTTCTGGCTTGCTTTCATGCACCGTCAGCATGGTGGCGTTTTTGTTGCCGAGCAAATATTCCAGTTCACGATACTGATGCGATTGGAAGCCCGAGGATGCACCAAGATACGGGCGTATGGCAGTGTATTCACTTGGAGTCATTGTTGCTAACACGTCCCAGGCGTGCACCAACTGATCCATGATACGGGCAACGCGGGACAGCATTTTGAATGCGGGTGGTAAATCGTTGTTATGAATTTGTTGACGTACGCCATGCAATTCATGCAGCATTAATTTGATCCACAATTCACTGGTCTGGTGCTGAATGATGAACAGCATTTCATTGTGATTGGGCGAGCGTGGGTGTTGCGCAGTCAAAATCTGATCCAAACCCAGATAGTCGCCGTAACTCATGGACTCAGAAAAGTCGAGTTGTGCGCCATGCCAGGACATAGGGCATTTGCCGGATGATTCGTTGTTATTACTCATGATGGTTCTTTCAAAATAAGTTTTTATTGTCGGGACATTTGCCAATCAAGTCACGGCATTGCGTTGCAAATTCGTATCGTAATCTTGCTTGTCCAAAACATCGCGCAGTGTCTCAACCGCATCCCAGACATCGACGTAACGCACGTACAGCGGCGTAAAGCCAAAGCGCATGATCGCTGGCTCGCGGTAGTCACCAATCACACCACGTGTGATCAATGCCTGAATCACGGCATACGCATGTGGATGCTTGAAGCTGGCCTGACTACCACGTTGATGATGATCGCGGGGTGTAACCAATTCTAGTGGATGGGATGCGCAACGCTGCTCAACCAATTGAATAAACAAATCGGTGAGAGCCAGCGATTTTTTACGAATCGCTTGCATATCCGTTTTTCCGAATACATCCAGACCACAGCCAACCAGGGCTAATGAGACGATAGGTTGCGTACCGCACAAGGCGCGACGTATCCCTGGTGTTGGTGTAAATCCTGGTGCCATCGCAAATGGACTTTCATGTCCCCACCAGCCGGATAAAGGATGATTGAACACGGCTTGATGACGCTGTGGAACCCAGATAAATGCTGGTGCACCTGGGCCGCCATTCAGATATTTATAAGTACAACCCACCGCAAAGTCGGCATTGGCGGCATTCAAATGTACTGGCAAGGCGCCCGCAGAATGCGCGAGATCCCACAAGGCTAATGCGCCATGCTGATGAATTAATGTAGTGACGGCGGCCATGTCATGCAAATAGCCAGTACGGTAATTCACATGGGTGAGCATCACCAGTGCCGTTTGATCATTGATCACATCCGGTAATTCTTCTGGCGTGTCAATCAATACAATCTGATAGCCACGGTCCAGCCATTTAGTAATACCTTCCGCCATGTAGATATCGGTAGGGAAGTTACTACGTTCAGTAATAATTGTTTTGCGTTTTGCATCCTTAGCTTGAATTTGCAAAGCAGCCGCAATCGCTTTAAACAAGTTGATCGATGTCGAATCAGTGACCACGACTTCATTGGCTTCAGCGCCTACCAAAGGCGCAAGTTGATTGCCGAGTGAAGATGGCAATTCAAACCAGCCGGCCTTGTTCCAGCTGGTGATTAAGTCGGTGCCCCATTCTTGGGTAATGACTTCTTGTGCGCGCTGTAATGAAGCTTTAGGACGTGCGCCGAGTGAATTGCCATCGAGGTAAATGACGCCATCTGGCAAAATAAAGTCGTCGCGTAACGACCCTAAAGCATCTTGTTGATCTAATGCCTGGCAATCAGCGCGGCTTGTAATTTGAGTCATGTTGTCTCCTGAATATGGGCTAGTGGCTTACTTAGTTCGGAATTTAAATTTTTCTAAATATTGAAAATCACAAGGAACGCAATACCGCGCGTACCGGACTGGCATCGAGCCCTTTGAGTTTTAGGGGCAGGCAAATAAGTTCGTAATCACCAGCGGCGATGTCATCTAATACGATGCCTTCTAAAATCGCCATCTGATGTTTTTTAACGCACAAATGGGCGTCGAGTGTTTTGGATTCTTGTGGGTCTAGCGAAGGGCTATCAATACCTATTAATTTGACGCCGTGTGCAGCGAGCAACTCAATGGCAGCTGAACTGACATAGGGGAAATTGTTATCCCACTGCATCTGCGGCGCTTGCTGGTAAGCGCGGAACAATACACGGGGCGGTATTTGCGCTAGATAGGGTTGGACATGTTCGGGCAGAACTTGTGCCACACCGATGCAATGAATCACGCGGCAAGTGCCGATGTACGTTTGCAGATCCACTTCATCGATGGCCTTACCATCCACGCCGTAATGTGATGGCGCATCGCAATGCGCACCCGTGTGCGTGGACATGCTGATTTTGCTGACTTTGACCGGGCAACCATCAGCGATCTGCCAGGTGGTTTCTGCGGTATATTCACTGTCTCCCGGCCAGACCGGAATCCCTGCTTGTATTGCGGGGCTGATATCCCACAACTGAGATGGCGCAGACATAAGCTCTCCTGTTTAAAAACATGCAGAGATTTTATGCTGGAATGGCTGAATAATTGTTTCAAAGTGCAGTGAGTAATTTGGTATTTATAGAATATACTTCGAAGATATTGAGTATTTTTGAAATAATTGTTGTTATTGTGCTTGTGCGCCGCATCAATTGCTGTTTTTGGGTTGGTTTGTGCGAGAAAGTTCTAAAACTCCCAGCTTGGAGGGTGGGGGCACCCACCCGATAACTTTAAAACTGGCTGGACATTTTTATCCGGAGTTAAGGCATGCAGTTAGATCCCACCGATTTAAAAATTCTTCAACAATTACAAGAAGATGGTCGCATGAGTAATCAGGATTTGGCAGACAAAGTGTTCTTGTCTCCATCGTCGTGTCTGCGACGCGTCAGAATGTTAGAGGAGGCGGGGATTATTCATCACTACTGCGCAGTCATTGATTCCGCCAAAGTGGGATTAGAAGTCGATGCGTTTGTGCAAGTAACGATGCGCCGCGACGTCGAGCAATGGCATGAGAATTTTTCGCAAGCACTATTGCAATGGCCGGAAGTCATTGGTTCTTACATCATTACTGGCGATGCTAATTATTTGCTACGGGTCAGAGCGCGTAATTTGAAACACTATTCCAGCTTTGTACTGGAGCGTTTGTATAAGACCACGGGTGTCTTAGATATTCGTTCGAATATCGTATTACAGACTTTAAAAGATACGCATCAGATTGCAACTGAATTGATGAAAGATGCACTGTGAACTTATCCATTTTTCCTATTTTGAATGTAGAAAGTATGCATGACACCTGAATTAAAAAACAAAATCATTGCCGTCTGCGATCAAAAAATTTCACAAAAGGGCGATAACGTCGGTTTATCGTTTTACGCCTTTTTTGCCAATAAAAATGATAATCCGGTATTGTTGATGGAAGCCGCGACCTGGTGGATCGCAACGCATCAGCTCGACCATTTTGAGAAAGCGGCCAAAATCAAGGCGCTGGTACAGACAGAATAAACGCTTTTAGAGTGTGTGCAACCCGCCAAATAAGGCCGTACAGCTTCTCATTAATAGCTGTGTTTTATTTACTTACTTTGCAAAAGCGCTTTCAGCAATCCTGCCGCTGGTCCTTTGTTGGCCCAGGTTTGCGTCAAATCCAGATCGCCGTTGGTGCTGACGATGATCAAGATATTTCCAGATTGCACATCGACTAAATTTAAAATACGGATGCCTGCGATCCAGCCCTGGCGTTCGACGATCACAGTAGGATTTTTTTCATCAGCGCCATTAAATGGATAAACCCAGACTCCCAGCGCACCGCCGACGGCATTCGGTTTGATCATCTCTGAGCGTGATTTGGCGGAGATATATTTGTCTTTGATAAACGCACGGTCAAATGCTAACAAATCTTTTAAAGTACCAAACGACGAACCCGCAGCACCATAGCTGGCAAAGTTGACTTCTGGTTCTGCTTGTCCGCCCAGGCTGCCGTGGACATGCTCCGGGTTGTCTGGCATTGCAGCCGTATAAAAGCCAGAACTATTCATACTGGCAGGCGCAAAAATCCTTTTTTGCAAAAGTTGTACGTAAGGCTGCTGGGTGATTTTTTCTAGTAAAGCACCAAGCACCATGTAATCGCAATTGTTGTAATCAAACGTTGTTCCTGGTTGGCTATTCATTTGCCCGGCGCACATGCCGGTCGCAAATTTTTGCATGTTGTCGCCGTTATTGGCGTTCAGCATATGAAAAGTAGGAACGGCATTATCGTTAAATAAGCCAGAATAATGCGTCATCAATTGACGTATCGTCACGGCACGCACAGCAGGGTTAGGATAGTCGGACCAATAGGTGCCCAGAGTCGCGTCCAATTGCAAATGTCCTGCCTCGACTTCCTGCATCAGCATAATCGCCGTCATTTCTTTGGTAATCGAGGCAAAACGGAATGTACGGTTGATATCGCCAAAATTGCCAATGCTGGCTTTGTACAGCAGCTTGTCTCCGCGGGCAGCCAGTATCGCACCTTGAAAACCAGTTTGTTGCAATGCTGTGGCAGCAGCTTCAATGTCATTGCTGGCATTTTTATTCTTACCATCGGCAGCAAGCGCTGTGTTGCCGAATGCAAACAGGCTGGATAAAACCAGAGTCGCAGGACCTACATAACGGCGGCAGAATTGGTGCAATCGGGACATGGACACTCTCCGGATGAGAAGACTAAGGTTGTTACGACGGTATCTGACACGTGCTATAGAAAACTTGCTAAAGGTCTAAGCTCGGCCGTTAGTGTAGCAAATCAACGGTTTGCCGTGGATATAGTTGAAGAAATTGAGAAAGAAATTGAGAAAAAAATTGAGAAAAAAATTGAAAGATACGGGCTTGCTTTTGGTGCAAGAATATTGAAACCGGGGGAAGCTGTTCTGATAACAAATTTACCTTGTGTTAAAAATATCCATGAGTAGCCGATATATAATGCCGCACCATGAATTTAATCAAAACTCTCGCTTCCATTAGTGGCATGACCATGTTGTCGCGCGTTACCGGCCTGGCCCGTGATGTGCTCTTTTCAACGTATTTTGGTGCTAATGCTATGACGGATGCCTACAATATCGCATTCCGTATTCCCAATTTATTACGTCGTTTATTCGCCGAAGGCGCTTTTTCGCAAGCATTCGTGCCGATTCTGGCTGAATATAAAACGCAGCAGGGTAATGCGGCGACCAAAGAATTGGTCGATCACGTTGGAACATTATTGACCTGGGCCTTGTTGATCACTTGTATGCTAGGCATTATTGGCGCGCCAGTGATTCTTTATTTTGCTGCGAATGGCTTGCTGAAAAAGCCTGAGATATTTAGTGCCACGGTGCTGATGACGCGCATTATGTTTCCTTACATCGGATTTATGTCGATGGTGGCGCTGGCAGGTGGGATTCTGAATACCTGGCGCGAATTTAAAATACCTGCATTCACTCCGGTTATTTATAACCTGACTTCGATCGCATTCATGTTAGGTTTGTCACGCTGGATGGAAACGCCAATATATGGGCAGGCAATTGGCGTGTTTGTTGGTGGTTTGTTGCAGTTGTGGATACAGGTTCCCGCGCTGGTCAAGATTGGCATGTTACCGCGTATAGGCTGGCGACCCGCAACCGCATGGCAAGACGAAGGCGTGCGACGCATCATACGCAATATGCTTCCGGCAATCGTTGCGGTATCAGCCTCCCAGATCAGTATTCTGATTAATACCAGCCTTGCTTCAGGAATGGTCGCTGGCAGTACGACGTGGTTGGTGAATGCTGATCGCTTAATGGAATTCCCGACTGCGCTGCTCGGCGTCGCGCTGGGAACGATTCTATTGCCGGGCTTATCTAAAGCCAACGCCGATGGCGACACGGCAGAATATTCTGCATTGCTTGATTGGGGCTTACGCCTGACCTTCTTGCTGGCGATGCCAGCAGGTGTGGCGCTGGCAACGATTCCAATTCCGCTGACGGCGACCTTGTTCCATCATGGCGCTTTCGACGCACACGCAGTGCAAATGACATCCAATGCGCTGGTTGCTTACGGATTAGGTCTGATTGGCTTGATCGTGGTAAAAATTCTGGCACCGGGTTTCTATGCGCGTCAGGATATTCGTACACCGGTCAAAATTGCGGTCAGCGTGATGATCGCAACGCAGTTGATGAACTTGGTTTTTGTGCCGAAATTTGCGCATGCCGGACTTGCCTTGTCGGTGGGATTGGGCGCTTGTGTGAATGCCAGCTTTTTGTTTATTGGCTTGCGCCGCCGAGGAATCTTTCACCCACGAAAAGGTTGGGGGATGTTTTTGTTGAAATTACTTGCGGCATTGTTGTTGATGGCCTTTGTGTCACTTTGGATCTCTGATCAGTTTGACTGGTTGGCGATGAAGCATACCCCCTTACGTCGGATCGGAGCTTTATTTTTGCTGATACTGGCATCGGTCATCACTTATTTCTCCGCATTAGGTTTGATGGGCTTCCGTCCACGGGATTTTCGTAAAGTAGCAAAGATCTAAAATAGCAAGTAATGACGCGTTTGCTTTCATGATGCGACATAGCGTTACAAGTTGATTGCTTGTCCACGTCATCCTTTTTACATCCGCTCCCGTTGATGCAGTATGTTTCAATGGATGTACAAAGGATGTGTGTAATGAAAAAAATTATCTTCGCAGCTTGCGCACTTATCGTCGCCAGTGCCTCATTTGCACAAGGGGTCGGTGTTTCTGTATCTGTTGGCGAGCCAGGTTTTTACGGCCAGATTGATATTGGCCATGTCGCTCCACCCGCATTGATTTACTCAACTCCTGTCTTAGTTGCACGTCCTGCGTATGGTTACGTTGAGCAACCATTGTATTTACGCGTTCCACCTGAACATGTCAGATATTGGAGCCGCTATTGTGATGCGTATCATGCCTGTGGCCGTCATGTGTATTTTGTGCAGGATCATTGGTATAACAATGTCTACGCGCCGCAATATCGCATTCATGCCCATGAGTGGTATGGCCAGCACGATCGTTATGAAGACCACGCACGTTATGAACGGTATGAAGATCATCACGAACGAAGATACGAAGATCGCCATGATGATAGGCGTGATTGGCGTAATGAATATCGTGGTAACGAACATGGTGAATATCAGTATCGTTAAGCTTGGTTGACTTTAAAAGATGATTCTCAAGTCATCAAAAAAATACGTCAAAATTAAAAAAAGGAGCGCTTCAATTAGGCGTTCCTTTTTTTAAAAAATATCACCAATTTTTTAAACGAAGTGACAAACGTAATCCAGTGTTTCTAAGGTTTCGATTTCAAAACTGGAGTTCGCTGGTACATTAAATTGCTGGCCACCTTCATAGGCCGTCCACGTGTTTTCATCTTTGAGTCTGATTTTGCATTTACCTGCATTCAGTTCCATGATTTCGGCTGCCACCGTATTAAAGACCAAATTGGATGGGAAGATCACGCCTATGGTTTTCTTACTGCCATCGCTAAACAAAATGCTGTGTGAAACGCATTTTCCATCAAAATAAATATTCGCTTTTTTGATAACGCTGACTTGATCAAACTGGGTATTCATGACGTACTTTCTGTAGGTAAAAAGAGGAATCGCTAGGGGAGTCTGAGGTGCAATATAAATCAGTACCATCATGCAATGTATTCGCCCGGAGATCAACCCTGATCCGAAATTCATCTAAAAACTGTCGCGAATTTTCATACTCAGAAAATGTTCAGTGGATTTTTTTCCGGGATTTTTTATAACCAGAAAGCAATCCACATCCAAACAACATATTCAAAAAAATTGTAACTAAATTCTGTCGCGATTCGTTTGTTTCGTTACAAGAAACATTTTTTTGCAGTCATCTTTTTAAAAGTGCTCAACGTTAATGTGGCATAAGCAAGAACATTAATTTAGACGACATACATGTTCAGAACGGCGCGGAAATATGCTCTGAACTTGAGTCTGCATTGAGCATTTGCTTAAGGCTAAAACGTCATCCGAACACAGTCATTAGTGAGTATTTATTTATGGTGATTGATTGTCTGATGCTTCAATTTAAAAAACAGTACTAATTAAGGGGGAAATCATGAATTGCCAATTCACAAAAATTGCGTTGATGTGTGGTTCAGTTGTCGCAGCTCTTAGCTTGTCTGCGTGCGGTGGTGGCACCGTAACGGTTGGTACAGATGGCGGCGGAACTTTTGTCCCAGTTGCAATTTCCAGCAGCTACAACGATATTAATTTTTTGCAGAGCGTGAATGGGACTTCGTCTGGTATTGGCAGCATTGCTGATTATGGACCGGGTGGTCAAACTGGCTCTATTGTATTTGGTTCTAATGGTATGCAAAGTACGTCTGGATACGCCGTCAGCACGAGTGGCAATGTCTATTGGGGAAACAATATTTACGCAGCTTTGGGATTTGATACCAACGCCAATGATTCTTACACTCCCTCTCTTGCGATGATATGTAATCCTGTCGCTAATGGTGGAGTTGGTGCGAATAATGAAACTTCGACCGATGTATTGGTGAGTGTCGGTGCAATGCAGATTTTTAGCGGCTTACAATTGGCGGGTTTGACTTTTACACAGTACTACGAAAATTGTCAGGCTGGTGGCAGCATTCCTGCTCGGACTAGCGGCAACAACCTGACCTTCAATGCGGATGGGAGCGCAACAATTATTACGGTAAACGGTGGTTCTCAGGTGGATGGCATACAGACACTGACACCAACACAGGTTAATGCGGCATTGCAGGGTCTGCCAGTTCCTACCCTTGGCCCTCTGGGGGCCTATACGACCTTCACTGCGTATCAATACAAAAATGCGGCTGGCTCTACCAATTATGCCGTGGTTGAGCATGGTAGTTATATGCCGGTGAATTTAACGAATGGTTATGTGGCGGTCTGGTATTGATAGTAGTTGTTTTGCAAAAGCCAGTATTGACCAATATTGACCAATATTGACCAATATTAGCCAGTATTGAAAAGATAAAAACGTAAAAAAGCCTGCGCATTTTATGGCGCAGGCTTTTTTGAAGGTGAAAAATTACTGTCCGCGTTTGGCGCGAGCGTTGGCTGCAATACGCATACGCAGCGCATTGAGTTTGATAAATCCACCAGCATCTGCCTGGTTATACGCACCACCATCTTCATCAAATGTCGCGATGTTCATATCGAACAAAGAATCTGTTTTAGAATCGCGCGAGACGGTAATTACATTGCCTTTGTACAGCTTCAGACGCACCCAGCCGTTAACTGTTTGTTGGGTATGATCAATCAGTGTTTGCAGAGCCAAACGCTCTGGTGCCCACCAGTAGCCGTTGTATATCATGCTTGCGTAGCGTGGCATCAAATCATCTTTCAGATGCGCTACTTCACGATCGAGAGTAATGGATTCAATCGCACGATGCGCACGCAACATGATCGTGCCACCAGGGGTTTCATAGCAGCCACGGGATTTCATGCCTACGTAACGGTTTTCAACCAAATCTAAACGGCCAATACCATGTTTGCCACCGAGGCGGTTTAATTCAGTCAGTACGGTCGCTGGAGACATGCGTACGCCATTCAATGCAACGATGTCGCCACGTTCGAATTCGATGTCCAGATATTCAGGTGCATCCGGTGCTTGTTCCGGGCTGCAAGTCCAACGCCACATGCTTTCTTCTGCTTCAGCACTTGGGTTTTCCAGGTGACGACCTTCGAAGCTGATGTGCAATAAGTTGGCATCCATGGAATACGGAGCGCCGCCATTTTTGTGTTTTTGATCGATTTCTATACCTGCATCTTCGGCATATTTCATCAGTTTTTCACGGGACAGCAAATCCCATTCGCGCCATGGTGCGATGATTTTGACACCTGGCATTAACGCATAAGCGCCGAGTTCAAAACGTACCTGATCATTCCCTTTGCCAGTCGCGCCGTGGGAGATCGCATCGGCGCCCGTTTCTTTGGCGATGTCGATCAGACGTTTGGCGATCAATGGACGGGCGATGGAAGTACCCAACAGGTATTCGCCTTCGTAAATCGTGTTTGCACGGAACATCGGGAATACGAAATCACGCACGAATTCTTCACGCACGTCATCGATGTAAATATTTTCTGGCTTGATGCCGAATTTAATTGCTTTAGCGCGTGCTGGTTCCAGCTCTTCGCCTTGACCCAGATCAGCGGTGAAAGTAACGATTTCACACTGATAATTATCTTGCAGCCATTTCAGAATGACGGAGGTGTCCAGACCGCCAGAATAGGCGAGGACGACTTTTTTAATATCGCTCATGATGTACTTTCGAAAAAAATGCTATCAATCAAATTTAATTATTTTTTGGTGCTGTTTCGTATTTCAGGATCGATTTGAGATTCAATTTAAATAACCTGAACATACAAAAACTAGCGAATTTCGCCAACGACCAAATATTCCAATAATGCTTTTTGTACGTGTAAACGGTTTTCCGCTTCATCCCACACTACCGATTGTGGTCCGTCAATCACGCCAGCAGAAACTTCTTCACCACGATGGGCTGGCAGGCAGTGCATGAACAAGGCATCCGGGTTGGCGCGTGCCATTTTTTCTTCGTCAACTATCCAACCATCAAAGGCTTTCAAACGCGCCAGATTTTCAGCTTCATAACCCATACTGGTCCAGACATCGGTATTGACCAGGTCAACGCCAGCGCAGGCATCCGATGGGTCCTCAAAGACGGTGTATTGCGACGGATCAGCCGTGACTAAAGACATATCCATGTCATAGCCTTTTGGCGTAGAAATATGCAGATGGAAGTTGAATACTTGCGCCGCCTGCAACCAGGAGTACAGCATATTGTTGGCGTCACCGACCCAGGCGACTTTTTTGCCTGTGATCGAACCGCGATGCTCAATATAGGTGAAGACGTCCGCCAGAACCTGACAAGGGTGGTGCTGATTGGTCAGACCATTAATGACAGGTACGCGGGAATTCGCCGCAAAGCGTTCTATCATTTCCTGCTCAAACGTGCGGATCATGATGATGTCGCACATGCGTGACATGACTTGCCCTGCATCTTCTACCGGTTCGCCACGACCGAGCTGGCTGTCGCGGGTGTTGAGGTAAATCGCCGCGCCGCCGAGCTGGTGCATGCCAGCCTCAAAGGAGAGGCGAGTACGGGTGGAATTTTTCTCAAAAACCATGACCAGCGTTCTATCCAATAAAGGATGGTAGGTCTGATAAGCCTTAAACCGTTGTTTAATGATGCGGGCACGCTGCATCACATATTCGAACTCGGTGAGCGTGAAGTCGGAGAATTGCAGGAAGTGTTTGATAGCCATAAATAAAAACGGGCAGCATTTAAAGTTGCCGCCACTGGTCGTAACTGCTTAATTATAAGGGATTAAAATCACTTTCCCATATTAAATTCTGGGAATATCGAATTTCAACAGTATTTTGCTTTGTTTGAATAAAAAAAATCCAGCAAGGGGATAAATTTAACACAGACGTTTTAACTTAGCCTGATTTGTTAATTTTCGTCAATTAGTAAAAAAACGTAAATCTACTTGATAATCTTGTAATTCTGTCAGTGTTTAGTTGCTGCATCGTATTTATAATGGCTACTCTGTATCAACAAAAAGCATCTGTTTTACTGTAGTTGTCTATGTAGTTGTCTATTGTGGACATGACTCCAGGCAGATACCTTCAACAATATTTTAATTTCATCTATCTACTATGAGCGCACTTTTAGCCGGACTGACCGTCCTGATTATCGGCGATAGCCACATGTCTACACCAGATTATCTGATCACGACTTTGCACGATGACTTGATGAATAAAGGTGCTGTTGTCTATTCGTTCGGTGCTTGTGGGGTGGCAGCGGGAGAATGGATGGTGAAGACCCAATCTTCCTGCGGTGGTGCAGAGCGGATTAAAGATGGCCCGGTTGAGGTGAAAAGCGGCCAGGACGCCATGACGCGTCCATTTAATGAATTGGTTAAAACTTACAAACCAAATCTGGTCGTTGTTGTGAATGCCGATACCATGGCTTCATACAATCAGCCAGAATTGCAAAAAAACTGGATCTGGCAACAGGTTTCGCGTTTAACCAAAGGCATTAAAAAGAACGAAGTGAGCTGCGTCTGGGTTGGCCCGGCATGGGGAACCGAAGGTGGCAAGTTCGGTAAAACTTATGCACGTGCTAAGGAAATGTCTGGCTACCTGTCAGAAATCGTTTCTCCATGTACTTATGTTGATTCTCTGAGCTTTTCTCAGCCAGGTGAATGGGGCACGATCGATGGCCAGCATTTCGACGGCGCCGGTTATAAATCCTGGGGCTCAGCAATTGGAAACTTTATTTCTTCCCCAACAGTTTTGAAAACAATTAAGCATTAATATCTGAATGACGCATCGGTTCTGATCCAGAGCTGATGCGTTTTAATTTCAATAGTCGTTCGACGCCTGAATTTATCGTTCACTTCATCGTTGTTTGCCTGGCATTAAGTAAAAAAATCTGGCCGTCATGCTGATCTGATGTTATAGCGACGACCGTGACGAAAACTACTCCAATTATTGATTCGAAAAAATGAAAAAACTGATACTGACCTGTATTGCGACTATGTGTTCAATGGCTGCTTATGCGGATAATCCTTTGTATGAAACGGGTCCAGGGCAGGATTCTTCTTTCGTCCGTTTTTTAAACGCTAGCGGCGATAAAGCGACGGTAGTAAATGGATCAGCTAAAGTAAATTTAGACGCTAAAACAGAAGGGCGTGTTTCACGTTTCTATCCCGTAAAAGCAGGTGAAAAATTAACAGCAACGGTGCAAGTTGGCGCAGTCAAAACGTCCGTCGAAGTTACGGCGAAACCGGGTGAATTCGTTACCGTTGCGATTGTGAATAAAGGCGCAGCATTGGAAAGTATGTTGGTACGCGAAACACCGACCGATTTCAATGCCATGCGTGCATCCATTTCTTTGATGAATGTCGATGCGAGTTGTGCTGCCGCTGGCCTGACTGGTGGCGCCAAAAATGCCATGATATTTGAAGCGGTTAAGCCGGCGACCACAACGCGCCGCCTGGTCAATCCCGTAAGTCTGACTGTGCAGGCTAATTGCGGTGGCGAGGCAGCAGGTGCTGCGGTCGATATGTCGCAATTGCAGGCGGGAGAGCGTTACAGCGTGATTGTTATTCCTGCTAAAAAAGGTCGCCAAGCGTTCTTTGTACGCGATTCCACTTCCTAATCTGAGTCAGCGTATTTACCATGGTATTTGCATCTTTAGAGTTTCTGACGCTCTTTTTACCGCTTTTTTTTGCGTTTTATCTGATCACGCCTCAGCGATTTCGTAACCATACCTTACTGATCGGTAGCTGGTTATTTTATGCGTGGTGGACGCCGAAATTTTTATTGCTGATCATTGCCTTGACTATCCTGGCATGGGGTGCGGCGATATTGATCGATAAAGCATATGACGAGCGTTTAAAAACTCGCCTGATGGTGGCGACCATCGTATTAAATCTGGCATCGCTGGTTTGGTATAAGTACACCAATATGGTCATTGCCTCTCTCAATACGATATTGACCGGACATGATTTGCCGGAGATACCATGGGTCAAGCTGATGTTACCAATCGGCTTGTCGTTCACAGTGTTGCATGCTATTTCTTATGTCGTCGATGTCCGTCGTAAAACGGTACCGGCGCAATACAGCATCATTTCTTTTAGTGCATACATGGCGATGTTCCCGCATTTGATTGCAGGACCTATCGTACGTTATAAAATCATCGATAAAGAACTACGCGAACGCGTCTTTTCTTTAGATAAATTCAGCATGGGGGTGCGGCGTTTTATGATCGGCTTTTCTATGAAAGTGCTGATCGCTGATACGCTGGTACCGGTGGTGACTTTGGTTTTTGGATTGAAGAATCCGAGTTTCCAGGATGCATGGGTCGGTTGCATTGCGTACACTTTTCAGCTTTACTTTGATTTTGCTGGTTATAGTGCGATGGCCATTGGCTTGGGGCTGATGCTGGGTTTTGATTTTGCTGAAAACTTTAATCATCCTTATCTTGCCGTGTCGATTCAGGATTTCTGGCGTCGTTGGCATATGACTTTATCGTCTTGGTTGCGCGACTATTTGTATATCAGTCTGGGTGGTAATCGTCACGGGGCGGGCCGTACCTATGTGAATCTGATGTTAACCATGGCGATTGGTGGCCTGTGGCATGGTGGCGATAACTGGAATTATCTGATCTGGGGTTTTATCCAGGGCGCTGCTTTGTGTTGCGATCGTGCGTTCACACAGCGTGGATTGTCGATGCCCAATTATGCTTCGCGCACCTTGACCATGTTGACGGTCATGTTTGCCTGGACGGTATTCCGTGCGTCTGGTTTTGATCATGCGCTCGATATGTGGGCTGGTCAGTTAGGTTTGCACGGCATGGCGATGGCGGACGAAGTGATTTTGGCTTTACGACCAAGTATCTTGCTCACCTTTGCGATTGGCCTGATCTGCGTAATTTATCCAGCAACGCCTATCGGTAAACGCGGCGGATTAGGCATCATGAGCTGGAGCATGGTGTGGCCAGTCATCACATTCGCGTATGCGATTGTCGTGCTGGCAGGACAAAAAGCCATTCCGTTTTTATACTTTCAGTTTTAAGGAAAAAACATGAGCGAATCTTTTTCCTTTGACGCCAAAAAAGCGGGTGCGTGGCGCTATGTTCCGGCCGTATCCTTTGCTGCCATCATGCTGACCGGTCTGGTTGTCAGTGTTTCTTCTTTAATGAATGTGTCGCAAAAGACATGGCAAGAGATGGCACCTGTACAAAGCATCGTACAAGGTGAGTCTACACGTCGCTTTACTACACAATTAAATGAGCATTTTCTGTGGAGTAAGCCATTCGCCAAAATTCAGCGTGCAGTAGATTGGAACATTGCACGTGATGCGGGCGCCGCGGTCAGTGTCGGATGCACAGATTGGTTTTTTCTGAATGACGAGTTGAACACCTTTGATGGTGGTTCGCAAAATGCGAACGCACGCGCTTATATGGTGGAGCAAGTTGCACATCTGCTCAAACAACGTGGCGTGAGTCTGATGGTTGCAGTTGTACCTGACAAAACCCGCATAGAGCAAGAACACCTGTGTGGGGTTCATCGACCAGCAGCATTTGCGCAGCGCGTCGAAATGTGGATCAATACCCTTAGAAAGAATCAGGTTGAAGTCATCGACCTGCGTGAAGCACTGGAGTCAGTCAAAACAGAGCGTTATTACCGTACAGATTCACATTGGAATGAAACCGGTGCTGATGCCGCAGCAATGGCGATCGCGCGTCGATTGCAAGATTTACAGTTGGCTGATAAAACGGATTTAAAACCAGCACCTGGTGCGATTAAAACCGTTACCGAAGAACGCCCCGGTGATTTGTTCCGTGTATCCAATCTAGAAGGCGTGCCGCTGTGGTTGCGTCCACCAGTTGAAAAAGTCGCCAATAGTACCGTCGCCCCCGTCGTTAATAAGAGTGATGATTTGTTTGGTGACGGCGGTCTACCATCGATCGCATTGGTGGGAACTTCATTTAGCCTGCGTGGCAATTTTGTGCCGTTTATGAGCCAACATCTGGGCGTACCAGTCGCTAATCTGGCAAAAGACGGCGGCGATTTTGACGGCGCGGCGATGACTTATCTGCAAAGTAAAGCGTTTCAGCAGGAACCACCTAAAGTTGTGATTTGGGAAGTGCCAGAACGCATGCTGCAAAAACCGTTTAAAGAGAGTGAACGACAATGGTTGGAGAAGTTGAAACAGGGGCAGCTTTGAAGCGTATCGACGCTTTCTGAGAGGTTCTGTAGGGCGGGTGCGCACCGCCAGCCAACGCGATGGCAGGAGATGCACCCACCCTACGAGTCTTTACAACATCAATGTGGTTTATAACCCATTGTCTGTTGAGATTCGTGTACCAACTGTTCAAACATCTGGTGCCGCATCGGCGAGATTGCGCCGCTTTTTACAGCCTCTAAAATCGCACAATTTGGTTCGGCATGATGGTGGCAATTATAGAATTTGCAGTTTCCCAGATACGGCAAAAATTCTGGAAATGCGCGCTCCAGCATACCTTCGCTTAAGTGATGTAAACCAAATTCCTGAAAACCCGGAGAATCAATCACATACGAATTCTCGTCCATGTGATACAGACGCGTAAATGTGGTCGTATGTTTTCCGGTGTCTAATGCAGCAGAGATCTCGCGTGTCGCGATTTCTGCGTCGGGTATCAGCAAATTGATCAGAGAAGATTTACCCATCCCCGATTGACCAATCAGAATAGTACTTTGGCCTTGCATTAGTTTGGTCAGGAGCGAGCGGGTGACTTCCGGATCGCCTTTAGCTGAAACCTCATGCACCGGATAGCCCAGTTTGGCGTACAAACCAACGCGCTGACGGGCTTTTTCCAGTGATTCTGTCACGTCGACTTTGTTCAGAATTAAATGCGGCTTAATGCCAGACGATTCCGCAGCAACTAAGGCACGCGATACCAGATCATCGGTAAAGCTAGGTTCGGTGGCGACCACAATCAAGAGTTGCGTTAAGTTTGCCGCCAGCATCTTAGATTTGTACTGGTCAGAGCGGTACAGCAAAGTTTTGCGGTCGGTGATCGCTTCGATGACGCCTTGATTTTTGGACGTGAGGGCAAACTCCACAATATCACCAACGGAGACATCGCTTTTTTTTCCGCGAGTGACACAATGTAGTTTTTGCTGGCTGCCGTCAATCTCGGCCTGAATCAGATAATGGCGGCCATGCGCAGCAATGACCAGACCTTGCAAGCGTGCCATCAGGAAAAGCTCTGCTCAAAAACCGCATCAATCTTAGCCGCGCAGATAAAGTCATTGACTGAAATGCCGCCTTTGCCGTCATTCACAGTGTGTGTATCGAATTTGATCACGCAACGGTTATAGGTAACGACTAATTCTGGGTGATGATCTTCGGCGTGAATGACGTAGGCAATCGCGTTAATAAACGACAGCGTTTCGTAATAGTTTTTGAAGTTGTATGTTTTAACGATGCGTGGGCCATCTTGCTCCCAACCTGGTGTCGCTGCGAAATAGGGCGCCAGCTTGGAATCAGCCAGGCCAGTTTCAGTATGCTGAGATTTGATCGCAAGTAAATCTGTGGTCTTAATCATGGTGTCTTCCTTTATTTGCTTATTTCTTACTTATTTTAAAACTCGTTTCAGGATGTCAGCAATTTGCTGATGCGAACGCTCGCTGGTGGGTGAGAATCATAAAATGCCGAGTGCAGCGGGTCTGGCGTCAATGTCGATGCATTATCTTCATACAGTTTGACCAGCGCTGCAACCAGGTCATTTGCATTGGTGTGATGGGCAGCAAATGCATCGGCTTCAAATTCGTGTTTGCGGGAACTGATCGAGGTCAGTGGCGAAAACAAAAAGGTAAAGACAGGCAAGCTCAGCATAAACAAGATCAGTGCCATCGCATCATTTTTTGCCAGTAACATAGGATCAACACCCAGTCCAGTATAAAACCAGACTTGCTGCTTCAGATAACCAAGCAATGCTAAAAATGCCAGCGACACACCAAAAATCACCACCATGCGTTTGACGATGTGTTTGAGCTTAAAGTGCCCCAATTCATGCGCCAGTACAGCTTCGATTTCTTCTGGTGCCAGGCGGGCAATCAGCGTATCAAAAAACACAATGCGCTTCGCTGCGCCAAAACCTGAAAAATAGGCATTGCCATGTGCGCTACGCTTGGAGCCATCCATTACAAACAAGCCTTTAGAAGCAAAACCTACTCTTTGCATTAAACCTTCAATGCGGCTACGCAGACTGTCGTCTTCTAATGGCGTAAATTTATTAAAAATCGGCGCAATCACGCTAGGGTAAATCAACATCATCAACAGTTGAAAACCACTCCAGACTACCCAAGCGTACAGCCACCACAGCGCACCGGACTTATCCATCAAATTCAACACCACCCAGATCAAAGGCAAACCAATCACTGCACCTAAGGCGGTGCTTTTCAGCATATCACCGAAAAACAGAGCAGGGGTCATCTTATTAAAGCCAAACTTTTGTTCCAGCACAAATTGCGAGTAATACGAGAATGGCAAATCCAGTAATCCGCTGACAACAGCAAATGCCGCCAACAAGCCAATTTGGTACAGCATGCCGGGGCCAGTCAGGTTGAGTACCGTTACCGACAAGAATTGCAGTCCACCAAACAAAGTAAAACCCATCAGCACCACAGCGTTAAAAAGCAGCGAAACCAAGCCGAATTTAGTCTTGGCGATGCTGTAATCAGCCGCCTTCTGATGCGCTTCCAGGGGGATTTTAGACGCAAATTCTGGTGGTACTGCAGCGCGATGCTGGAGAATGTGACGAATCTGGCGCGAGCCCAGCCAGAACTGCACAATAAGAGTAATCAGCAGAAAGCCGATGAAGAAAACCGAAAAGGTAACTGAATTCATGGGAAAATGTGGCATTCGTAAAAAAAGCTAAGGAAGAATTATGTCACAAGCTACCGACATTCAAGCAAACACTAACACTACAATCCGCCCAAATGAGATGAATCTGATCTGGGTTGACATGGAAATGACCGGTTTAGAGCCAGATACTGACAAAATCATTGAAGTGGCGGTCGTGGTCACAGACTCACAATTGAATGTATTGGCAGAAGGTCCGGTGTTTGTTATCCATCAATCTGACGAAACGCTGGATAAAATGGATGCCTGGAACAAAGGCACCCACGGTCGTTCCGGTTTAATCGATAAAGTGAAGGCGTCCACAGTCACTGAAGCTGAAGCTGAGCAAGCACTGATAGAGTTTTTAAAACCTTACGTGCCAGCCGGTAAATCACCAATGTGCGGAAATACCATCGGTCAGGACCGCCGTTTCATGGTACGCGGCATGCCAAAACTGGAAGCGTATTTCCATTATCGCAATTTGGACGTATCGACGCTCAAAGAGCTTTGCCGCCGTTGGAAGCCGGAATTGTTGGCGGGTTTTAAGAAGCAGCAGAAGCACACAGCACTGGCTGATATTGTTGAATCGATCGAAGAATTAAAATACTACCGTCAGCATTTTATTAAAGAATAAGGTAAATTTTTTGTAGCCACTATTTTGTAGCCACTATTCAACGAACCCTTCTTCCGTGAATGGAAGATCACATGATGGGGTAGGGATTCGGGGAGTTGAGGCGTCCTACATCAGATTGTAAAAAAGCGCCGACATTGGCGCTTTTTTACTGGTAGGGAGTATTTAAATTCATGCTCTTGTGGAGCTTATTTCATCAAGACATTGAGAGAAAATTGAAGGATACTCCCCCATGTTGGTGTCAAACCAAATTAAACACCCAACAATTCAACTTCAAAAATCAAGGTCGCGTTTGGTGGAATCACACCGCCTGCGCCGCGTGGGCCGTAGCCTAAGCTCGACGGGATAGTCAGGATACGTGTGCCGCCAATTTTCATGCCTTGTACGCCTTCATCCCAGCCCTTGATCACATGACCAGCACCGAGTGGGAAGGAGAATGGGTCATTGCGGTCTTTGCTGGAATCAAATTTTTTGCCAGCGCTGCCATCAGGATTTTGCAACCAGCCTGTGTAATGCACTACAACGTGGTTGCCAGCTTGTGCTTCTGCGCCTTCGCCAACAACTTTATCTTCGTATTGCAAACCGCTTACGGTAGTGATCGTGCTCATGGGATTCCTTTAATCTCGAAAAAAAGTGGGGCAATTGTAGAACAAAATTCCTGTTATCGCTTTTATTTACGATGCAATTGCGCTGATCGCGCTCTTAATAACGGCTTTATTTCTCAAATGAAATAAATTGCTTATCGAATTATCATTAAAAAATGGCGAAAAATAAGAAAACTATAAGCTTAATCAAACACTATCGGTCTATGCACGGTAAAATGCTGGCTTATTTCTTTTATTAGCGGTCTTTGTTCATGCGTAGTCGTTCTTTGTTGGCATCCTTGCTGGTTGGTCTTCTCTTTCCTTTTTTCAGTCCTGCGGCACAAGCAAATGTGGTTGTGGTATTGAATTCTCGTGATGCGACGGTAACGCTCCTTGATCAAACGACATACAAAGAAATCAGCACTTTCCCGGTCGGCAAAGAACCCCATCATCTGATGGCGACGCCAGACAACAAATCATTGATCATTGCCAATGCGGTTGGTGATGAGTTGGTGTTCCTCGATCCGGTCAGTGGACAAATTCAACGCCGCATCAAAGATATTGCCGATCCTTATCAAATTGGCTTCTCGCCAGATCAAAAATGGTTTGTTTCGAACTCATTGCGTTTAGATCGTGTTGATTTTTATCGCTATGACGGTAAAGATTTGAAATTAGCAAGTCGTGTACCTTTAGCCAAATTACCTAGTCACATGGCTTTCGACAAAGCGAGCACCACAGTATTTATTACCCAGCAGGGTAGCGATCAGGTGTCAGCGATTGATCTGGCGACCCAAAAAGTAAAATGGACTATCCCGGTGGGAAAATTACCGGCTGGTATTGCCATGACACCAGACGATAAATACTTATTGGTTGGCATCATGGGCAGTAATTATGTTGAAGTCATTGATTGGCGCACCCAAAAAACCGTAAAGAAAATCACGGCTGGTGTGGGCACTCATAATTTCCGTGCAATGGGTGATAAACGGCATATCTTTGTTTCAAATCGTACTTCGAATGAAATCAATATCATCGACCAGCAAACTTTAGAAAACATCGGCAGCATTGCTGTTCCAGGTGGCCCGGATTGTATGGAGGTCAGCGCTGACGGAAAAACTTTGTGGACCACATTGCGCTGGATTAAAAAAGTCGCCGTGATCGATATTCCATCCAGAAAGGTCATCAAGCTGATTCCTGTTGGACGATCACCGCACGGAGTGTACTTTGCCAATCGCGCACCGGACATGTAAAGCTATTCTGAGTATCCAGCGCCCCGCCCAGTACCTGCTGGAGTGGGTGTTGGTAGCCTCGACACTACTCAATGCCAGTAGTGTCACCGCAGCGGGTAACGTTGATCCAAAAGTATGTAAAGCAACCGTCTATCTGACTTTTGATACGGGCAGTCAATCACAGGCGCAGTTGGTTGCCAATACACTGCGTCAACATCACATCAAAGCCAGTTTTTTTCTGGCGAACGAAAAAACCATCAATGGCGATTATTCGCTAGACCCGAACTGGGCTACCTATTGGAAAAGTTTAGCCAACGAAGGGCATGCGTTTGGTACGCATACCTTCGATCATGTCTATGTGGTCAACGATTTAGCCGATGGCCGTATCGTCGTCAAACCACAATTTGGTGCCCAGGCGGGTAAAGAATTAATCTGGACATCACAACAATATTGCGAAGAATTGCATCGTGTCGATGAACGATTTCTACAATTGACGGGTCATAAGCTTGATCCACTCTGGCGCGCACCCGGCGGTAAGCTCACGCCGAATTTGCTCAAAGCCGGTGAGTCTTGCGGTTATCGCCATGTAGCTTGGGCACCCGCGGGATTTTCTGGCGATGAATTATCGAGCGAAAAATTTAGTAATCCGGTGTTGTTGAAGCGGGTGCTTGATCATTTACGCGATGGCGACATTTTTATGGCGCATCTGGGTATCTGGTCGCGTAAGCAAGCGTGGATACCAGAAAATCTGGAACCTTTAATCACTGGTCTGGAACAAAAAGGCTATTGTTTTGCAACTTTGCGCGAGCATCCGGCCTATCGGAAATAGTCGATACGCCAGGCCAAACACTAAGTTAGAAGAAGGCATGAATTATTCAGAACTAATGACAACGCTGCAAGCGTGGATTTTTGAAACTATCGTACAACCCGCCATGTTTTATCTTGGCTTGGGCGAATTTGTTGAAGATTCTTTTGAAGGCGTGGAGTGGTTTATTTTTGGCGTACTGCAATTGATCGTGCTGTTTGTCATTTTGCGGCCATTAGAATCTCTGATACCTGTACAAAAAATTGAAAATCGCTTTGCGCGATGGAATGATTTTATCTACACCGCCTTGCATCGGCTCGGTGCTTTCTCGATATTAATCTTTTTTGTGCTTGACCCCTTGCTGGATAAATTGACGGCGGTCTTGCATTTTGAAGGTGTCAACCCACTCAATCTGGAAAACATGTGGCCGGGTTTTTTGACTTACCCGGCGCTGTTATTTTTTGCGTATCTGGTGGTATTGGATTTCTTTGATTACTGGTATCACCGCGCCGAACACCAGTTTGATTGGTGGTGGGGTTTGCATAGCCTGCACCATAGCCAGCGCGATATGAATTTATGGAGCGATAACCGCAATCATTTACTCGACGATTTTTTACGCGATGTATATATGGGAGTGATCGCCATTGTGATAGGTGTACAACCAGGGCAATACGTGATGTTAGTGATGGCGTCGCAGATGTTGCAGAGTTTGCAGCATGCGAATATCCGAGTACATTTTGGCAAAGTCGGTGAATACTTCTTGGTGTCGCCACGCTTCCATCGTACCCATCACGCGATCGGTATTGGTCATGAAACCAAAGGCAAGGGCACCCTTGGTGGACATAATTTTGCGGTGCTGTTTCCGATATGGGATGTAATGTTTGGTACTGCGTATTTTAGTAAAGAATTTGCATTGACCGGCATACGCGATCAATTGCCAGCGCCGGAAGGGTGCTCTCGTGAATATGGTACTGGCTTTTGGTCGCAGCAATGGCTGGGCTTAAAGCGTATGTGCGGCCTGCAAAAATAATGATGCAGAAGTAATGCAAAAATAAGCGAAGGATAAGCAAGCATGAGTATCGTCAAAGTAAGTGTTTCCTGGGGCAGGGCGGTTGCCTCGCAATTGCATATCCGTATGTTGCTGCTGACATTTTTGCCGTTTATCGCTGCACTATTGTTGTGGAGCGTCGCGATGTGGTTTGGCATGCAAGCGTTGATCGACTTTGTTCAAGAATGGTTCAATGATCATCATAGTTTTCAGACCGCCGGTGATGTGTTAGCGATGTTGGGTTTGTTGACGTTTAAAGCCATGGTCGTGCCGCTGGTGGCGATGTGGTTGCTGCTCCCAGTCATGGTTTTTACAGCCTTGTTGTGCATCGGTCTGTTTGCCATGCCGGCAATTAGCAAACATGTTGGTGGCAAGTATTATCCTGAGTTGGAGCAAAAACGTGGCGGCTCGGTGTTTGGCAGTTTATGGTTCTCGCTCAGCTCGTTTTTGATTTTTGCGGTAATCTGGCTAGTAACCTTGCCGTTGACTTTATTTCCTGTGATCAGTCTGGTGTTGCAACCTTTGTTGTGGGGTTGGCTGACTTATAGAGTGATTGTGTATGACGCTTTGGCGGCGCATGCTGACGTTGATGAGCGTAAGGCCTTGATACAGCAACACCGCTGGTCTTTGTTATTCATCGGTACTGTGGCTGGTTTATTTGGTGCGGCACCTGGTTTGTTATGGTTAGGTGGCGTTATTTCGGTCATGTTTTTACCTGTCATTGCAGGTGCGGCAATTTGGTTATATGTACTGGTATTTGTCTTTACCGGTTTGTGGTTCCAACATTATTGTCTGGCAGCGCTGGAGCAGCAGAGGCTCAAGGCTCAGACAACATAACAACGAGAGCAGATTATGGCGATAGGCATCATTATCATAGGCGATGAAATTCTGTCAGGCAAACGCGAAGACAAACATTTATCGAAGTTTATTCAGATACTGACGGAACGCGGTTTGCAATTGGATTGGGCAGAATACGTCGGCGACAACCGAGAACGTATCATCGCCACCTTGCAGCGTAGCTTTGCATCAGGCGATATCGTGTTTTCAACTGGTGGCATCGGTGCAACGCCGGACGATCATACGCGCCAGTGTGCCGCACTGGCCTTGAATGTTGACATTGCTTTGCATCCGGAAGCCAAACGTCTGATACAAGAACGTATCATGGATACCGCCGCTGAAGCGGGTAAAACTGTCGACCTCAATACGCCCGATAATTTGCATCGACTCAAGATGGGTGAATTTCCGGTTGGATCAGAATTGATCCCAAATCCATTTAATAAAATTCCGGGCTTTGCGATCAAGCAGCACTATTTTGTGCCAGGTTTTCCAGTCATGGCGTGGCCGATGATGGAATGGGTGTTGGACACGCATTACTCACATCTGTTTCACCAACAAGCACGCGCTGAGAAAGCAGTGATCGTTTATGAAGCCATAGAATCTGTGCTGACGCCAATGATGGAACAGCTGGAAGCCGAGTTCCCCTTAATTAAAGTCTTCAGCTTACCTAGCGTTGCGACAGAAACACAACGTCGACACATTGAGTTAGGTGTCAAAGGTGACCCGCAACAGGTAGAATCTGCGTTCGCAAAAATGTGCGCAGGTCTGGATCAATTGCAATCCGAATACGTGCCGATTTCACCAAAATAACTCTCTTGCCCTAAGCCAGATGCCAAATGAAAAAAATTAAATTCACGTTGTTTTCAATACGCGATTTGTTGCTTGCATTTGGCCCTATGATCCTGGCGCTAGTGATTATTGCTGGTGCCGCTTACTACCTCGTTGATCCGGCACCGAAGCGCGTGATTGAACTTTCTGCTGGCCCGGAAAATAGTTCTTACCAGCGTTTCGCCAAACAGTATGCTTCGGAGTTGGCCAAAAATAAAGTGACGCTGCACATCAACCCCTCTCAGGGTTCGCAAGAGAATTTGCAAAAAATCAGCGATCCCGATTCGGATATTCAGGTCGGTTTTGTACGTAGCGGTTCTACTGACGCGCAAATAGCTGAAGAGAAAGGCCTGGTGTCACTTGGTAGCTTGTTTTACGAGCCGATCTGGATTTTTTACCGGAGCAAAAAAGAGTTCGATACCATCAGCCAATTTAAAGGCAAACGTATCAATCTCGGTGCCGAGGGCAATGGCATGCACCGCATGTTTTCGCAGATTTTGAGCGTTAATGGCATGCAAGATGCTGACGTGCAAATTCAACGTCTGGATGATGCGGAAGCGACCAAAACATTTTTAAACGGTAAGCTCGATGCACTGGTATTTAGCTCCGCTAGTGACTCACCGCTGGTACAGCAACTGCTCCAGACACCCGATGTACGCTTGTTTGATTTTGTGCAGGCCGAAGCCTATACGCGTCGTTTTCCGTTTTTATCCAGCGTCGTATTACCGCGCGGGATTGTTGATATAGGACGGGATATTCCTGCTCGGGATTACCATCTGATTGCCCCTACCGCGACATTGGTTGCGCATGAAAGCTTGCATCCGGCATTGATGGGGTTGTTATTGCAGGCAGCGCGTAAAATTCACAGTAAAGCAGATTGGTTTAGTGATCAGGGTGAATTTCCATCGGATAAATACACAGAAATTCCTGTCGCGGCGGAAGCCGAGAAGTTTTACAAAAATGGCCCGCCAATGTTGCAACGCTATATGAGCTTCTGGATGGCGAACTTTTTTGATCGCATGTGGGTGGTGCTGATCACAGCTGGCGCTTTGCTGCTGCCTTTATCCAAAGTGATACCGCCGCTCTACGTATGGCGTATCCGTTCACGCATTTACCGCTGGTACGGTCAGTTGCGCATCGCGGAGCAATTCATCGATGAAGCAGGGGAGAATTCACCTGTACACACCTTGCAAAAGCAAATGCAGCACCTTGATGAGATAGAAGAAAAAGTTAATAACACCAGCTTACCCTTGTCGTATATGGAGGAGTTGTATCACCTGCGTAGCCACATTCATTTTGTTCGCGACCGGCTTGTAGAACGTTTGCGGGCTGTTGAGACGGCGCAGCAGGTTTAATCATCGATGATTGAATGCGCTTAAGCTCCCATTTCCCTTTTACCTTTTCCCTTTTCCCGCTTGCGGTGGAGGGGGAGCCACCGTGTGGGGCGCACCCTTCCTACGACGCTACATATTAATGGCCAATCTCCGCCACAAATAAATCCAACGCACGACGTAAGGTCTGATCATCCAGATGCAATAACTGATCACCGACATACCATTCAAACATGCTGCTTTCTGGTAACGCTGCGGCAACGGCGTTATTAAACAACCAGATACCATGTTCCTGAGCGATACGATTACGGATAGCAATTGCCTTTTCTGCTGAAACTGGCAAGTGGACATGCAGCATATTTGCTTGTGGCTGGGACGGGTTCGTCTGTAACGGCGGATAATTGCGTAAATGCACAAATAGCTCCTGAGTGCGTTTGAAGTAGTCTGACATTGCAGCAAGGCGCTCATCAAATTGCATGGCAGCCGACACCACGTAAGGCGTGCGGCGGAATACATTCCCGCCTAAGCGATGGTTCCATACCTTTGCTTTTGCCAGAAATTCTTTTTTACCCAACAGCATCGCGCCACCAAGACCTGCCATCCCTTTGTAAAATGAGACATAGACCGTATCGAAACCCTGTGCAATTTCTTGCCAGGTTTTGCCATAGTAAGCGGCTGCTTCCCATAATCTGGCACCGTCCATGTGCAAATGAATATCCTGTTCATGGCAATGCGTTTTGATGGCTTCGAGCTCGTCCCAGGCGGGCAATTGACCGCCAATTTCTCGCATTGGCAATTCAATTTGCAAGGCGGCTAATGGCTCTGTTTGGGTTTGTATATCTTTGTATGCCCAAGGACGATGTGGTTGACCTAAAGTGAGCGATTGGAAATGCTGCAAGGTTTGGAAATTACTGCGCTCATGGATCAGGATATGCGAGCTGGCATGCAATCCTACCAAAGGGTTGCCTCGCTCCTGGCAAGCCAATCTGAGCGCGGTTGCTTGCGTCATGGTGCCGGTAATGCAAAACAATCCGGCTTCCCTGCCCAGTAAGGTGGCGACTTTTTGTTCGAATGCTTGAACCGTTGCGCCTTCCCCATACACATCGTTTTCAATCTGATGTTGTGCGCACCATGCTGCCATGTTGGCAAAACTTTCTGCCGGAGAAAGTGCTTTATGACCTGCCAGATGGGTATGACAAGAATTTTTTAATTTTGATAATTCAGCGTCGGTCAAGATTTTCTCCTGAAAATTGGGGCTTCGATAAATTTTTTATTGCAGTATGCCACGAGACTAAATTACTACGAAATGTATCCCAGAGTGAGCTAGAATCAACGCTTTCCAGATTTCATTTCGCCAGACTATGACTACCCAGCTGCCGTTTGCACCAGACTTTAAAACACCCTATGAAAGCGGAAATCGCAACCAGACCACGCATTGGGATGATTGCATCCGGTTTTATCAAGAGTTAGCGCAACAGTTCCCACGGATTCTGCATTTCTTTGAAATTGGGCAGTCAGATGCCGGACGGCCTTTATTTGCTGGAGTGATCACTGCTGATGGTGAATTCGATCGTGCGAACTTGCAGTCGCAAGGGCGACCCGTGTTTTTCAATAACAACGGCATCCATCCTGGTGAACCTGAAGGCGTGGACGCCTGCATGGCCTTGGTCAGAGATTTTTGTTTTCAGCCTGAACGTTTGGCTGCCTTGGGTAAAACAGTATTCTTGTTTATCCCTATGTACAACGTCGATGGTAGTCTGAACCGTCAGAATACCTCCCGTGTGAATCAGGATGGGCCAGAGAGCTTTGGCTTCCGCGGTAACAGCCAGCATCTGGATCTGAATCGTGATTTTATTAAGTGCGATAGCTTAAATGCCCAAGCCTTCAATCGCTTTTTCAGCGCCTGGAGCCCTGATGTCATGGTCGATACCCACACCTCCAACGGTGCAGATTATCACTACACCATGACCCTGATTCAGACGCAAACTGATAAGCTGGGCTACGGTTTAGGACCATTCCTTAAAGATACCATGTTGCCAGCCATCTATGCCGAGATGGCGCAACGCGGTTGGCCGACTTGCCCGTATGTGAATCCGATTAAAGATATTCCTGACCACGGCATCGAAGATTTCTTAGAAACACCGCGCTTCTCAACGGGTTATGCCACCCTGCATCACACCATTGGTTTCATGCCAGAAACGCATATGTTGAAGCCCTTTGCTGATCGTTACGAGTCCATGCGTGCGTTAGTGGAAACCGTTTTAAATTTCACCATCGCCAATGCAACGCAAATTCAGCAACTGCGCGCACAAGCGCGGGTGGCTGCAGCCAGGAACCAGAAAGTGGCAGTCCACTGGTCAGCAGACCACGGAAAAAAGTCCAGCTTCTTATTCAAAGGCTACAAAGCTGTGTATAGCCCTAGCGTCATCGGGCACTACACGCGCTTGTCGTACGACCGCAGCCAGCCATGGGAAAAACCTATCCCTTACTTTAATCACTTTGTTGCTGATATCAATGTTGTGCAGCCTAAAGCCTATCTGGTGCCACAATCGTGGCGTACCGTGATAGAACGCCTGCAATGGAATGGTGTGCAAATGCAGCGTTTGAGTGCCGATCAAGTGATGCAGGCCGAAACCTACCGCGTGCTTTCTGTCACCTCACGCCCACATGCGTATGAAGGACACATGTTCCATGACGAAGTGAACCTGCAAAGCCAGCAAGAACAAGTGCAGGCACTGGCCGGCGACTATCTGATTTCAATCGATCAGCCACAGGCACGTTACATCGTCGAAACACTGGAACCACAAGCGCACGACAGCTTCTTCCGCTGGGGCTTTTTCAATAGCTGTCTGGAGAAAAAAGAAGCGTATTCCGATTACGTGTTTGAAGATACCGCCGCAGAAATCCTGCGCGACGAACCCGGTACCCGTGCTGCGTTTGAAGCCTGGAAGCAAGTCAACCCTGATTTGTTAGAAGATCAGACCACCGTGCTGGACTTTATTTTCACGCACTGCCAGCGCTTTAAAGAACCTGAATGGAATCGTTATCCGGTGTTGCGTCTTTTTTAATGAAAATGCGGAGAAACATTGTTCCATTTAGTTACAATTTTAGCGAAAACATAATAGAATCTTCCCTTGCATTAATCTCATCAACCTTTTTGAATAGGTAGTGTATGTCAAAGCTAGTCGATTATCTGAATCACCTTGACCAAAATGCTGACGCAAGTGCAGCGCATGCAAAAGACCCGCATGCTGCAATGACACATTTTGGTTTGTCGCATGAAGAGCAAGCTGCGATTAAGTCTGGTAATAAATCACATGTGGCAAAAGTTGCTGGTATTGCTGAGGCAGATGTGCCTTCTATTCAGTCGACTGACGAGCCTCGTTAATTACCGAAGTTAGCGTTGATACAGCGAAAAACATGACTCAATTTTTGTCGAGAGTGTTCTGTATTGTTGTGCTTCTGATCGTTGGCTCAACGCTTCCCTTATTTGCAAATTCGAACCAACTTAATGGTCAAGATAGCGATAGTAACGATGCTATTTTGAATCAGATAAGTCTCCACCTTCGGAATTCTCCGGAGTTGGCCCTGCCTTTACTGGAACAGCTTAAGCAGCGTGAGTCAAGCTTAAGTGAGCCGCAAAAAAATCGTTTTTACCTCGAACAACTATCTTCCCTTGCGTTAAGAGGTAAATACGAAGACGAAGTTGAAATTATTGAGAAGCGTATTTCAAATGTAAAAGATCCAAATGAAAAAGCTCGCTATTTGTATCATTTGTCAGATGCTTATGCGCTCATAGGTAAATATGAAGCAGCCTTAAAAGTCGTAAATCAGTCAATTGCATTGTTGCCAACAGTTACGGATGCGAATTCAAAAATCGGTATCTTACAAGGCGCATACTCGGTGCTTTCGCATGTTCATGCTTACGATGACGCGATGATTTACGCCGATCGACTTTATAACACCGATGTGGGTGAAGTTAAACACGCAAAATGCATAGGCATTGGCGATCGCATGGAAATTTATTTTTCAAGCGGACGACCAGATCAGGCGAGAAAATTGCTTCCGGAGGTAAATGATGTCTGTCGAATCGCTGAATATAAGATCGTTGTCGCTATAGCGAATGTCTTAAAATCGATTGACCTTATTGATTCAGGTGAATTTTCAATCGGGATAAAAGAAGGGGAGCAGGCGCTCGCCAATTACTCGAAAATTGACCCTTCCTCAGATTATGTTTCACATTTAGAAGAGGCATTGGCGCGCGCCCATTTAGCGCAAGGAAGATTGGATCTCGCTGAACGTTACGGACAATCGTCTTATCTGCATGCAGCACAAGGTAAATTTTTGCAATTGCAGGAAAAAGCCAATGAAACCATGTCCAAGACCAAGCAAGCTCAAGGGCAATACGTAACTGCTTTAGAGTATGCGGACACTGCATTGAAGCTCAAAAATAATTTGCTGGATCAACAGCTACAAAAAAATATCGCCTATCAGCGTGTCAAATTCGATATGCAAGACAAGGCTAATCAACTGACCTTGCTTGAACAAAAAAATAAATTGCTATCGATAGAAAAACAACTAGATAAAAAAAATAATCAAGTCTTGTTGCTATTCATCGGTCTGATTGTCGTTGCATTGTTGTTGGTTGGTGTGTGGCTGTGGAAAGTTATACAGCAAAAAAATATCTTTAAGCGTCATGCGCAAGTCGATGCGCTGACACAGATCAGTAACCGCCGGCATTTTATCGATATCACTACAGCGGCGGTCGCTGAGCGAACTGCGCCGATCAGCCTGATCCTGTTCGATATGGATTTCTTTAAAAAAATTAACGATAACTTTGGTCACCCGACTGGTGATTGGGTATTGATTCATGTATGTCAGGCAGTGACCGAAGTATTGCGTAAAGGTGATATGTTTGGGCGTTTAGGCGGCGAAGAATTTGCAATTTGCATGCCTGCGGCGGATACCCATGTCGCCAAACAACTGGCAGAGCGTTGCCGTTTAGCGATTGCTGCAATTGATACCGAACCGAGCGGATTTCGTTTTCCTTTGACCGCCAGTTTTGGTATTGCGACCATTGATACCTATACCGTCAGCACCTTTGAAGCCTTGATGGAATCTGCTGACAAGGCACTTTACAAGTCCAAAGCTGATGGACGTAATTGTGTCTCAGTGTTTGAGTGATTAAGCCATCATTACCTACCAGAAATTTCCAATATGAGCGATCAAAAAGCCGGACAACTTGTATGCGTAGGTACAGGCATGCGTATGGCGGGGCAATTGACGCCCCTCGCAAAGAGTTATATCGAGTCATTTGACATCGTCATTGCCGCCGTGCCGAATATTTTTACGCGTCAATGGCTGCAGACTATCGCCAAAGAATATGTGTGTCTGAATGACCATTATGAAGACACCAAAATTGATGGTAAAACCCGCCGTAACACTTACCGTCGTATGACGGACACGATTTTGAAAGAAGTCCGCGCCGGCAAGCGCGTTTGCGCGGCATTTTACGGACATCCTGGCATCTTTGCTTGTATCTCACACATGGCGATTGCCGATGCGCGTAAAGAGGGGTATGCCGCGCACATGGAGCCAGGTATTTCAGCGTTGGATTGTCTGGTCGCTGATCTTGGCATTGATCCAGGATCACGTGGCATGCAGTCGATGGAAGCGACGCAGTTTATGATTTATGAACGGGTGATCGATCCGTCTGCGATGTTCGTCGTCTGGCAAATTGGTCTAGCTGGTGATTTAACCTTAAAGCGTTACGACACTGAACCAGCGCACTTGCAAATTATTATCGACAAATTGGCCCTCACGTATTCACTCGATCATGAAGTGATTTTGTATGAAGCCGCAACCAACCCCATAGAGCAAAACCGCATCGAAAAAATCCGTTTGGGTGATTTGCCGAAGGCGAATTTGAAACAAATTACGACCCTGGTGATTCCGGCTGAGCAGGCGTTAAAAGTGGATCAAAAAGTGATGGATCAGTTGAAGGCATTGGAATTGGCACGTGCTGCCGCAAACGAGGTAACTGAGGCGGCATAATTTATAGGAAGCGTGCAACCCGCGTTGAGACCCGCACCATTGATATGATCTGAAAACATCAAAAAATTTCCACACGGAAATTGCTATGATTTATTTCTTTTTAATTGTAAATCAGTGCTTTCTATTTACATGAGTCTTCATTAGAATCATTCGCTGAGGTAAGACAATTTTGTCGATTTGTTGAGGAGACGCTATGAAAAAATTGATTAAAAGCGCTGTAGTTGGTCTGGCTCTGGTAGGTGGTATTTCTGCTGCTTACGCTGAGGGTGTTGATACCTCCGTAGAGGGTATTTTTAATGCGCTGACTTCCAGTGCAAATCTGCAAGCAACCGTCGACGGTCTGGTTGCAGGTGGTGCGAATCCACAATCCATCGTCTCTGTTGCTGCTGCGGCCGGTATTCCACTCGACGCGGTTAAGCAATTGCAAGTCTGCACAAATTCTGCCGCTGCTGATGCAACTGTATTGAGCGCTTCTTGCCTCAGACAAAAAAGCGTCGTGACCGCTTACGCTGCTGGCGTGAACGATCCGATGAAATTTTTGCCTGCCTCTGCTGCTGGCAAACAAAACAAGCAAGAAACAAAAACTGAATTTAAATAATCTTAATTCATCGGTTCTACTCAAATTTTTGATTTGAAAAAAAGCAGCGCACACATTGGTGGCGCTGCTTTTTTATTTGGTGTTCACTGGTCTGCTAATGAATACTAATGATTGCTAATGAATATTAATGATTGCTAATGAATATTAATGATTGCTAATGAATATTAATGATTGCTAATGAATGTTATTAGTTGCAGTTGTTGTTTTTATTTTCTCAAAGGAATGAGTAAATCGCGCAAGTTATTGTGATCGATTTCATACATTAATTCTAATAATCGCCCAATTTCACCCTTAGGAAAACCCTCGCGTGCGAACCATCCCAGATAGTGCCCAGGCAGGTCGCCGATCAGTCTGTCCTTGTATTTGCCATATGGCATTTTGAGGGTCAGCAATCGTTGTAAGTCATCTGCTTGCATGGTTTTTTCAAACATGGCTTAGTTGTTGTCCATTTTATTGTCTGATTTGTTTTGTGTCGCTGTAAATGCTGTGGCTCCCGTGGATTCAGGCTTGCTGTTACTGCCCGCATCCATTTTTGCCGCGGGTAATTCAGTGGGCTTGTTTGCCATGTCTTTTTTATCGCTATCAGGTTCATTTGGGAATTTAGTCGCGTCCAGATAGCGTTCGACTAAGTCAAAAAACTGATTATAAAATTGACCAGTAGCGATGGTTTCACTAGCAACTTTCACCAGCGAATCGTCGGTAGAACCGAATGGCAATGATACGGAACCGATGGCGCTGACGCCTATGCTGGCTGAATTATTACTCTTCTTGAGCGAGTAACGATCGCGTATCGCATTAGCAAACATAGTTGAGCTATTGCTGCCTTTGCTATCCGGTACACAAACGACATTAAACTCAATTTCAGCGTGGGTCTCGGCGTCGTGCTGGTATTTGCGGCGACCTTTAATATTGGTTGGTTTCCACTCATTGATCACGTACCCCTGACTGAGCAAGGCGCGGCGGGATGCTTCGCAGGCAGCCTGTTCGGTGCCAGGGAAGCTACGCGTAAAGACACCGGTCTCACCAAATTCTTCATGCTGGAGTCCCGACGTTTTAGTGCTGGAGCAGGCGCTCAAGCCAGACAATAAAAATACGAGGGGAATTAATAAAAAGCGACGAACCATGTTGTAATCTAAACCAAGTGTTGTGCAGGGCGAGAGCCCTTTTGTTTAAGCTAATGCTTCTTTAGCGGCTTCTTCTGGTGTTAAACCATCAAAAAATAAATCGGTGAACCACTCAATTTGTTCTTCGATATGGTCTTGCGCTTGCGCAACAGTAGCACCGCCAGCGACTAAAAATCCTTCTACTTCGATACACCAGGCGATCAGTGCTTCTGTTTCTGGATCGATATCATTCTTTTTTGCCATGGTGTTGTCCTCTATAAATGCTCTTGATCAATGGATTTGATCTTTTTATTGAAAAAACTGCGCGTATTTTAACTTGTCACTGGTATTTACATTGTTACCAGTTGTTGGTGCTTAGTTTCATCACCTCAGAATGCGGTCGCTCTGTCAGAAACTTCCGGCAAACTGGTAACGCTTTCCAGGGTGCCACATGGTCACGATCGTGGCGATTTTTCCTTGGGAACGCGTCTTTCTGTGCAATACCAGGCAAACCTCTTTGATGGAAATTTGCAACATCTCAGCGACTTGTTTGCCTGGCATGACGGCCTCAATGCGGTAATCGACGCCTTGCAAGGGGGCGACAGCAACTAAATATTCATTCGGCGTCATGTTGCTAAAGTCTTGCGCTAAGTAATCTGGCGTTACGCTGGAATTAACCCAACGGTCCTCGACCTGAATCGCCATGTCGTTTTCAAAATGCACAATCACTGAATGAAAAAGACGATGTCCGGCTTTGACATTAAATTCTTGCGCAAGTTGCTCAGAAGCTGGAATTTCTTTTAAAAGATGTAATTCGCTGCGATGAATGTGTCCACGCAGACGAATTTCTTCGGCAATGCTTTTAATCTCAACCAGGGTTGCCTGATATTTTTGCTGGGCAACATAGGTACCGGAACCCTGTATCCGGTTCAAAATCTGTTCGCTGGTTAGCTCGCGAACCGCCCGATTCACGGTCATGCGCGAAACGCCAAATTGCTCTGCCAGCATGGCTTCCGAGGGGATAGCGTCGCCTTCTTTCCAGGTACCCGTCTGGATTTCCTTGAGCAGATAGTCTTTAATGGTCTGGAAGGCGGGTGAGGGTGATTGAACTTTTGACACGATTATCCTAATGAAGTAGCGCTCGTATTGTCTCATTAAAAATCCGCTTGCAAAAGTTGTATATACAACTTAAAATTTATTTTGAGTTGAGCTGTAATCAAAATCAATTGATAGCGCGTCCTGGCTGATACCCCGGTATCTGGACGTGTTTTTGTATGTAATGTTTGTCGTACCTGGAGAGAGACAAAATGACGAATAACCTTCAAAACGATGCTCGCTGGGATGCCAGCCGCGTAATCCATGCACCAACTGGTGCTGAAAAAGTTTGTAAAACCTGGGTGGCGGAGGCTGCTTATCGCATGATTCAGAACAATCTGGACCCCGCCGTGGCAGAAAATCCTAAACACCTGGTCGTGTACGGTGGCATTGGTCGCGCAGCGCGTAACTGGGAATGTTTTGATCAGATTCTGGCATCGTTGAAGGCTCTGGGCGAAGATGAAACTTTGCTGATTCAATCTGGCAAACCGGTCGGCGTGTTCAAAACTCATGAAGACGCACCGCGTGTTTTGATCGCGAATTCAAACCTGGTACCTAAGTGGGCAAATTGGGAACACTTCAATGAACTCGACCGCAAAGGCTTGTTCATGTACGGACAGATGACTGCAGGTAGCTGGATTTATATCGGCACCCAAGGCATTGTTCAGGGAACCTATGAAACCTTTGCAGAAGCTGGCCGCCAGCACTTCAATGGTGATTGGGGCGGCCGCTGGATACTGACTGCTGGTTTAGGTGGTATGGGCGGTGCACAGCCATTGGCTGCAAGTTTTGCAGGTGCGGTTTCTTTAAATATCGAATGCCAACAAAGCAGTATTGATTTTCGCCTGCGTACCCGCTACGTAGACAAACAAGCCAAAGATTTGGACGACGCACTTGCATTAATCAAACATCATTGCGACCGCAAAGAAGCGGTATCGATTGCCTTGCTGGGCAATGCTGCTGAAATTTTGCCAGAACTGGTTCAGCGTGCGAAAGCGGGTGGCATGAAGCCAGATCTGGTGACCGATCAGACTTCCGCTCATGATTTGATTAATGGTTACCTGCCTATCGGTTGGAGCGTTGAGCAATGGAAAGCAGCTCAACATGATGCCAGCCAACATGCCAAACTGACTGCGGACGCAGCGCAGGCCTGTGCGGTTCACGTGCAAGCGATGCTGGATTTCCATGCGATGGGTATCCCCACCGTAGATTACGGCAATAACATCCGTCAGGTGGCGTTTGACACCGGCGTTAAAAATGCCTTTGATTTTCCTGGCTTTGTTCCTGCCTACATTCGTCCTTTGTTCTGTGATGGCAAAGGCCCATTCCGTTGGGTGGCTTTGTCTGGCGATCCGGAAGATATCCGTAAAACGGATGCCAAGATTAAAGAACTGTTCCCGCACAATAAAGGCGTACACAAATGGCTGGACATGGCGGGCGAACGCATTGCGTTCCAGGGCTTGCCAGCGCGGATTTGCTGGCTAGGTTTGGGCGAGCGCCATATTGCTGGTCTGGCATTCAATGAAATGGTTAAAAATGGCGAACTCAAAGCGCCTATCGTAATTGGTCGCGACCACCTGGATACCGGCTCTGTCTCCAGTCCAAATCGTGAAACAGAAGGTATGAAAGATGGCACTGATGCTGTTTCTGACTGGCCTTTACTGAACGCTTTGCTCAATACCGCTGGCGGTGCGAGCTGGGTTTCTCTGCATCATGGTGGTGGCGTTGGTATGGGATATTCGCAGCATTCGGGTATGGTGATCGTTGCTGATGGTACTGAGGCCGCTGCTAAACGTCTGGCACGCGTGCTGGTCAATGATTGCGGCTCTGGCGTTATGCGTCACGCGGATGCGGGCTACGAACAGGCCGTTGCATGCGCAAAGCGTGAAGGCTTGAATCTGCCGATGATCAAGTAATCAAACTGATCCATCGACCAATGACAGAATAATTAAAGAGAGAAAAATAATGACTAAGTATGTTGAAATTCATCCGGGCGAATTCAGTCTGTCCGATCTGCGCGCCATCTGGACTGCGTCACAGCCATTGAAATTGACACCAGGCGCCTATGCCGCGATCAATGCATCGGCTGATACGATTCATAAAATTGTCGCCAAGGGCGATGCAGCTTACGGGATCAATACCGGTTTTGGTAAATTAGCCAAAACCCGTATTCCGGATGAGCAATTAGAGCTGTTGCAACGCAATCTGATTTTGTCGCATTCGGTAGGCTCGGGTGAATTGATTTCCGATGAAGTTGTACGTCTGATTTTAGCGATGAAGATCGCCAGTCTGGCACGTGGCTTCTCTGGCATTCGTGCATCGGTGATCGATAGCATGATTGCGATGTATAACGCAGGCATCATGCCGACCATTCCGGTCAAAGGTTCAGTCGGTGCTTCCGGTGATCTGGCGCCATTGTCACACATGACGCTGGCATTGCTGGGTGAAGGCGATGTGCGTGTGAACGGTAAATTGGTTCCTGCCAAAGAAGCACTTGCACAAGCTGGAATTACGCCAGTCGTATTGGCGGCAAAAGAAGGTCTGGCATTGATCAATGGTACGCAAGTATCCACTGCTCTGGCCCTAAATGGCTTGTTCCTCGCAGAGCGTTTGTTAGAGGCTGCAACAATTACTGGCGCATTGTCAGTGGATGCCGCTAAAGGTAGCGATGCGCCATTTGATGCACGTATCCACACAAGTCGCGGTCAACCAGGTCAAATTGCCACTGCGGCGATTTATCGTGAGTTACTTAAAGGTAGCGAAATTCGTTTGTCGCATCTGGTCAACGATGAGCGCGTGCAAGACCCGTACTGCTTGCGTTGTCAACCGCAAGTCATGGGGGCTTGCCTTGATATCATCAACAATGCGGCACGTACTTTGCTGATCGAAGCCAATGCCGTGACTGATAATCCACTGGTGTTTGTCGAAACAGGTGAGGTGATTTCTGGCGGTAACTTCCATGCCGAACCTGTCGCATTTGCGGCAGATACGCTGGCATTGGCGATTGCTGAAATCGGTTCGATTTCGGAACGCCGCATTGCTCTGCTGATTGATTCTTCCATCTCAGGTTTGCCACCATTCCTGGTGCCATCATCTGGTCTGAATTCTGGCTTCATGATCGCCCACGTGACTGCTGCTGCGTTGGCTTCGGAAAACAAATCCCACGCGCATCCGTCTAGCGTTGATACGATTCCGACATCGGCTAATCAGGAAGATCACGTCAGTATGGCGACCTTTGGTGCGCGTCGTTTGCACGAAATGGCACACAATACGGCTACCATTGTTGGTATAGAATTGTTAGCGGCAGCGCAGGGTGTGGATTTCCACGCGCCACTCAAAACGTCGGAGATGCTGACCCAAGTGCACCAGTCTTTGCGTGGCAAAGTGTCGTTCTACGATAAAGATCGCTTCTTTGCACCAGATATCGAAGCAGCAAAAGAACTGGTCGTGTCTGGTAGTTTGAGTGCACAATGTCAACATCTGTACCAACACTTATATTTAGCCTAAGTTGATCTGAAAATCTGATTATGCGTAAATGGACCCATCAGGACTATCAAACCATGCCATGGAAAAATGGCGGCGGCAGCACGACTGAGCTGGCGATTTTTCCTTCGGATGCCACGCTGGATAATTTCGTCTGGCGTTTGAGTACTGCAACGGTGAATACTGATGGACCATTTT
Source organism: Undibacterium sp. Dicai25W (assembly GCF_049340505.1). Taxonomy (NCBI): domain Bacteria; kingdom Pseudomonadati; phylum Pseudomonadota; class Betaproteobacteria; order Burkholderiales; family Oxalobacteraceae; genus Undibacterium; species Undibacterium sp. Dicai25W. The sequence goes on along the minus strand of NZ_JBMPOQ010000007.1, from coordinate 129,953 downwards.
CGCATTTTGCTCAGATAGACCGTACGCTGGCTATTTTGTCGGGTGCGGGCCTGATTTTGCATACCGACGATGGCCAGCAGGCACCTGCTGCTAGCATTGAGTTGACGCAGACAAGTACGCCACACAGGTTTTCCGGTGAGCTACCGATCAATGCTGAGTTGATTGCCGATACCGTCCTTGATCTGAACATGATGACGCGACGTGACGTGTGTAGCCACTACATGCAAAGACTTTCAGCTGGCGAACACTTCGTCGCTGCTGGTGACGCGCAACAATTGCTGCTGTATTGCGCTAAAGGCACGGCGACGCTGAGTTCTGGTGAGCAAATCATTGCAGGTGATCTGTGTTTATTCGAAGAACGTCACGAGCATGAAGGCATTATTTTAGGATTTTCCGCGGATGAAGGTTCGGACGTATATTTGATTCGCGTCCATTTTTTAAATATGGGACAAAGCTGATGCCGCATTGGGATAGCTTATGGAAAAACCTGCATCTGGCAACCATGACCGATGGTTATGGTGAGATACGTGATGCAGCAATCGCTGTTAGTAACGGCAAAATTGCGTGGCTAGGCGCAGCGGCTGATTTACCAAAAGATAGCACCGCTGATGCCATGCACGATGGCGCTGGATGCTGGCTGACACCAGGTCTGATCGATTGTCATACTCATCTGGTGTATGCCGGTAATCGCAGCAATGAATTTGAGGCGCGCTTAAATGGCGTTGCCTATGAAGAAATCGCCCGCCAGGGTGGTGGCATTGTGTCTACCGTCAATGCTACGCGCGCCGCTACCGAAGATGATTTATTACAAGCCTGCTTACCGCGTTTAAAAAGTCTGCTTTCTGAAGGTGTGACAACGCTGGAAATCAAATCTGGCTATGGTCTTGATCTGGAAACAGAAGCGCGGATTTTACGTGTCGCTAGGCGGATAGGTCGTGAATTTCCGGTGCGTGTTAAAACGACGTTTTTGGGTGCCCATGCCGTGCCCCCAGAATATGCTGGCCGTTCAGACGATTACATCAGCCTGGTTTGTGACGTGATGCTTCCGACTCTGCATGCGGAAGGCCTGGTAGACGCGGTGGATGTGTTCTGCGAAAAAATTGGCTTTACTCCCGCACAAACTGAGCGGGTATTTCAGGCGGCACAATCTCTTGGTTTGCCAGTTAAACTGCATGCTGAGCAATTATCTGATCAGGGTGGGGCAGGGTTGACCGCACGTTATCAGGGCTTATCTGCCGATCATCTCGAATATTTGTCAGATGACGGTATTGCCGCGATGGCTAAGCATGGCACGGTGGCTGTCTTGTTACCTGGCGCTTTCTACTTTTTGCGTGAAACGAAATACCCACCGTTGGCAGCGTTGCGTGCAGCAGGCGTACCGATTGCCCTGGCGACCGATTGCAATCCGGGAACTTCACCTATGACTTCGTTGTTATTGACCATGAATATGGCGTGCACAATTTTCCGTATGACGCCTTTAGAAGCGTTGCAGGGAATCACCTGTAACGCGGCGCGTGCTCTGGGTCTTTCAGCGGAAATTGGAACCCTGGAAGTAGGGAGAGCAGCCGATTTTGTGATTTGGAACATAGATCGCCCTGCGGATCTGGCATATTTTATTGGTGGTAATCCGGCACAGATAAAAGTTGTATCCGGGCGCCATGTCTGAAGCGCACTTTTTTAAATTCTGTTCATCTGTGTTCGCAAATGGGACATGCCAATTCAGCGTTTCGATTTGACATTTATTAACCCCGCCATGGCGGGGTTAGTTTTTTTTATCAGTACTTGAGACGTATAATGTTGCAAAAAAATGAATGATGTACTTTGTATAAGCTTATTCTTCAATTCGACCAGCGACAATGACGCTTGGTTAGTGCAAAGTATCGTCTGAATAGCTATCAATTCGCTCGAGGTAAACCGTGACAACATCCACTCCTGAAACAAAGATCTCAATCCCACTCTGGCGTCGTTGGCAACTGGTACGAATCCTCGGGGTCATCGTAGTATTGACCCTATTGCTGGCAATCCTGAGCTGGGCGTTGCTGCCGGGTTATGTCAAACGTATCGCCGCTGAACAAACACGAACCCAGATAGGTCGTAAGCTAGACATAGACGAAATTCATTTCTCGCCATTTCAACTGACACTGACAGCAGATGGTGTCCGTTTATACGAAGCAGATCAAAAGACCGTCGCGTTTGCTGTTAAAGAATTGGTGATTAAACTATCGCTGAGTTCGGTATTTCATCAGGCTTTGGTTCTCAGTGAATTACAGTTAAGCGCTGCCGATGTCCATCTGGTGCGCTTGAGCGCTGACGGGCACGGTCTGTATAACTTCAGCGATATTCTCGACAAAATTGCCGCGATGCCTAAAAGTGACAGCCCTTTCCGGTTTGCGATGGCAAATATTCAGGTCAAAAACAGTGGGATTGATCTTGACGATAAAGTCTTGGCAAAGCAATTTAAGATCACCGATTTGAATATTGGTGTTCCATTTATTTCAAATTTCCCTAAAGCCATTGATAGTTTTGTTGATCCACATCTTTCTGGACGTATCAATGGCGCGGGTTTTGCGCTCAATGCGCGCGCCAAACCTTTCTCAAAAAGCCTGGCTACCACATTGGCAATCGATCTGGAACAACTGGATCTGTCGCAATATGTTGCTTATGTGCCAGTTGCTTTACCAGTTCAGATCGCTCGCGCCAAATTGAGCACCAAACTCGATTTGAATTTCAAACGTGAACCACAAGCGCAAGTCTTATTGAGCGGTGACGTGCATCTGCAGGACGTTGATATCAAAGATAGCCAAGCCACAGATTTATTGAAACTCGCTGACTTGCACGCGCAAATTAAGCAGATGGATGTCATGACTGCGAGTGCAGAATTGACGCAGTTGCATTTGACCTCACCACAAGTCTGGATCGATTTTTCTCAAAAAAATGGCTTTAACTGGGCAAATTTAAGCACGCCAGATTCTAAAAAAGCAGCCCAAAGCAGACTCGCAAAAGCGATACCAGAAAAAAAATCGCAAGTCGTTGCTGTACCAGCTCCGGCTCTGCCATTCATCAGCATCAACGATTTGCAAATCCATGGCGGTGAAGTTCATGTTTCTGACGCCGTCCATGCCCAGCCTGCACAAACGCTGGAATTGCAGCATCTGGTGTTACAGGTGAAAGGTCTGAGCACAGCAAAAGACGCTCCAGTAGCGCCGGTAAAATTGACGCTCGCGACTGACACCGACGAAAAAGTAGATTTTGAAGGTGCGCTTCAGGCGTTGGCAGGCAGCCTCAAAGGTAAGCTGACGCTCAATGATATTGAGTTGTCGCACTTTCAAAACTTTATATCGCCATTTTTGCGTGCGAATTTGAGCGCAAAACTCAATGCAAAAACTGAGCTTGACTTTAATCCAGAACGGTTTTCACTCAACGAGTTAAGCGTCAATTTGGATCATCTGCGTTTGCAAGGCAAGCCAGACGATGGCAGTGTTGCGTTTGATTCTTTGGTGATAGAAAAAGCGCGGTTAGATACTCAGGCCAAAACGTTGACAGTTCCTGCTGTGTCGCTAAATGGTGTTAAAACTGATCTACGGCGTGACAATCAAGCGGTTCTTGGTTTTCAGCATTGGTTGGCAATGAACAGCAAGGCTGGGCAGGACGCACCAGCTACTGTGAAAGCTCAGGCAGTTGGTCCTGCATGGAGAGTGAATCTGGAGCAATTTGACTTAAAAGACAGTGAAATTGCGTTTAACGATCAGTCTGTCAATCCGACTGTAAAGCTCAATGCCAATGGTATTAATCTAAGCCTGAGCCAATTTAAGAGCGATTTGTCACAACCTTTTAAACTTAGTCTGAAGTCACATTTTAATCGCAAAGGTCAATTCAATTTTAGTGCTCAGGCCACACCGCAATTAAAACAATTGAGTGTGACTTTAGATGCTCAAAGCTTGCCGGTCGCGGCGTTTTATCCGTATTTCTCGAAGTTGTTGAATGTGGAAATTACCAAGGGACGTGCTAGTGCAAAAGGTAAGCTCGATATGAGCGATGTTTTGCTAGATCAAAGGCAATTTGCTTACAACGGCAGCCTGAGTTTTAATGATTTTAAAATCTATGAAAATGGAAGTGATGATGATTTCTTAGAATGGAAGGATATTATCTTCGATGGTATTAATGCCAAGATAGGTAGTGCTCAACCAGTCATCAATTTAAAAAAACTGACTCTGAATGACTTTTTCGCGCGCGTGGTTTTATCTGAAAAGGCGAGACTGAATTTGCAGGATATTCTGGTCAAAAATACTTCAGCCAAGACAGCATCTGATAGCGTAATAACCCCCGCAACCCTGGTGCCCACATCTGTAGCATCAATATCTGCATCGGCAGCGGAAACATCTAAAGCTGATAATAAGGTGGCAGGCAAAGCCGCAATGCCAACTATCATACGCATAACACAAACCGAACTGCATGGTGGAAATGTCAACTTCACTGATAATTTTATTAAACCGAATTACCATGCCAATCTGACCAATATCAGCGGCAGTATCGGGTTACTTGCTTCGGATAATCCGCAACCGGCAAATCTGGAATTGCACGGCACTGTCGATAACGATGCACCTTTGTTGATTTCTGGCGCGATTAATCCGCTGGCGTCGCCCATTTTCTTGGATATCACCGGTAGTGCCAATGGTCTGGAATTAACTCGCTTGACACCTTACTCTGCCAAATATGCTGGTTATCCGATAGAAAAAGGTAAGCTGTCTATGCAAGTCAGCTACCACGTTGAAAATCAACAACTGAAAGCAGAAAATTCCATCACGCTTGATCAGTTGACCTTTGGCGAGTACGTGGACGGCCCGAATGTGACCAAGTTACCGGTTATGCTGGCTGTGGCATTGTTGCGTGATAATCAAGGACGAATAGCGATCAACTTACCGATTTCAGGCTCATTAAGCGATCCTCAGTTTTCTGTTGGGGGGATCATTTTTAAAGTGTTTGTAAACCTGATTACTAAAGCGGTGACATCGCCATTTGCCATACTCGGTTCGATGTTTGGTGGTAGTGAGGAGCTGTCCTATGTCGAATTTAATCCGGGCCTCGCTGTTCTTACGCCACCAGCGATGGCAAAACTAGATAATTTGGCTAAGGCACTCAATCATCGGTCGGGGTTGAAACTCGATATTGTTGGTCGCGTTGATCCAGAAAGTGACGGCGTCGGGGTTCGAAAAAATGTATTGGAGTCGAAATTGCGTGATGCTAAATGGCGCGAACTTCATCAAAAAGATCGCAGTATTAAATTGGCTGATATCGAATTGACCGCAGATGATCGCAATAAATACCTGCAAATCGTCTATCAGGCAGAGAAATTTGATAAGCCTCGCAATTTGATCGGCATGGCAAAAACGCTACAGACACCAGAAGCGGAAGCATTAATTTTGAAAAATATGTCCGTCTCAGAGGATGATTTGCGGGTCTTGGCTCAACAGCGGGAAGATGTAGTCAGGGATTATCTGGAAAATACCGGCAAAGTTCAGCGCGACCGTTTGTATTTGATTGCCCCGAAGCTTGATAGCTCAGGTATAAAGGATAAGGGTGCACTAAGTCGCGTGGATTTTTCTTTGAAATAAGGCATCAAAGAAGTGTCGAAATGAGGTGCTTCTTTTCATGTTGCAGATTGTTTTTAATTCGACCTGAAGGCTTGCTGCGCTTGTTCTAAAATTTTGCGAACAAATTATTGATGCAAGCTGGCAATTCTGGTTGTTTTGGAATGCGTCTTGATTTATGCTGACTTAATCGATTCGTTACTTTTGTGTGGGGAGAAACAATGACATCTGCAAACCTGGCTAATATTTTGTATGTTGAGGATGATCCCGATATTCAAACGGTGGCGCAGATTGCTTTAGAGGTTGTGGGTGGATTTGCTTTGCGAACCTGTAGTTCAGGGGCTCAGGCTCTGACTGAGATAAAGTCTGGCTTTGTGCCAGATTTGCTGTTGTTGGATGTCATGATGCCCAATATGGATGGTCCGACAACCTTGGCTGAACTACGCAAGTTGGCTACCACAGCGCAAACCCCAGTCATCTTTATGACGGCGAAGGTACAATCATCCGAGCTCGATTATTACAAGTCGTTGGGAGCGATCGGGGTCATCGCCAAGCCCTTTGACCCTATGGAATTGTCGACACAGGTGATGAAGCTTTGGCAGGAAAGGGTATAGATGACCGATAAAAATGATAGCTTGCAAGAGAAACTGCGCGCTTTAGAGGCTGTTTTTTTACAAAAACTTCCGTCTAAGTTTGATGAAATCATCTCCGCTTTAGAGCTATTTCAGCATGAACCGGAAAACAAAGACGCCCTGACAGTGTTGCATCGCCACCTACATACAATGGCGGGTTCTGCTGGAACCTTTGGGTTTGCTGAGTTGGGTGTGCAAGCGAGAGTTTTTGAGTCTAAGGTCAAACCTTGGTTGGTAATTCCTCGCCCAGAACAAGATGAACTAAATGCCTTTGCCAGTGAAGTAAGTCAATATTTCACCTTGGCGCGAGGTCGACTCAACACGATGGCAAGCCAAGAGGATGATTTTGTCGAGCAAAGACCAGAAGTCGCTCATACCGACCACAATTCTAGTTTAATTTATCTGGTAGATGAAGATAGTGAACAACAACTGGCGATCACCACGCAATTAGAACATTTTGGTTATGAAGTCGTGTGTATTGCACAACTTAAAGATCTTGCTGTCGCCGTTGCAACCCGCCGTCCCGATGTTATCGTCATTGAATTGAGTTTTCCAGAAGGTAAAATTTCCGGCGTCGATGAAATCAAAAAAATAGAACAATTACAACGCTTAAGAATCCCAACGATTTTTGTTTCTAAATCGAGCAGTTTTGAATCGCGTTTAATCGCGGTACGTGCCCATGGCGATGGTTATTTTACCAAGCCTTTGGATGTGGTTGCGGTGACGGAACGCATTGATAATATCCTGCAGCATGGTGACAATAAAGGTTATCGCATTTTGATTGTGGATGATGACACGGTCACATCAAAATTCTATGGGACGATTTTGCGCGATGCTGGCATGAACGTGCGCTTACTTAGTGATCCCACCCAGATCTTATCGGTGATGACGGATTTTCGTCCGGAACTGCTGTTGCTCGACATTTATATGCCGGTTTGCAGCGGTGTTGAATTGTCGCATCTGATACGTCAGGATAATTCCTATGTGGACGTGCCTATTGTTTTTCTGTCTAGTGAAGTAGATTTAGATAAACAACTGGAAGCCGTCCGTGCTGGTGCCGATGATTTTATTACTAAACCAGTGTCAACAGAATATCTGATCTCTTCCTTATCTACCCGTGCTGAGCGGTATCGTTCTTTGCGTGCCTTGATTATGCGCGATGGTCTGACGAGTTTGTTAAATCATACTGCGATCAAAGAACAGTTAGCTTCAGAGATTTTGCAGGCAGGGCGCAATGGCTCTCACTTGGCACTGGCAATGATCGATCTGGATAATTTTAAACAGGTCAATGACAATTACGGGCATGCAACCGGGGATCAGGTCTTGCGTACCCTGGCGCGCTTGCTACGTCAGCGTTTGCGGCGCAGTGATATTGTTGGCCGTTACGGAGGTGAAGAATTTGCGATCATTTTCCCTGACACCACAGCCAGCACCGCACGTAAGGTGTTGGATCAGGTACGAATTGCGTTTGCGAAGATCCGTCAACATTCTGAAGATGTTGAATTTTCTGTGACTTTTTCTGGTGGCGTTGCTGATTTAGCGGCAACGACAGATGCCGATCAATTGTTTGACGTTGCTGACTCCGCGATGTACGTTTCTAAACAGAGTGGTCGTAACCGCATTACGTTGGCATAAGCTATCGCAGATATTATCTCATTATAAAAAAAGCCTGAATTTCAGGCTTTTTTGTTTCTGCGTGTTTTACGATCATATCGCGGAACGCGGGTAAATAATCTTTTTAAGTGATCTTTTGTAAGCCGGAAGCTTTAATTTTTGATTCCAGCGCTTTACCTTTACGGGCGCGTTTATTGATATGGATGCTTAGGCTGGTAGCGCTGAGGTTGACCTCTTGTTCTTTGCCGCCACGACCTACGCCACGTACTTTGACACCTTTCTGACTAATCGCTTGCGCGCCAATCAGCATTTCTTTATCTTCCAATTCCATCAGAATCACACCGCGACCACCGCTGGATAATTGTTTGATTTCGGCCAGGCCAAATACTAATAGCCTGCCTTTTTCTGACAAGCAGGCAATCGCGCTGGCATCGTCGCTGATGATGGCGGGTGGCAATGGGAGATCGGATTCTTCGAGGGTCATAAAAGCTTTGCCTGCCTTCATGCGCCCGACCATATCGCCGACTTTGGCGGTAAAGCCATAACCAGCGCTGGACGCCAGCAATAAGCCTGTTTCATTATTTCCAGCGAAGTAATGCAATATTTTGCTACCACTCGCCAGATCGATCAGCGTCGTGATAGGTACGCCATCACCACGTGCCCCCGGTAGGGCGGAGACCGCGACAGAATATACGCGACCATTGGAACCGAAGACCAGCAAATTGTCGACGGTACGGCATTCAAACGTGCCATACAGGCTATCACCCGCTTTGAACGTAAATTGTGCTGCCTCATGACCGTGACCAGTACGTGCGCGTACCCAGCCTTTTTCTGAGATAACGACAGTCACTGGTTCATCAACCACTTTTTGTTCTATCGACGCCCGTGCAGCTTCTTCGATGATAGTGCGGCGGGCATCGCCGAATTGTTTGGCGTCAGCTTCAATCTCTTTGATCAGCATTTTTTTCATCGATGCTGGATTATCAAGTAGATCATGTAGTGTGGCTTTTTCTTTGCGTAATTCAGCCAATTCTTGTTGAATTTTGATCGTTTCCAGACGCGCTAACTGACGCAAACGGATTTCTAAAATGTCTTCTGCCTGACGGTCAGACAGTTTAAATGCCTGAATCAACGCTGGCTTTGGCTCATCCGACTCACGGATGATGCGTATGACTTCGTCAATATTGAGCAAGATTGCTTCGCGACCTTCGAGGATATGAATCCTGTCGTCGACTTTCTTTAAACGGAATTGCGTACGACGTGTCACCGTTGCAAAGCGGAATGCAATCCATTCGCTCAGGATATCCAGCAAGCCTTTTTGGCGTGGGCGTCCATCGCCACCAATCATGACAAGATTGATGGATGCAGACGTTTCCAGCGACGTGTGCGCCAATAACATTTGCATGAACTCGGTCTGATCCTGATTTTTGGATTTTGGTTCTAAAACCAGGCGTACTGGTGCATCTTTACCTGATTCATCGCGCACCGTATCGAGCACAGACAAAATCACTTGTTTTAAGCTGATTTGTTCTGGCGACAGGGTTTTCTTACCTGTTTTGATTTTAGGATTGGTCAGTTCTTCGATTTCTTCCAGCACTTTTTGTGAAGACGTGCCTGGAGGCAGTTCTGTGACTACCGCTTGCCATTGGCCACGCGCCATTTCTTCGATTTTCCAGCGTGCACGCACTTTCATGCTGCCGCGTCCGGTCGCATACATATCGGCAATCGTTGCTGCTGGAGTGATGATCTGACCGCCACCCGGGAAATCAGGACCCGGTATCATTTCCATTAATTCAGCGTGTTTTAATCCCGGATTGCGTATCAAGGCGACTGCCGCTTTAGCAACCTCAGTCAGATTATGCGAAGGAATTTCTGTCGCTAAACCCACTGCAATCCCAGAGGCACCATTTAATAAAACGAAAGGCAGCCGACTAGGTAGTAGTTTTGGTTCTTCGGTCGTGCCATCGTAGTTAGGCTGAAAATCAACCGTACCTTGATCGATTTCATCCATCAGCAATTTAGAAATCGGTGTCAGTCGTGCTTCCGTGTACCGCATTGCTGCTGCGCCATCGCCATCGCGTGAGCCGAAGTTACCCTGACCATCGATCAGTGGATAACGTAATGAGAAATCTTGTGCCATCCGCACCAGTGCGTCATACACCGATTGATCGCCATGGGGATGTAATTTACCAAGTACATCACCGACTACCGCTGCGGATTTACGTGGTTTGGCAGATGAGTTTAGCCCTAATTCATTCATCGCATACAGAATGCGACGCTGAACTGGCTTCTGACCATCGCAGACATCTGGCAAAGCACGGCCTTTAACGACTGAAATAGCGTAATCCAGATATGCCCGTTCCGCAAAGGTTGCCAGCGTCAAGGCTTCGCCATCATTAGGCGGTGGTGCTTGTTCAAATAAGTTCGCTTGTTCGCTCATAGTGTCTAATTTTTTTTACTTAATTCAAGGTGATGTTGGTGTTTGGTTTGCGTATCGTCAGTAGTATCTGAAATCAGATATCAGCCTCGACGGCGTTACCATGCTCTTCTATCCACGAGCGACGGGCAGCGGCTTCACCTTTGCCCATCAACATATTGAAGCGCGCTTCAGAGAAATCCTGATCGAATTCACCAAGAGAAACCGGCAATAAACGGCGTGTATCTGGATTCATGGTGGTTTCCCATAACTGAGACGCGTTCATTTCACCCAGACCTTTAAAGCGGGAAATCGCCCAGGCGCCGTCTTTGACACCGTCTTTGCGTAATTTGTCTTCAATTGCTGTCAGTTCACCGGTATCTAACGCATAGATTTTTTGCGCTGGTTTTTTACCGCGCGCCGGCGCATCCACGCGGAACAAAGGCGGGCGGGCAACGCAAATATGCCCACGTGCGATCAATTGTGGGAAGTGCTTGAAGAACAGCGTCAACAACAAAACCTGAATATGTGAACCATCCACGTCCGCATCGGACAAGATACAGATTTTGCCGTAGCGCAGATTGCTCAGATCCGGATTGTCGTTCGGACCATGTGGATCAACCCCAATCGCTACCGCGATATCGTGGATTTCATTATTTGCAAATAATCGGTCACGTTCGGATTCCCACGAGTTCAGCACTTTTCCGCGCAAAGGTAAGATCGCCTGGAACTCTTTATCGCGCCCCATCTTAGCGGAGCCACCAGCGGAGTCACCCTCGACTAAGAAAATCTCATTGCGGGTAATGTCACTGGATTCGCAATCGGTCAACTTGCCCGGTAAGACGGCAACGCCAGAAGATTTTTTCTTTTCAACTTTTTGAGCAGAACGCAAACGCGATTGCGCTTGTTTGATCACCAACTCAGCAAGTTTTTTACCATAGTCGACGTGCGAGTTAAGCCAGAGCTCTAGTGGTGGCTTGGTGAAGGAAGACACCAGACGCACCGCATCGCGTGAATTCAAACGTTCTTTGATCTGCCCCTGGAATTGTGGGTCCAGTACTTTGGCCGATAGTACAAAAGAAACACGTGCAAATACATCTTCTGGCAACAGCTTCACGCCTTTTGGCAAGAGTGAGTGCATTTCAGCAAAGCTTTTAACGGCACCAAATAAGCCTTCACGCAAACCGGATTCATGCGTGCCGCCTGCGGGGGTAGGGATCAGATTGACGTAGGATTCGCGTACCACATTGCCTTCTTCTGTCCATGCTACGACCCAGGATGCGCCTTCGCCTTCGGCAAAGCCTTCGCTGTCCGAGTTTGCGAATTGTTCGCCTTCAAACAAAGGAATCAGTGGCTCGCCGTGCGAAGAATGCGCCAGCGCTTCGGTCAGGTAGCCGCGCAAGCCCTGGTCATATTGCCAGGTCTGGCTTTCTCCAGTTTTTGCATTGGTCAGTGTGACTTTGACACCGGGCAGCAACACGGCTTTGGATCGCAATAAGCGTTGTAATTCCGCAAATGGAATATTGGCTGAGTCAAAATATTTGGCATCTGGCCAGATGCTGACGCGAGTACCGTTCTTTTTATCGCCGCGACCTAAAGGCTGGCTACGTAAAGGCTCGATTACATCGCCATCAGCAAAAGTCAGCTGATGCATGCCGGCTTCGCGCCAGACTGTGATTTCCAGACGTTTGGACAAGGCATTCGTGACTGACACACCAACGCCATGTAAACCACCGGAGAACGCGTACGCGCCGCCTGAGCCTTTGTCGAATTTGCCACCAGCGTGCAGCCGTGTGAACACGATTTCGACGGTAGGTACGCCTTCTTCAGGGTGTAAACCGACCGGAATACCGCGGCCGTCATCTTCGACGGTAACGCTACTATCGGCATTGAGGGTGACCAGGATATTTTTACAATGGCCGCCTAGAGCTTCATCTGATGCATTATCGATCACCTCTTGAATGATATGTAAGGGGTTTTCGGTTCGGGTGTACATGCCCGGTCTTTGTTTGACCGGCTCCAAGCCTTTTAAGACGCGGATAGACGATTCGCTATAGTCGGATGGGGAAGTATTTTTTTTAGTGGCCATGCAAATAGAAATCTGTTGTTTTGGTTGAAATGTAATGGTATTTTGCAATTATTTAGTCAGGCGTACATAATTTCAATGTATTCTTCCGTACGTTTTGACAGCTATTGTAGCTGCAATGTGTAGATGGATAAACGATGTCACAAAAAACTCCAACGATCGCGATCAGACTGCTTGGATTTTCCGCAAAAGATGAAGAAACTTTTTTCAATGTGCTTGCCGTTGCACGAGAGAAAGGGTACCGCTACGCGTGCCTGAAGCCTGGGTCAGTACAGGATCCTGATATGTACATTGTCAATGCGGAACAAGTTTCTGCGCTGGCGACTTTATCAGATCTGCACCCCGGTGATGCACAACCAGTGTTGTTAATTGGTAAAACTGACGTGGATTTACCATATCAGACCATGCCAAGGCCCATTCGTTGGCGCAAAATTTTTGATGTACTGGACGATTTGGTCAGCAAACGAGAATTGCTGCTGACTACCTTGAGCCCGCATGCAACTGTATCAGTGCATGAGCGCCGACGCGCAAAACGTCTGGATTTAGATTTAACCGACCCTGGCATCTATGAACGTATGCGTAAGCAACCAATGGCCAAGGGCGGAATTCTGGTGGTTGATAAAGACACGCAGTTTCGGGAATATGTCGCTGCTGTGATGGATCCTTATGGTTACACGGTAACCCTCGCTTCCGATGAGCGTAGTGCATTATTGTTAGATAGAAATAATCAGCACGCATTAACTTTGATTAACACATCCACCCCCAATGTGGATCCTTATCGGCTGTGTGATGGCTTAAAAAAGCAAAATGAAGGCTTAAAGACTTCAGTGATATTATTAATTGACCAGTCTTTTGAGTATAAAGTTAGTCTGGCGGAGCGGGTTAAATGCGCCGGATTTTTGGTTAAGCCACTGTCCCGCCGTGTGCTCTTGCGTACTTTAAAGAAATATTTACAGTTGGCACACTAATGGCGTGTTTCGGAATTAGTGTGTGTCATTTATTTCACCCAGTTCGCTATCCCGTGAGTTTTATTTGCTCAGCAGTCGCATGCCGCGTTCCAGTCCTTCTATCGTGACCGGGAACATGCGGTTGCTCATGACTTGTCGAATAACCGAAATTGATTGACGGTATTGCCACAGGCCTTCAGGTTCAGGATTGAGCCAGATGTACTTGGGGAAGGTCGTCGCGAAACGCTGCAGCCATACGGCCCCCGCTTCTTCGTTGTTATATTCCACTGAGCCACCGGGTTGCAGGATTTCGTAGGGACTCATGGTGGCGTCGCCGACAAAAATTAATTTGGTATCAGGTGGATATTTACGCAAGATGTCCCAGGTCGGAAATTTCTCTGCATGGCGACGGCGGTTGTTTTTCCATAAATAATCGTAGACGCAGTTATGGAAATAAAAGAATTCCATATTCTTAAATTCAGTTTTTGCTGCTGAAAACAACTCTTCGGTTTGCGCAATATGGTCATCCATGGTGCCGCCGACATCGAGCAGCATCAACACTTTGATGTTGTTTTTGCGTTCAGGCTGCATCTTAATGTCGAGATAGCCCGCATTATTCGCTGTAGCTTTGATAGTGGCGTCGAGCGCCAATTCTTCTTCCGCACCTTGACGTGCAAATTTGCGTAAGCGTCGTAGGGCGACTTTAATGTTGCGCGTACCTAGTTCGCGTTCGGCGTCGTAGTCTTTAAATGCGCGCTCTTCCCAGACCTTGACAGCACTGCGGTTACCTCCCTTGCCCCCTATACGTATGCCTTCCGGGTTCGATCCGCCGTTGCCGAAAGGAGAGGTACCCCCAGTGCCTATCCATTTGCTGCCACCCTCGTGACGCTCTTTTTGTTCTTTTAAAAGTTCCTTCAAGCGATCCATGAGTTTGTCGTAGCCAAACTTTTCAATCGCGGCTTTTTGTTCGTCAGTTAATTCACGTTCGAGGCGTTTGGTCAGCCAATCTAAAGGAATCTCCGGATGCTTTTCAAAAATAGTGTCTATGCCTTTGAAGTACATACCAAAGGCTTTATCAAATTTGTCGTAATGCGCTTCATCCTTGACCATGATGGTACGCGATAGAAAGTAAAAATCGTCCAGCGACATGCTGATCAGACCTTTATCCAGGGCTTCTAGCAACATCAGAAATTCTTTAATCGACACCGGAATTTTGGCGTCTTTCAAGCTAAAGAAAAAATCAATCAGCACTTGTTTTGCTCTCTTAACTAAGTTAATTATTTGCGTATTTAGTTCTTATATTTAGTTCTTATATTTAGATTGCATATACTGCAAATTCTTTTTTACGCCTGGCCATTCATGTTCCAGAATACTATAAACCACGGTATCGCGGATACGGCCGTCTGGCATGATAGTGTGGTTGCGCAAAAGGCCATCTCGTTTCGCACCAAGCCGCTCTATCGCTGCTTGTGACTTGTGATTGAAGTAATCGGTACGGAATTCAACTGCAATGCAGTTAAATACCTCAAATGCCTGGGTTAGCAATAATAACTTGCATTCGGTGTTGACGCCGGTACGCTGCACTGATTTTGCATACCAGGTGTGCCCGATTTCCAGGCGCCTGTTGTTGGGTTCCATTTTCCAGTAGCGCGTAGAACCAACAATTTTTCCGCTGGCGTTGTCTCGGATCGCGAATGGAATGGCGGTCTGTTGGTGTTGCATGTCGAGCGCAGCAGCTACCCATTGCTGTACATTTTCCGATGCTGGAACAGAAGTAAAGAAGAGCTTCCATAGTTCGCCGTCAGCGACCGCGCTTTGGATTTCCGGCAAATGCTCCTGTGTGAGGGGTTCAAGCGTGACGTAAATGCCAGACAGTTGTATCGGAGTACATTGCATGATCGTTTCTTTCATTGAATTTATTGAATAAAGATGGAAAAAGGGAATATTTCCTCACGAGCTACACATGACTGTCGCATAATTTTTCTAGCTTGTTGCGTAACAGATGCGAAAAAATGATGAAAACAGTTTGATCGGACCTTTGATAGGAGGTTATAATCTTCTATTCACTCAGAACAACAGTAATGCTTGCTAACGAAAATAAAAGCCGTTATACTGCAAAGCTGTATAGAATTTTGCGGCGTGGCATTTAATCAAATGTTTTGACCTCGTCGCTTTGACCACGTTTAGGAAATCTCATGGCAAATACCGCACAAGCACGCAAACGTGCTCGTCAAGCAGTTAAACAAAACGCACATAACTCTAGCCAACGCTCGACTCTGCGTACAGCAATCAAAGCTGTTCGTAAAGCAATCGAAGCTGGTGATAAAGCTGCTGCTGCAACAATTTTTCAAGCATCTGTATCGACTATCGATCGTATCGCTGACAAAAAAATCATTCACAAGAACAAAGCTGCTCGCCATAAGAGCCGTTTAGCTTCTGCTCTGAAAGCATTGGCTTAATAGCTAAAGCTTAAATTTGTTGCTTGAGCACTGGGCACTGAGCACTGAGCTCAATTAACGAATATATTCAGATGTGAAAAGAAAAAAACCGCAAAAATTTGCGGTTTTTTTTGCTTTTCTGGCATCTTTGTTGGTCTTAGTGATGTTCTGGGTGTTCAGGATATTCTCTTTGATATTCTGATCGTGCTACTGTTTCTCCATCAGAAGAGACGATGTTACGCGCGAGTACGCAATCATTCCTTGTGCTGTTTGTAATACCTTGACCGACCAAAGCTTGTGCTTTTCAGGTCGGTTCGTCGTACCCAATGATGGAGCATGTGCTCTTATTTCAGTGGCAAGCCTTCAATTTTCATGCCTGGTTTGATATTTTTTTGTTTAAACCAGCCTAAATTCATTTCTAAAGCGTAGTTGACGGTTCTTTTTGCGCAATGGGAATCTAATGTTTCTGGCTGCATATCTTCAATGTTGACGATGCGGCCGTCTATATCGATAAATGCGACGGATAACGGAATTAGTGTGTTTTTCATCCACATGCAAACGCCTGCAGGAGCGCCAAAATCGAAAACCATGCCTTCATTGCTGCCCATTTTTGTTCTTAGCATTAAGCCTTGTTCACGCTCTGCAGGCGTGGTGGCGAATTCTGCCTGGATGACATAAATTCCTACTGACAACGGTTTGACAGGTAATTTTCCTTGCGTTTGTGCTTGTGAGGCCGTGCTCAATATGGCCAAAGTGGTTGCGCCCAGCAATTGCATTGCGATAGTGGAGATTTTTGTCATAACCAATGTAGGAATTTAATTTTAAAAGCCGTATCGTACAGTAAAAAAAAAGGGCAGGAAAAGCTCCCGCCCATATTTTTGATTTAACAAGTACTTATTTTGATGTTGCTGCAGAAGAGGCTGCTGTGTCAGCAGCTTCTTTTTTGTGTTTTTTGTGTTTTTTTGCTTTTTTGGCTGGTGCAGCCGCGTCAGCTGCTGGTGCGGCAGTAGGTGCTGCAGGGGCTGCCGGAGCTTGGGCGAAAGCCGCGGAAGCAAATAAACCAACGATTACGGTAGCGATCAATTTTTTCATTTTAAGTCCTTCAAAAAAGTAATTGTTAAGAAGTACGGTAAGTGCGATTCCATTGAACCAATCATGACAACGAAGCAAGGGCGGATTGGTTGACAGTTTTTTTAAGAAATTTTTCTTTGGGTTTATTTGCGCCTTGATTCGCTATTTTTGCGCCTCTACTTCTTGCCATTCGCCTGGCATCAACGGGTGGCTTTCTAGTGAGAAACCGCCAATGTCTGTGCGTATCAGGCGCAAAGTAGGTAATCCTACCGCAGCTGTCATGCGCCGGACCTGACGATTTTTTCCTTCAGACAAGATTATGCACAGCCAACTGGTAGGAATGCTGGCGCGTTGGCGTATCGGTGGATTGCGATCCCAGAGCCAATCTGGCGTCTGAATATGTTTAGCTATGCAGGCTTGTGTAGTAAAGTCCCCTAAATCCAGCGGTTCTGATAGCTTTTTGAGTATGGCTGGCGTAGGCGTGCCTTCCACTTGCACCAAATAGGTTTTTGCTTGTTTATGATCAGGATGGCTGATACGGTTTTGCAGCTTGCCGTCATCGGTCAGCAAAATTAATCCCTCACTATCCGCATCAAGGCGGCCAGCTGGGTATATATTAGGAATATCAAGGTAATCCGCTAAAGTCTCCCTGCTGGGATGGGCGGAAAATTGACACATGACGTTAAAGGGCTTGTTGAGTAAAATCAGTTTCATAACAATATGGTAACCGCAATTTGGTAAACTGATGGCATCTAGTAAAATTCTAGTGCATAATACGAAATGAAGGTCTTGTGTCTTATATAAGAGTTAATACGGCTTAATTACTAAGAATTAATTGCGAAATTAATTGCTAAATTAATTGCGAAATGCAAAAGGCAGAGGCATAACCGGGTAGCACAGTGTTAATATCGCCATCGCTGTTTGCATTAGCACGCAAGGCATATTTGAGAATAGCGCAATTTGCTTATTCATCCAACTACGGAGAAAACGATGTATCAACATATTCAAGTTCCTGCTGAAGGTAAAAAAATTACCGTCAATGCTGATTTCTCGCTGAATGTTCCTGACAATCCTATCATCCCATTTATTGAGGGTGATGGTACTGGCGTGGATATCAGCCCTGTCATGATCAAAGTAGTGGATGCTGCGGTTGCCAAAGCTTACGCTGGCAAACGTAAAATCAGCTGGATGGAAATCTATGCTGGTGAAAAATCAACAAAAGTATACGGCCCAGACGTCTGGTTGCCAGAAGAAACACTGAAAGTCTTGAAAGACTACGTTGTTTCTATCAAAGGTCCTTTGACAACACCGGTTGGTGGCGGTATCCGCTCCCTGAACGTTGCTTTGCGTCAAGAGTTGGATCTGTATGTTTGCTTGCGTCCAGTTCGTTATTTCAAAGGCGTGCCATCTCCAGTACGTGAACCAGAAAAAACTGACATGGTTATCTTCCGTGAAAATTCTGAAGATATCTACGCAGGTATCGAATTCGCAGAAGGTTCCGATCAAGTTAAAAAACTGATCAAGTTCCTGCAAGACGAAATGGGCGTGAAGAAAATCCGCTTCCCAGAATCTTCTGGTATCGGCGTAAAGCCAGTATCCCGCGAAGGTACAGAGCGCCTGGTACGTAAAGCAATTCAGTACGCAATCGACAATGACAAGCCATCCGTGACGATCGTTCACAAAGGCAATATCATGAAGTACACCGAAGGTGGCTTCCGTGACTGGGCATACGCATTGGCACAAAAAGAATTCGGCGCAGAATTGATCGACGGCGGCCCATGGTGCAAATTCAAGAATCCAAAAACAGGTAAGGATATCGTTGTTAAGGATTCCATCGCTGATGCGTTCTTGCAGCAAATCTTGTTGCGTCCAGCAGAGTACAGTGTTATTGCTACATTGAACCTGAATGGCGATTACATTTCTGATGCATTGGCTGCTCAAGTTGGTGGTATCGGTATTGCTCCAGGTGCTAACTTGTCTGACTCTATCGCGATGTTCGAAGCAACGCACGGTACAGCGCCAAAATACGCAGGTAAAGATTATGTGAATCCAGGTTCTTTGATCTTGTCCGCAGAAATGATGTTGCGTCACATGGGCTGGACTGAAGCTGCTGATTTGTTGATCTCTTCAACAGAAAAGGCGATTACAGCGAAGAAAGTGACTTACGATTTTGCGCGTTTGATGGAAGGTGCTACACAAGTATCTTGCTCAGGCTTCGGCGACGTGATGATCGAACATATGTAATAGTGCTCAGTAGAAATGGATGCGTTCATTTCACTTGCATAAAAAACCGGCGTAAGCCGGTTTTTTTTATTTGTTCCGCAGGTTCTACTGAGATGTCGTACGCGTTGATCTGGAGAGGTTAAAGTGGATGGCGTTGGTTGTAATGAACGTATCGTAAAACTCTGCAACTTGTTATTGATGCAAAACCATGGCGACTTTGCTTATGAGTTGGCCTAAGTTGACCTACATGGCGGAACAAATAAAAAAACCCCGCCGAAGCGGGGTTCTTAAAAATACCACAACCCAAATATTAAGGGTTTTGAATGTTAGAAGCTTGCTTGCCTTTAGGGCCTTGCGTGACTTCGAACGACACTTTTTGACCTTCTTTCAGAGTCTTGAAGCCGTTCATTTGGATTGCGGAAAAGTGGGCGAACAAATCCTCACCACCGTCGTCCGGAGTGATAAAGCCAAAGCCTTTGGAATCATTGAACCACTTGACGGTACCTGTTGCCATAATGCATCTTTCAAATAGAAACTAATCACACGAGCCGTAAAAGCAAGAAAACTAGCGACATGCTGGCCTTCCCTTAACTTGCCCCCTTCTTATTGACGAATAAATACTATTCATGTCAATAAATATCATTCTTGGCGGAAAAAAAACTAAAGTCAAGAAACTTTTTATGGGCACTGTTGTATTGTTGTATTTTTAACTTAATTTCTTAATTTTGTCTCAAATCTAACACTCCAAAATAGTTTTGCTCTACTTTGTGCAAAAAGCTTGATCTATCGAAAATGATCACCATCTGTGAAAAGTCTTGAAAGAGGGTAACATTTGACCAGCGATGAAATAAGGTGCTTTTATTCGCTTATTATTTGCCTCTGGATTGAATCAACGTACTAGAATAGACGTATGGGAACTAAGCATGAAAACGGTACGATATTGGAGCGGCAGGCGCAAAAGCTTAAGCCACCATCGATGTACCAGGTAATTTTATTAAACGATGACTATACTCCTATGGAGTTTGTCGTCGCGATTGTCCAGGAATACTTTAACAAAGACCGTGAGACTGCAATGCAGATCATGCTTAAAGTTCACCGGGACGGTAAAGGTGTATGTGGCGTATATTCTAAAGATATTGCACTGACTAAAGTTGAACTCGTTTTGACACACGCTCGTAAGGCAGGACATCCCCTGCAATGTGTGATGGAGGAAGTATGATTGCGCAAGAATTAGAAGTCAGTTTGCACATGGCCTTTGTTGAGGCCAGACAAGCTCGTTATGAATTCATCACTGTTGAGCATTTGTTGCTCGCATTGCTTGATAATCCCTCGGCAGCAGAGGTGATGCGGGCTTGCGCGGTAAATATTGATGATTTGCGCAAAACACTTGGTAATTTTATTACCGATAACACCCCTACGGTTTCTGGTACTAACGAGGTGGATACCCAGCCTACGCTTGGCTTCCAGCGGGTTATCCAGCGTGCGATTATGCACGTACAGTCTTCTTCTAATGGTAAGAAGGAAGTCACTGGCGCCAATGTTCTCGTGGCGATCTTTGGAGAAAAAGATTCGCATGCTGTGTATTACCTGCACCAACAAGGCGTAACCCGCCTTGACGTGGTCAACTTCATTTCGCATGGTGTGCGTAAAGACAATCTGAATGAGCCACAAAAGTCGCCTGAGGGTGGTGAAGAGGGTCATGCTGACGTGCAATCCAAAGAAAGTCCGCTGGATCAATTTACCCAAAATCTGAACAAGCAAGCGGCAGAAGGTAAGATCGATCCGTTGATTGGTCGCGACAGTGAAGTGGAGCGCGTGATTCAAATTTTATGCCGTCGCCGTAAAAATAATCCGTTGTTAGTTGGTGAAGCGGGTGTTGGTAAAACCGCGATTGCGGAAGGTCTGGCGCTGCGTATTACCGAAGGTGACGTGCCTGAAATTTTGCAAACCGCCGTCGTATATTCACTCGATATGGGAGCGTTGCTGGCTGGTACCAAATATCGCGGTGATTTTGAGTTGCGCCTCAAAGGTGTACTCAAGCAATTGAAAGATACGCCTAACGGTATTTTATTCATCGATGAAATCCACACCATTATCGGTGCTGGTTCAGCCTCTGGCGGGACACTGGATGCGTCGAATCTGTTGAAACCGGCTTTGTCCAGCGGACAATTGAAATGTATTGGTGCGACCACTTACACCGAATACCGTGGTGTGTTTGAAAAAGATCATGCTCTGTCACGTCGTTTCCAGAAAATAGATGTGAATGAGCCAACGGTAGAACAAACCGTGCAAATTTTGCGCGGCTTGAAGTCTAAGTTTGAAGAGCATCACAATGTGAAGTATTCCGCGTCTGCCTTGACGACCGCTGCAGAGTTGTCGGCGCGCTTTATCAATGATCGTCATTTGCCAGATAAAGCGATTGATGTGATTGATGAAGCGGGTGCTGCACAGCGTATTTTGCCAAAGTCCAAGCAAAAGAAAACAATTGGTAAGGCCGATATCGAAGACATCATCTCCAAGATTGCGCGTATTCCGCCACAGACTGTTAATCAGGATGATCGCAGCAAGTTGCAGACGATTGATCGCGACCTCAAAAATGTGGTCTTTGGTCAGGAGCCTGCGATTGATGCTTTGGCGTCTGCTATCAAGATGGCACGTGCTGGTTTGGGTAAAACGGACAAGCCTATCGGCTCCTTCCTGTTCTCAGGTCCGACCGGTGTTGGTAAGACAGAAGTCGCCAAACAGCTCGCCTTTACCTTGGGTATCGAGTTGATTCGCTTCGATATGTCCGAATACATGGAACGCCATGCGGTGAGCCGTCTGATCGGTGCGCCTCCTGGTTATGTTGGTTTTGATCAGGGTGGTTTGCTGACCGAAGCGATTACCAAGAAACCGCACGCGGTCTTGCTGCTCGACGAAATTGAAAAAGCCCATCCAGA
Organism: Undibacterium sp. Dicai25W; assembly: GCF_049340505.1. NCBI lineage: Bacteria > Pseudomonadati > Pseudomonadota > Betaproteobacteria > Burkholderiales > Oxalobacteraceae > Undibacterium > Undibacterium sp. Dicai25W. The sequence continues at coordinate 107,999 of NZ_JBMPOQ010000007.1, read as the reverse complement.
CGTATTTAACATCTTGTTGCAGGTGATGGATCACGGCACATTGACCGATAACAATGGCCGTAAATCTGACTTCCGCAATGTGATCATCATTATGACCACGAATGCGGGTGCAGAAAGCTTGCAGAAACGATCAATCGGCTTCAACGACAGTAAGGAAGCCGGCGACGAAATGGCGGATATTAAGCGTATGTTCACGCCTGAATTCCGCAATCGTCTGGATGCCATTATCAGTTTCCGCCCATTGGACGAAGAAATTATCTTACGTGTGGTCGACAAGTTCCTGATGCAACTGGAAGAACAGTTGCATGAGAAGAAAGTTGAAGCTACCTTTACCGATAATTTGCGTAAATTCCTGGCGAAAAAAGGTTTTGATCCATTGATGGGCGCGCGTCCTATGGCACGCCTGATTCAGGACATGATCCGTAAGGCGCTGGCTGATGAACTGTTGTTTGGTAAGCTGGTTTCTGGTGGTCGCGTGATCGTTGATCTGGACGAGAAGGATCTAATTAAGTTAGAGTTCTCTGAAGGTGATGCTGCCCCTCCTGAGGCGTCTCAAGAAATTGTCGAAGTGGAGTAAGTTCATTTCAAGAGAGAGTAGCTGTCTGAGTATTTCGTCGTTAAAACAAAACGTTTTCGTGCTGCGGAGGAAAAATGGCTAGTCTGATACTACCGTTGTATGTACTGGAATACACGCCTAAGACCATAGACTCGGTGCTTTCGCCTGCTGCTCTGGAGGGGAAAGAGGTAGAGGTTGATGTGTACGATAGAAGGGATGTGACAAAAAAACACATCGGTATCGGACGCAGAATCAAAGGTGAAAGTGATGTGTTCCGGGTTCGGGTCGCTATTGAGGCCGGACAGCACGAAGATGAATGGAGTTACACCATCTTACGAGAATCTGCTGGTCGTAGTCGTAAGGCTAGAAAATGAGCGTAATATAAAAAATCCCCGTAGTTTCTACAGGGATTTTTTTCATCTTTTATGTAGTGACTGACCTCGTCTTTATCAGGTCGTCACTGCGGCGGATGGTTTGTTTGCCATTGCCACCGTGTCATCCACGCTGATGCCAGAAGAATACGCGGGCATTAAGCCTATAGCGACGCCTTCATCGAGGATGTCCTGTACCTGATCTTTGAGTCTGGCAAAAAATAATTGTCGATGTTGACTTGCAATGAGATTCGATAGATCTGCTAAGGCTTGAAGACTGGAGCTATCGAGGTCATACGACTCTTCAAGGCTGACGACAAAGCTGTGGACGCTGTTGTCTGCCGCTGCGATGCCATGACGTATTTCTGTCGTGATACGTTCAGCGTTAGCAAAGAACATCGGTGTTTCAGGGCGGAAAATGATAACCCCTGGCACTGACTTCGCCTCCGGATGTTTTTGCATGCTGACAAAGTCATGGCTGCTCCCCAAGCGTCCAAGCACTGTCACGTTGGCGTTGGCGATCCGGCGTAGCATTAGCGCAATACTGAGTGCGATGGCGGTCAACAAACCATCCAGCACGCCGAGTATGATCACGCCAGCAATCGCAACGAACACCACAATCACATCCCTACGCCAGACCATATATGGTTTAAATGCGTTCAAACTTAAAGAGTGTGAGACTGCATGAATAACGATGGCTGCCAATACCGGTTCGGGAATAAGCTCTATTAAGGGGAGCAGGGTCCAAACCATCACCAAGACCGTTAAAGCGGCGCACAAGCCCGCTAATTTTGATTGTGCCCCCGCCGCTTCATTGGCAGAGGTTGCGGAATAGCCAGCCCCAACAGGCATGCCGTGAAAGAGCCCGGAAACGATATTACTGATGCCGAATGCAAACAAGTCGCGATTGGCAGAAGTCTGGTCGCCATGCTTTAACGCATAGGTGCGAATTGAACTATACGATTCGGCATACAAAATCATGACCATCGCTAGTGCTAACTCACCCAGTCTGGCCCATTCATGATGCGCCAGTGGCGGAAGGCCGGGCGTGGGTAATTGCAATTGCATACTGCCAACCAAGTGGATGCCATATTGCTCGAGATGCAGAAATTTTCCAGCTGCAATACCGCAGGCGATCGTAATCAAGCCGCCAGGAATTTTCGGAAATCGTGCCAAGCTAAACAACATCGCCAGCGCGATAAGTCCAACAAGAATGCCGTTCATATTCCAGGTAGCAAATTGTGAACCGATATCCGCGACGTAATACAGAAAGTTAGTTTCCGTAGAATGCACGTCGACGATTTTAGAAAATTGTTTGATGGTAATCGTGAGCGCCAGCGCAAATGCAAAACCGCGTAAAACGGGTTTAGCGACAAATTCTGAGACACTGCCTATCTTTGCGAGGCTGGCCAAAACAAAGAAGATCCCGCTTAGTATGATCAGGCCAAATGCCAGCGCCATGCGATGTTGTGGATCGCCGTTAGCCATCGATGCGGTGGCAGCCGCCATCACGGCAGCAGAAGAGGAGGTCGCTGAGACAATGGCAAAGCGACTGCTACCTAGCAACCCGTAGCAGAGCAAACCCGCAAATAGTGCGAGTACGCCAGCCTGTGGCGGTAAGTTGCCGATACTGGAATAGGCTACCGCTTCGGGTAACAATAAGCCTGCAATGGAGAGACCTGCAATCACGTCCTGGGTGCTGAATTTCGGCATTTGTAGCCGGAGTCCGGACCATCTGAATTCCATGCTTTTACCTTTTTGGCAGTGCATCAAGCAAACGAAGTGGGCGTTTCAGTATCTTACTTTCAGCCCATCATCAGTGTGTTAGCGCTCAAATTTTTTATACTCCCCATGAGTACTTTTTAAGTATCTATATCATTCGCTGGAAAGACGTAAAGATTTCAAAAAAATGCGGGGAGTATCTCTAAAAGCGAGAGATTAATGTTTACCAGTGCTACCAAAACCACCTTCACCGCGTTCGCTGTCACCGAACTCTTCAACGATATTGAAACCGACTTGCAATACCGGAACGATGATTAACTGCGCCAGACGTTCCATCGGGTTTAAGACAAAATCGTTTTGACTACGGTTCCAGGTCGAGACCATTAATTGGCCCTGGTAATCAGAATCGATCAAACCAACCAGATTGCCCAAAACGATGCCGTGTTTATGGCCCATGCCGCTGCGTGGCAAGATCATTGCTGCATATGCCGGATCACCAATGTGGATGGCTAAACCGGTTGGAATTAAAACGGTTTCACCTGGTTTGATAGTGATCGCTTCATCGATACAAGCGCGCAGATCGAGACCCGCACTGCCAGGTGTGCCGTAAGCTGGCAATTGGTCTTGCATGCGTGGATCAAGGATTTTGAGGTCGATTTTTTTCATATTTATTCAGAGTGTGCTTTGGGAATGGATGTGGCATTGCGCTTGGCAATGCCAGGAAATTTTATTTTGTTAAGCGGATTGCGAGTTCAGACATCAGCTTTGTCGCCAGCGTTTGCTTGTCTGCGCGTCCCAATTCAGCGTGACCATGGGCGTCGAATAACATCAGCTCATTGTCATCTTTGCCAAAGGTATGGTGGCCGATATTGCCCACCAATAATGGAATGTTTTTCTTGATGCGTTTGGCAGCACCGTACTGCAATAAATTTTCTGATTCAGCGGCAAAGCCAACGCAATACGGCGCATCAGGCAACGCCGCGACCAGTGCCAGAATATCCGGATTCTGCGCAAATTCTAAGTGCGGTGTGTCGCTGTCACTGGTCTTTTTAATTTTTTGATCGCTGGCATTCGCGACGCGCCAGTCAGCCACCGCAGCAACAGCGATGAAGACATCCTGCACTTGTGCTTTTAAAGCGCTCATTACGGCATCATGCATTTGCTGGGCCGTTTGCACGTTCACACGTTGCACGCCATACGGTTGCGCGAGAGCGGTTGGCCCTGATATCAAGGTAACCTTGGCACCCGCTTCCCATGCCGCTTGTGCAATCGCATAGCCCATTTTGCCAGACGATAAATTGGTGATGCCACGTACCGGATCGATAGGTTCAAAGGTCGGTCCGGCCGTAATTAGCAAGTGCTTACCTGCCAGAGATTTGGGTTGAAACGATGCAATGATCTCAGTGAGTAATTGCTCCGGCTCTAACATGCGTCCCATACCAGTTTCACCACAAGCCTGATCGCCTGAGCCTGGGCCCATCACCTGTATGCCATCTGCTTTGATTTGGGCGACGTTACGTTGGGTGGCGGGGTTTTGCCACATTTCTACATTCATCGCTGGTGCAATAAGCAAAGGGACATGGGCTGGACGTGCAACACATAAAGTAGAGAGCAAGTCATCACATGCGCCATGCGCAAGTTTGAACATGAAGTCGGTACTGCACGGTGCGATCACAATTGCATCGGCATCACGCGTCAGATCGATGTGCGGCATGTTGTTGTGGATACGCGCATCCCATTGATCGGTGTAGACCGTATTACCGGACAAAGCCTGCATGGTGACCGGCGTAATGAATTGCGTTGCCGCATTGGTCATCACTACTTGCACCGACGCACCGGCTTTGCCTAACGCGCGGGTCAGTTCGGCGACCTTATAGCAGGCGACGCCGCCAGTGAGGCCGAGAACGATTGTTTTACCAGCCAGACGCAGACTCATGATGCTGACTCCTTATTTTTTGACGCGGCGTAGTTCATCGAGAATGAATAAACCTGCGCCCAGGCAAATCGCACTATCGGCCAGATTAAAGGCCGGGAAGTGATAGATGTCCTGATAATGGAAATCCAGAAAATCAATCACATGACCATACATCAAACGGTCAATCACATTACCCAAAGCACCGCCCATAATCAATGTTAATGCCCAGCAAAACAACTTCTGGCTGCTATGGCGGCTCAATAAAAAAATGATGTACGCTGAAGCAATTAAACCAAGGGCCGTGAATACATAACGCTGCCATCCAGATTCCGCCGCCAGAAAACTAAATGCCGCGCCTTTGTTATATACCAACACCAGATTAAAAAACGAAGTCACGCTCATGGACTCAGCATAGGCGAATAATTTGGTGATGGTGATTTTACTGACTTGATCGAGCAAAATCACAATCGCTGCCAGACCCAGCCATGGAATTAATGAAGAACCGGACGACCCGGAGGAGCGTGAAGAGTTAGAGCCTGCTGAAAAATTAGAACGTTTTTTAGTTGCCATGAGTTTTAATTAAAAAGAGGTGAATCGCTAAATGTGCTTTTGCGTGTACTTGCACTTGTGCTATTTGCTTTGATCGTATCATTAATAGAAAAGACCGGGCTGGAGTCCGGTCTTTTCTCAGATGACAATTTGGGGCTTACCAGATAAATCTAAAACAATCAGGCAAAGCGGCGTGTTTCGCCAGCACCAAACAGATTGCTGACGCAACGTCCGCACAAACCGCTATGGTCTGCGTGGCTACCGACGTCGGCACGATAATGCCAGCAACGTTCGCATTTTTCGTACTTAGACGGCGTAACAACAACCGTTTCTGCTGCCTCATCGGCGACTTGTTCAACGTTTGCCGCCGATGTAATCAAAGCGAATTTCAGATCATCGGCAAAGCTGTTCAATACATCAAACTTAGCGCCACTTGCTTTGATCACTACTTCGGCTTGCAGGGATGAACCAATGCCACCAGCAACGCGTACTTCTTCCAATTGCTTGGTCACGTCGTTACGGACGGCGCGCAAGGCCGCGAATTTTTCCAGCAGTGCTGTACTTGCTTCAATCTCAGGCAACGCATAGTAAGTTTGCGTGAAGATGGTTTCATCGCTGGCGCTGTATGCTTCAGCAGTGGCAAAGAATTGCCATGCTTCTTCGGCAGTGAACGACAACATTGGTGCCATCAGGCGCAACAATGCCTGAGTGATATGCCAGATCGCTGTTTGTGCGGAGCGGCGTGCTGCTGACGTGGTACCGCTGGTGTACAAACGATCTTTCAGAATATCGAGGTAAAAGCCACCAAGATCTTCGGAGCAATACGATTGCAGCTTGCTGACCACAGGATGAAATTCAAACTGTTGGTAGTGAGCAAGTACTTCGGATTGCAGAACTGCCATGCTAGCGATCGCATAGCGATCAATTTCCAGCATGTCCGCAATCGCCACCGCATCTTTGTTGATATCGAAATCAGAGGTGTTTGCTAACAAGAAACGCAAGGTGTTACGGATACGACGATACGATTCCGTCACTCGTTTCAGAATTTCATCCGAGATCGACAATTCGCCGGAGTAATCCGTAGAGGCAACCCACAAGCGCAGGATGTCAGCGCCCAATGTGTCAGAAATCTTTTGCGGCGCGACGACATTGCCCTTGGATTTGGACATTTTCTTGCCTTCGCCATCGACCACAAAACCGTGTGTCAGCAACGCTTTGTAAGGCGCATGACCGTCCAACATCGATGCGGTCAGCAATGACGAATGGAACCAGCCGCGATGTTGGTCAGAACCTTCCAGATACAGATCGGCCGGGTAAGCAGATTGCGCTTTATGTGAGCCGCGCAGAACGGTTTTATGCGTCACACCAGAATCAAACCAGACGTCCAACGTATCGCGGTTTTTGACATACATCGGCGCTTCATCGCCTAATAAATCGGCGGCTTCGATTTTATGCCAGGCTTCTATGCCTTCGACTTCGATACGTTTAGCAATGATTTCCAGCAATTCTGGTGTGCGTGGATGTAATTGGCCGGTTTCTTTATGTAAGAAGAAGGCCATCGGTACACCCCATTGACGCTGACGCGACAAAGTCCAGTCAGGACGATTCGCGATCATGCCGTGCAAGCGCGCTTTACCCCAGCTTGGGAAGAAGGCAGTTTCATCAATCGCTTTGAGCGCAGTTTCACGCAAGCTGGTTGCCCCATCGTTAGGGATGTTGTCCATACTCGCGAACCATTGTGATGTCGCGCGATAGATGATCGGTGTTTTATGACGCCAGCAGTGCATGTAGCTGTGGTCAAACATTTTCAATGAGAATAAGGCACCCGCTTCGCGTAATTTATCGCAAATTGGCTTGGATGCTTCCCAGATTGTCATGCCGGCGAAGAAAGGCAGTGTAGACGCAAACTTACCATCACCCATCACTGGCGCGATGATGTCATCGTCTTTCATACCATGCGCTTTGCATGATTGGAAATCTTCGATACCGTAGGCTGGTGCCGAGTGAACGACGCCGGTACCGCTGTCGAGCGTCACGTAGTCGCCCATGTAGACCGGAGAAAAACGATCGTAGCCCGCATCCAATGCTGCAAAAGGATGTTTGAATTTGATTTCAGATAAAGCCGCGCCGAGGCAGGTCGCAATGACTTTGCCTTCGAGTTCATATTTCGTCAGGCTGCTTTCAACCAGATCTTGCGCCATGATCAACAACAAAGGCGCGCCATCACGCGTGGTTTCTACCAGCGCATAGGTGATTTCGGGATGCATGTTCAACGCCTGGTTCGACGGGATAGTCCACGGTGTCGTGGTCCAGATCACGCAGAAACCCTTGTCATGCGGCAGTTTGTCTAATTTGAATGCTGCTGCCAGCTTGTCGTGTTCAGCAAATGGAAAACCCACGTCGATCGATGGATCACGTTTGTTTTCGTATTCAACTTCCGCTTCCGCCAAGGCGGAGCCGCAGTCAAAACACCAGTTGACTGGTTTTAAACCGCGATACACATAACCTTTTTCCAGCAATTGACCGAGTGCGCGTAATTCATCCGCTTCATTGCTGAAGTTCATGGTTTTATATGGATTGTCCCATTCACCCAATACACCCAGACGGATGAAGTCAGCTTTTTGACGGAGGATCTGTTCTTCGGCATACGCACGTGCTTTGGACTGCACTTCATTGACTGGCAGATTTTTACCGAACAGTTTTTCGATCTGGATCTCGATCGGCATACCGTGGCAATCCCAGCCTGGTACGTACGGTGCGTCAAAGCCAGCCATGCTGCGTGCTTTGATGATCATGTCTTTTAAAATCTTGTTCACTGCGTGGCCGATGTGGATATCACCATTGGCGTACGGTGGGCCGTCGTGCAGAATAAATTTTGGACGGCCAGCACTGGCTTTGCGAATACGTTGGTAGATATTTTTTTCTTGCCATTCTTTGACCCATTTTGGCTCACGTTTAGCCAGATCGCCACGCATAGGGAAAGGTGTTTCGGTCATATTGACCGGGTATTTGTTCGCAGCTTTGGCTGTTTTATTTTCAGACATGATGAATTTTCTTTAAAAAATAGAGGGAGAAGAAACCGCAGTGTGTTTCTTCAAATTCGGTCGGTGGCGTTGCTGGCCGGAATGCGGGCGGTCGCCGCGAAATAAGCACGCGCTTGTGCGGCATCGTTATCGATCGCTGCTGTTAGGGTCGCCAGATCGCTGTATTTTTCTTCATCGCGCAATTTCTTTAAGAACTCGATTTGCACGACTTTGCCATAGGCATTGCCTTGATAGTCAAAGACATGGGTTTCCAGCAACACGCGTCCGCTATCATCGACGGTAGGGCGTACGCCCAGACTGGCGACTGCTGGCAGAGGCTGGTCAGACAATCCATGTACTTGCACGATGAAAATACCCGTCAACGCAGGGCGATGATGTGCAATGCGCAAATTGAGCGTAGGAAAACCTATTGTGCGTCCCAGCTTTTGGCCATGAACCACATGCCCGGAAATCCGGTAAGGGTGGCCAAGTAAGTCATTCGCTTCGCTAAAATCACCAGCAGCCAATGCAGCACGCACGGCAGACGAAGAAATTCTGACGCCTTTGTTTTGTACTGCAGGCAAGGTAACTACTTCAAAGCCGTATTGTTTCCCAGCTTCTTCCAGGGTTTTGATATTGCCAGCACGTTTGGCGCCAAAGCAAAAATCTTCGCCAATCATCAGCCATTTCACATGCAAGCCATCGACCAACACTTGTTGGATGAATTCTTGCGGTGTCAAAGAAGCGAAATGCGCGTTGAAATGCTCGACGATCACCCGATCAACACCGGCTTTTCTTAAAGATGACAAATTATCACGCAGATTGGCGATGCGGGTTGGTGCTAATGCGAGGTTACCAGCCAGTTTTGCAAAAAAAGCACGTGGATGCGGCTCGAAGGTCATCACCGCCGATTCCAACCCCAGACGGTCCGCTGCTGCGCGTAAATGGGCGAGCAAAGTCTGGTGCCCCAGATGTACACCGTCAAAATTGCCTATCGCCAGTGCACAGGGGGCACGGGAGGCTGCATTGGGGAGTCCGCGAAATACCTTCATTGTTTCCAGAAAACTGCTGCAAAGCGGTAGATTATAAATGCTTTCGCTCTGAATAGCCCCGTTTGGGCTGCAATTCGGCTTTAAAAACCGCATTCTCATCCCTGGTGTGCGCATATCCGTGTGGATATCGCCGCAAATGAGACTGTGATCGATGGGTTTAGATCGATGGGTTTATGAAGGCCTCATTCGCCTTTGCCCTGATTTTTAGCAACGAAAAAGCGATATTAAGTGTTGAATTTACAAAAGAATGTCGAAAATTTAGCAGTAATATCAACCATCAGTGATGGTGAGACCAGGTGACGCTATCAGAACTCAGACACGACTCTACCGCGTCTTTATTGCCGGTGGCATGTTTCATCACTTCGCCACAGGTGCAAATGCCTTGGTAGGGTTGAATATGTGAGCAGGCGGACACTTTTTGCAAAAACACCTGGACGGATTTACTGCATTTTTTGCATTTAAAAGTCAGGATACGGGCTGGTTTGTTCATGGTAAATCAATTCAAAATAAAAATAGCTGGCGCAGAGTAGATTGACTGCGCCAGTCAGTAAGGCTCAATAAGGCTCAATAAGGTTCAATAAGGCTCAATTTTAAAGCATTACTTCAGTTTTAGACGCCAGAGTGAAGTCACTTCTTTGACCCGCGCTGCATGCAAGGGGTCTGTCGCATCGGTCGATTTTGGATGCTGCGGTTTAATGTCCAGTTTGCCAACGACGGTCAGACCACCGGCATCGATCCAGCTGAAAAACTCTTCTGCAGTGCGTAAGCCTAAATGCTGAGCGAAATCGGACATGATCAGCCAGGCTTCGCCATGTGGTTCCATATGGTCAGCAACGCCAGCTAAAAAGCTTTTCAACATATGACTATCGGGGTCATACACCGCATATTCTATCGGTGAGTTGGGACGCGCAGGCACCCATGGCGGGTTACATACGACCAATGGAGCGCGACCTGCTGGAAATAGGTCAGCTTCCTGCAAAGTAACTTGTTCGCTATAGCCGAGATTGTCTAAATTCTCTTTGGCGCAGGAAAGCGCGCGCAGGTCTTGATCTGTGGCGATAATTTTTTTGACACCACGCTTCGCCAGTACGGCTGACAAAACACCAGTACCAACGCCGATATCAAAAGCAAGCTCAGTCGAAGGCAAGGGTGCTTTTGCGAGCAAATCTATATATTCACCTCGCACCGGTGAAAACACGCCGTAATAAGGATGAATTTTTGCATCCAGTGCTTTAATCGTCACGCCATTTTTACGCCACTCATGCGCACCAATCAAACCCAACAACTCACGCAAAGACGCTACGAACGCATCTTTGGGCTCGCCATACACTTCAGCGCAGGCGAGTTTGACGTCCGGTGCACGGCGTAAAGAAATACTGTAATCGGCTTCAAATGGAATCAGCAACATCGCCAGTACGCGGGCGCGCTGTGATTGTGCTTGCCGGTGCAAGTGAAACGCCTCGCTGGCGCTAGTCGGCACTTTGGCTTTCTTGTTAGCAGGTTTTTTATCAATACGGCGTGCCAGCGATTGCAATAATTGCTTGCCGTTATGAAAATCGCCACGCCATAGCAAGGCAGTTCCTTCACACGCTAGTTTGTAGGCTGTTTCCGTATTCATCCTGTCATCCGCGATCTGCACCCGCTTTGGTGGTGGTGCACCGTTTTCGGCATGCCAGCGGCATGAGCGGGCTTCGTCGTTTTCTATCCAGTGCAATTGCGGGGAGGGGGAATTCATGATTTTCTTATGGTAGTCGCCGTATTTGTGTGGCGAGTTGGGTGATGTTCTTCATTAAGCACGGAGTGTAACAAAGAAATCGCCGGAATTTTACCGATATAGCACGACTTTGACAAAAATCTGCCCGTATTACCGAATAATAAATTGTTTATACCTAAAGGGATTTTGCTCTTTTTGAGCATATGTTAGGCTCCCACTCGACATTCATTTGTACTCTGTTCCGACAAGTTTTTTAATCAGGCATCCCACAATTTCTGGACAACCATGCAAAAACATTTCCATCGTGCAGCCATCGCTGTTTTGATTTCTTCTTCATTGAGTGCACCTGTGAGTTTTGCTCAAAGCGCCGCGAAACCAGATGCGTCAGTGTTAACGTCAGCGTCAACTACAAAAGAAGCAAAAGCTTTTGTGGCAATAAAGCAAGAATTTTTGAATGCACTGTGGAAGCAAGATCCTGACATGGCAATGGCAGCGGGTAAGTATATCGATGCAGCTCGTCTGGTTATCCCTGATCAGGCTGGTCGCGATCAATATCTGGCATTTGCTGATCGTTGGTTAACCCGCCTGGATAAAGTGGATGTAAAGTCATTGCCTGTCAATGAACAAACTGATCTGGTACTGATGCGTAACTACCTCGATGGCACTCGTTGGTACCTGACTCAGTTCCGCGAGTTCGAGTGGAATCCTACTCAGCACAATATTGCCGGTGGTTTTGATGCCATTCTGAATACCGATTTTGCGCCTAAATCTAAGCGCGTCAAAATTGCCATACTGCGTTTGCAAGGTGTTCCAGCATTCTATGCAGCGGCAAAAGCGAGTATTCATGCACCAACGATGGAACACACGCAATTGGCGATACGCCAAAGTGCTGGTGCAATCTCGGTTTTAGCTGAGTTAGAGAAGGATGCCGCCAAAGAAAAATTGACGTCTCGTGAACAGCAAGCCTTGAGTTCCGGTTTGAAAAATGCTCGTGATGCCGTGAATGATTACGTCGCATTTTTAACCGATACTGCAAAAAATCTGACACCAGAAACCGCGCGTTCTTTCCGTATCGGCAAAGATTTATATGAAGGAAAATTCAAAGCCGATATCCGTTCCTCTCTGACTGCGGAGCAAACTTATCAACGCGCATTGGCCGCAAAAGATGAAGCCCATCGCAATATGGAGAAACTGGCCGATCAGCTGTGGTCTAAAACCATGGGAGATCAGCCTAAGCCAGAAGATCGTGCTAAAAAAATTGCGATGGTGATTGCGAAATTATCGGAACAACATATCAAAGGTGAAGACCTATTTCCGGCGATCCGCCAGCAATTACCGGTGTTGGAAAAATGGATCAAAGATCACGACCTGTTAGCGCTTGATACCAAGAAGCCATTGATCGTTCGTGAAACACCAGAATACGAACGCGGCGTTACCATTGCCTCAATTGAAGCACCGGGCATTTTCCGTCCGCACGACAACACCTATTTTAATGTGACGCCATTTGATGGACAGTCAGCAGAAAAAATAGAAAGTACGTTGCGTGAATATAATCACTGGGTATTGCAGATTTTATGTATCCATGAAGCGATTCCAGGTCACTACACACAATTACAACACGCCAATCAATCACCTTCTGTGATCAAAACTTTGTTTGGTAATGGCGCCATGATCGAAGGCTGGGCGGTCTATAGTGAACGCATGATGCTGGAATCTGGCTACGGTGAAAATTCACCAGAAATGTGGTTGATGTATTACAAATGGAACTTGCGTACCGTCTGCAATACCATCCTCGATTACAGCGTGCATGTGTTGGGGATGAGCGAAGCCGAAGCCAAAGATTTGTTAATTAATCAGGCTTTCCAGACGCAGGCCGAGGCTGATGGCAAATGGCAGCGTGTGCAATATTCATCGGTGCAATTGGCGAGCTATTTCAGCGGATTTAGTGAAATCCTTGATTTGCGTGAGCAGCTCAAGAAACAGCAGGGTGATAAGTTCAAGCTGAAGCAATTCCATGAGCAGTTCTTGAGCTATGGCAGTGCTCCGGTGGGGATGATTAAAAATATGATGTTGAGTGGGGAAGCGAAGTAATTTCGTAAGTTCGGGGCAGACCACTCTTGCATTTGCGTTAGAGGGGAGTATTCGTCGTGATTTTTTTAGGGGGAGTGTAACCCGCAAATCACGATGAGCATGTCAACTTCGATACAAATTGATTGCCCTTCGTAGAAACAAGCCGGGGTGGCCCGGCAGCCACTTACTTTTCTTTGCTTCGCCAAAGCAAAGTAAGCAAAAGAAAGGCGACGCTGAGACTTTGCCCTGCGGGTGCCGTCACTGCGTGTCGGCACAATTTGTGCATCACAAAAAATGGGAAAGCGTCGAAACTCGCTACGCTCAGACAGCGACGCTTTCTTTTCCATTTTCTGTGAAGCACAAATTGCTTTGTATAAAGCGGTGACGGGCAAAATCGATATTGCAACGATCACGATCGATTCGTAAGACGCGCAACCCGACGAATCAATATGCCGTGCGAGCCGCACGGGTTGCCCCCCCTCCATAACTTCAAAAACCTCACCCCTTATCCGCTTTCCCTGCCGCATTGGCAAAGCGACTTAGTAATTTATCGATCATCCAAGGCTGGCGATTGTCGTCTTCTGCTTGCTCCTTACGCCGAATCGCATTACGTACGACGTGGGCTCCGATGTAGCGTATAGGTTCAGGTGGGAAGTGGTCCAGCGGCCCTTTGACCAATGGGCTGCGGGTCCAGGCGTTGTCTTGCTCCAGCAGGAGTGAAGACAAAATCTGCCCGCCCATATAGCTGGGGCCTACACCATTACCTGAATAGCCAAAACCGTAAAAAATATTCTCGGCACCATGGAGTTTGCCAAAAAATGGAAATCCAGTCGCGGAGCGGTCAGAGGGGCCATTCCAGCTTGCCGCCACGGGCACATCTTGTAATGCCGGGAAGAAGCGATGCAGGCTCTGCGTCAATTGATCTTGATAAACAGAAGGACGATCAAATGCAGGAGCAATCTGATTGCGCCATGCAAAGGTATTGCCACCTTTGCCGAGCATCAAACGTCCGTCGCTCGTATTTCGGTAGTAGTAGACAAAGGTTCGCGAGTCGAGCACAGAAATGCCATCCGTCAGGCCTATTTGTTTTAACAGCTCAGGACATTTCTCGGTAATGATCATGTCGCTCGACACCACCGCGATACTGCGCTCAAATTGCGGGAAAAAGCTCGCCATCCAGGCGTTCATTGCCAGCACCATTTTTCCGGCTTGCATGACACCAGCAGGTGTCTGGATAGTCACCGTAGAACCCGGTGTGAAGCTCGTCATCGGTGTGCGCTCAAAAATGGCGATACCCATATTAAGCGCCACTTTGCGCAATCCACGAACCAGTTTGCCTGGGTCCACTGTGGCGGCGTAAGGCGAAAAAACACCTTGTATATTCAATCTCGAACCGCTGCGTTTGCCGACTTCTTCTGGCGGTAAATGGCGATATGAATCTAGTCCAACGCTATTCAACGCCTGCATCACCGCATCCATGCTACCTGCTTGCGCAGCATTTGTTGCCGTGTAGAGCGTACCGTCCATGCGTAAATCTGCATTGATGCCTTGGTCTCGGCAGAAATCGGCAATGTGTTGGACTGCATCTTCCGATGCTTTCACCAGACGTACAGCTTCCGCTTCACCAAACAAGCGAAGTAATGTAAAAAATTTCGCTGACCAGGTGAGCACGCAGCCCCCATTGCGGCCGCTGGCGCCTGCGCCGCATAAGTCTTGCTCCAGTATGCTAATGCTGAGAGCGGGATTTTGTTGCTTGGTTTGAATGGCTGTCCACAAACCAGTAAAGCCGCCACCGATGATGCAAATGTCGCTAGTATGCTTTCCTTGTAAGGCGGGAGCGAGTTCCCCGTCCTGCATTAAGGCTTGTTCTATCCAGAATGGTCGCATGAGATTTATTCTTCTCTTTATTTCTTTAGTTCTTTAGTTCTTTATTTCAGGCCGTTTGTCGATGTGCGTCAGATTGACGGTGAATCAGTTCAGCATTTTTCATGTGCCTGGCGAAGTAGATAAAATCCGGAGTTTGCTTTGTCGCAGATTTTGCGGCATCGTCCCAGCGGCGAAGTGCGATTGCATCTGCTGCAAATGCTCGGTTGATAAACTCATCCGCTTGTTCTGGATTGAAAACGCCGCCTTGCAAAGCCAGGCTGCGCTTAGAGTCTGCAGATAAACTGTCATAATAGGCAGGTTCCACGGCGCATAAATAACGCTTGGCGTCGACGTGTAATTTAATTGGTTCCAGAACCGCGTCACCAAACAAAAAGCGCATGTAGGGCAAACAACGGTATTGGTGTACATCGTCCTTGCCAAAGCTGGTGGGCGTAGGGCCGATATCGTGCAATAAATGCCCAATGTCGTGTAATAAGGCAGCAACGATTAATTCATCGCTGGCGCCAGCTTCTTCTGCTAGCGCCGCAGATTGCAATGCGTGCTGTAATTGCGTGACGGGTTCGCCATCGTATTGTTCGTCGCCGCGACGTTCAAATAACGCGATGATGTCGGTAATGTTGACGTTGGATGCCTGCGTCATTTTCCATCCCACGGCAAAGAGTAAGTTTTGGTATTGCAGAAGCTTTTCATCGCTTCTAAAACACCTTCTTTGTAACCAAGGCCAGAATCTTTGATGCCACCAAACGGCGTCAATTCAAGGCGGTAACCTGGCACCTCACGAACATTCACGGTACCGACTTCCAACTCAGCAACAAAGCGGGTGATGTAGTCGAGCCGGTTGGTGCAAACAGCGGATGACAAACCGTATGGCGTCGAGTTAGAAATGCGGATTGCATCGTCAATATCTCTGCAACGGATCACAGGCGACACCGGGCCAAACGTTTCTTCTGCCACTAAAGTGCAATCGTAAGGTACGTGATCTAAGACCGTCGGTGAGTACAATGTGCCTTCGCGGATGTTGCCAACAATGAGTTGTGCCCCACACTTAATCGCATCATTTACCTTTTGTTCAAAACTGATTGCTGCCGCTTCATCAATCACCGTACCCATGTCTGTGTTGCTATCCATCGGGTTGCCGTATTTGATCGCCTTTGTTTTTTCTGTGAGCAAGCGGACAAACTCATCGGCGACCGCTTCATGCACGATCATGCGCTTGACTGCAGTGCAGCGTTGGCCGGAATTTTTATAAGAACCCGATACCGCCAGTGTTGCCGCTTCTTCCAGATCGGCATCTTCCATGACGATTAAAGGGTCATTGCCACCTAATTCCAGTACCTGACGTTTGTAGACGGCTTTGCCAGCGATGTATTTACCGATTTGTACACCACCGGTAAAGGTCGCCAGATCCATATCGGCATTGGTCAACATCTCATCGGCGATTTCACGCGGGTCGCCAGTGATGACAGAAAACATCTCTGGCGGCAAACCTGCTTCATATAAGATATCAGCGAGTAAGAGCGCAGAAAATGGTGTCTTTTCAGACGGCTTTAACACCATGCGATTATTGGTCGCAATCGATGGTGCGACTTTATGCGCCACTTGATTTAATGGATGATTGAATGGCGTAATTGCAGATATCGCGCCCAGTAAGGGCTCACGCAAAGTAAATACTTTACGTTGTTTACCATGTGGTGTCAGATCACAGGAAAACACCTGACCATCATCGACCAGCGTTTGGTTCGCCGCAAACAAGAACACATCGCAGGCGCGTCCTACCTCGTACATCGTATCTTTTTTGCAGAGACCGGATTCGGCTGTGATTAAATCGGAAATGACCTCAGCGTTTTCGCGCAGTAACTGACTGGCGCGCAGCAAAATTTGATTGCGTTGATAGCGTGTTAGTGTGGATTGATAGGTTTTTGCCTGATGAAATACGCTGCGTACATCTTCTACCGTCGCTTTGGCAATGGTTCCTAATAAGGCATTGGTGTAGGGGTTGTAAACCTCGATACGTCTGTCGTTATCGACCAGTTTTCCAGCCATGCGCATAGGTTGATGTAAGGCCAATGCTGGCGATCCACTTTTGTTTACGGCTAAGAGCGCCTTAAAATCTTGAATTAACTTCACACTACTCTCCGGGAAAATGAAAACACCAGGCATTTCAGGCCTGGTGTGTGAATGTGTTACGCGTTCTGAATCAAATTCAGAGCCAGATGCAAAACGTCAAAATTACGCAAACGGTGATTGTCGGGGAGCGCCTTGGTTTTGCGATTCAACATCACTGGTACGGCTTGCTCAGAAATGCCGCCATGTGAGCGCAATGGGAGTTTGAGTTCGGACAAGTCATGACGGTGACGGCTGGTACCTAAAACGACGAGACGTTGGCTGACCACTACCAGATCGCCGATGCGATCTGCTGGCAACTCAAAAAGTGCACTGGCCTCAGCGCGTGTCAATACGGCTTCTAAATCTTGCATGCGATGCAGATGCTGCAAAATATGATCAGCCTGAGATTGGTCATTAATGTAAATCGTGGCATACGAACCAAGCGCGCCATGATGCACCACATAAGGATCGGTAATCGGCAAAATGACGCGTGTGCTACCAGTGCCAAAGTGCGTATCCATTTGATCTTGCAGATAAATGACATTCGCGTTTCCACAAGCATCTGTCTTGGCATTCATGCCGTGATCAGCTGTCACCGCAATGACTGCGCCAAGACTGTCAAGTAGACTCAGATAGTGATCCATCATCGTGTAAAACGCATTGGCGCCTGGTGTGCCCGGCGCATACTTATGCTGGATGTAATCAGTGGTGGATAAATACATCAGGTCAGGGCGCTCTTTTTCTAATAATTTGACACCTGCCGCAAAGACGAATTCTGATAATTCGGCGCTGTACACAGATGGCAAGCTCATGCCGACTAATTCGAGTACGTTTTCGATGCCATTTTCTGAGAGCGTCGCCTGATCAGCTTTTTCAGCAGAGAAGCAAATACCTTGCATGTGGTGACCGAGCAAACTACGCAATTTATCTTTGGCAGTGACCACAGCTAATTTAGCGCCAGCTTTGGAGAACGCTGATAATACCGTTTCTGCGCGCAAATACTTGGCATCATTCATCATGACTTCAGTATTCGTTTCAGTATCCAGGAAATAGTTGCCGCAGATGCCGTGCACTGAAGGAGGAACCCCGGTCACGATTGACAGGTTATTCGGATTGGTAAAGCTTGGTACTACGCAATCGCCCGTCAATACGGTGCCTTGTTCACCCATTTTTTTAAAAAAAGGTGCAACCCCCGCTTGTATTGCTTGATTGATGTACTCCTGCTCGCAACCGTCTATGCAAACGATCACTACTGGTTGTTGCATCCATTGGTAGCTACGACCATTGACGCTGATTTCTTTTACTGACATAAAATTCCTACAGGTTGATGCAACTGTTTTTAAAAAATGTGGGATGAATGAATCGAAACGCGACGTTATTGAGCGTCGCGTTCTTCTTAATTCACGACATTGATAGCTTGATGTGATTTATGCATACGTTGACGACTATCGATCACGTGCTGGCGCATCATGTTGCCAGCAGCGTCGGCATTGCCGGCGGCAATTAAGTCAACGATTTCTCTGTGTTCGTGGATAGAAATTGGCAAGGTACCTTGTTGTTCCAAAGAATTTCTGCGATAGAGATTTAATTCTTTGACCAGGCGACGATAGGTGGTCAGTAATTTCTCGTTGCCAGTCATCTTCACAAGCACATCATGGAATTCCAGATTCAGTAAAGAGTAGGACGAGACATTTTTCTTTTCAGCCAATTTTTCCATCTTGTCGACCATGCTGCGTAATTCTTTGAGTTGCACAACGGTAATGGTCTTGGCTAATTTACGGCCGACTAATTCATCCAGTGCTTCGCGAATTTCGTAAATATCATCGGCTTCTTCGATAGAAATTTGTCGTACATAAACGCCACAATTTTTTTCTTGTCTGACCAAGCCTGTTTCTTCTAATGAGCGAAATGCTTCGCGTACCGGGCCGCGTGAAACGCCCAGCATTTCTGCCAGCGATGCTTCATTGAGTTTGGTGCCGGCACTGATTTCACCCGCCAGTATCATGCGCTCAATTTCGATTTGCGCCAGAGTAGACAGTGAGGCTTGTTGTATGAGTGCGGTAGGTTTTGTGGTTTTTTGCATGACGTCTATGACTGTTTTTATCGATATTCGCACTTTAAATCAAGGATCATTGGATTGTCAACAAAATACAAAATACAATCTACAATGTAATGATCCTGTCATAAATCAAACCTACTATTCGTCCGTTGTTGTTGCATTAAAAACGAGTTGAGAGCGCACGAAAACGTGGTGTCTGGTGACCCAATTTCTGGTTTGCAAAGATAACCAATAATTTTTTATATGACAGGAAAGAGAATCGCGATGAACCCTTCACGTAAGCTTTTTTTGAAAATGTGTTCTGCTACGCTGGTTGCAGGATCTATGTTGATGTCTGGTGCAGTGCATGCAGACAACAAAACAACTTTGTTGGTCTATACCGCTATCGAAACCGATGCGATGAAGTTATATAAAGACGGATTCGAAAAAGCCTACCCAAATATTGAAATTCGCTGGGTACGTGATTCCACCGGTGTAGTGACTTCCAAACTGCTGGCGGAAAAAAATAATCCGCAAGCAGACGTCGTGTTGGGTCTGGCGGCAACGAGCCTTGTGCTGTTGAAACAAGAGGGTATGCTGACAGCGTATCAACCAAAAGGCTTCAAAGAATTGACGGCAGCTTACTCTGACAGCGCGCAACCACCATCATGGGTTGGTATGGACGTATGGGGCGCGGCAATTTGTTTCAACACAGTAGAAGCTAAAAAACAAAACCTGCCAAAGCCAGAGAGCTGGAAAGATCTGCTCAATCCTATCTACAAAGGCAAAATCAGTATGCCGCATCCAGCATCCAGTGGCACTGGCTATCTGGACGTGAGTGCATGGCTGCAAAACATGGGTGAAACAGCCGGTTGGAAATACATGGATGGCTTGCATGCAAACATTGCACAGTACACGCATTCTGGTTCTAAGCCATGCAAACAAGCTGGTTCTGGCGAATTCCCAATTGGTATTTCCTTTGAATTCCGTGCGCATCAAGTCATGCGTAGTGGTGCCCCGATTGAAATGATTTTTCCTAAAGAAGGCTTGGGCTGGGATATCGAAGCAACCGGCATCATGAAGAGCACTAAAAACCTGGATGCAGCGCAAAAGCTGGCGGACTGGATGGCAAGCAAAGAATCCAATCAAATTAGTACTAATTGGTGGGCAATTGTTGCTTACCCAGGTCTGGCGAAAAAATTGGAAGGTATTCCTGACGGTTACGAAAAATTGCTGGTGAAAAATGACTTCAACTGGGCAGCAAAAAACC
Source organism: Undibacterium sp. Dicai25W (assembly GCF_049340505.1). Taxonomy (NCBI): domain Bacteria; kingdom Pseudomonadati; phylum Pseudomonadota; class Betaproteobacteria; order Burkholderiales; family Oxalobacteraceae; genus Undibacterium; species Undibacterium sp. Dicai25W. Next base: position 87,726 of record NZ_JBMPOQ010000007.1, on the reverse strand, counting down.
GTGAACGTATTTTGACCGAGTGGAACAACCGTTATAACAGCAAGGCAGAGCCTAAGCCTTAATACCAGTTTTAAATGAATGAATGTCGAAGATCTGCTGTATTTTCTGAGACATTCATCGCTTTTGTTTGATACCGGATTTTTCTTCTAAGGCAAAGTCCGGTAGTAATTTCATCGCAGCTGATGCCAAGGCATCAAAAACAAAGAAAAAAATTCATGGAACACAGCGCTGATTATCTGGTACTCAAAGGTATTTCCAAATCATTCGGTCATTTCAATGCTCTGAACGACATCAATCTTCATATCGCTGAGGGCGAATTCGTTTGCTTTCTTGGCCCATCTGGATGTGGAAAGACAACCTTGCTCCGTATTATTGCCGGTTTGGAAACACAAAATCAGGGGCAGATTATTCAAAAAGGGAAAGATATTTCCTTTGTTAAACCAGTAAAACGTGATTACGGCATTGTGTTTCAATCCTATGCGCTGTTTCCTAATTTGAGCATTGCTGAAAATATTGCCTATGGTCTGGTCAACCGCCGTCAATCTTCGTCGGTAATTAAAGCCCGCGTGACAGAATTATTGCAATTGGCAGGCTTGCCAGATAGTGGTGATAAATATCCTGGGCAATTGTCGGGTGGTCAGCAGCAACGTATTGCGCTGGCACGTGCGTTAGCGATGTCGCCCGGTTTATTGTTGTTGGATGAACCGTTGTCTGCGCTGGATGCGTTGGAACGTGTTCGTTTGCGCACAGAAATTCGTCAATTACAGCAGCGTCTTGGTGTGACAACGATTATGGTGACGCATGATCAGGAAGAAGCCTTGACTATGGCAGATCGCATCGTTGTTATGAATCACGGCGTGATCGAGCAAATTGGCACGCCAGAACAGATTTATTTGCAACCACGCACACCGTTTGTTGCGTCCTTTGTGGGTAAAGTGAATGTCTTGCGCGCTACCGCCTTGGGGGCGGGGCGTTTCCGCATTGGCATTTTAGAATTTGACTATCCGGTATGGGGTGATAAATTTGTTGCTGGTCAAACTGTTAAAGTGTACTTGCGACCAGAAGATATCGTTGTTCATCGCGATCAACCAAGCCAGCCCTCAAGTGCCGCACGGCCACGTGGCACGATCACGAAAATGGAATTTCTAGGTGCATATTGCCACGCCTGTATTGAGGTGGAGGGTCTGGATAAACAATCGGTCACTGCTGCCATACCTTTGAGCGATGTGCATCAAAATGACTTAAAAGCCGGTACTAAGGTCATTCTTGAATTGGTGCCTGCCAAAGCGAGAATATTTTCCGTGACAAAAGAGGCGAGCACCATCGATGCGGAGGCCGCATGAGTCGATCAGGAAGTTTGCCTTTGCCAGTTACCAATCAACATCATGCGAAAGCGACTGAGGCGATGCGTGCTCACGTTCAGCCAACCGACAGATGGGTGCAGATTCTGTTGCTGTTGATTTGCGGCGGCTTGGTTATATTCTTATTGTTTCCGGTCGCCATTATTCTGCTCAAAAGCTTTCAGGATAAAGAAGGTGCTTTCGTTGGCTTGCAGCAATTTACGACGTATTTTGCGAATAAATCCTTGCGTTCGTCGGTGCTACATACCTTGTTTGTTGCGACCACCGTCACATTGTTGGTGATTCCTGCTGCGTTTATGTTCGCCTACGGTTTAACTCGCAGTCGTATGCCCGGTAAATCAATGTTTCGCACGATCGCCTTAATTCCGATCTTGGCACCATCTTTATTAGCTGGTATTTCATTGATACAGTGGTTTGGCAATCAAGGTATTTTGAAAGACTGGTTAGGAGGGATTTCTATCTACGGTCCATTTGGTATTGTGCTCAGTGAATTTTATGGCGTTTTCCCGCATGCTTTGATGATCTTATTGACGGCGTTGAGTCTGGTCGATGGACGTTTGTATGAAGTTGCGTCGTCCTTGGGAACCCGCCGCTGGCGTCGATTTGTTACGATTACTTTACCTGGTGCTAAATATGGCTTGATCAGTGCAGCACTGGTGGTGTTTACCTACACCTTTAATGATTTCGGTGTGCCTAAAGTAATTGGCGGTAACTTCAATGTACTGGCGATCGACGTCTATCAGTTGGCAATTGGGCAGCAAGATTTTAATAAAAGCGCGGTAGTTAGTTTGTTGTTATTGACGCCAGCCTTATTTGCGTTTGCGATTGATTTAAGAATACGCAAAAAATTACAAGCGCACATGTCAGTGCGCGCAAAAGCCTTTGTGCCAAAAAAGCGTCCACTGTTCGATACATTAATGTTTTTGTATTGCAGCGTGATTGCGGTTTATCTGGTGGCTGTATTGGGCATGGCGGTTTATAGCTCCTTCATCAAACTGTGGCCTTATAACCTGACGATGAGTTTGGATCATTATAAATATGGTTTGGTGGAAGGCGGCATCTTAGAAGCCTATTTTAATAGTTTAAAGATGGCAGGCTTAGCAGCTGTGGGTGGTGTGGCGACGGTATTTATCTCAGCTTACATTGCGGAAAAAACCAAGGGCGCTGAAGGCCTGCGTTCTGCGATCCGTCTGCTTGCAGTGTTGCCTATGGGCGTGCCGGGTCTGGTGTTGGGTCTTGGTTATATCTTCTTTTTTAATCATCCGCAGAACCCCTTAAATATACTGTATCACACGATGACCATATTGGTAATTTCGACGATCATCCATTACTACACGTCTAGTCATTTGACGGCAGTCACAGCGTTGAAGTCGATTGATAATGAATTTGAGGCGGTGTCGGCATCGTTAAAAGTACCGCTGTACAAAACTTTTTTCCGCGTAACGGTGCCGGTATGTTTGCCAGCGATTCTGGATATTGCACGTTACTTCTTCGTGAATGCGATGACGACTGTATCAGCGGTGGTGTTTTTGTATTCACCCGATACGACACTGGCATCGGTCGCTATTCTTGACCTGGAAGAGGCTGGCGATGTTGGACCGGCAGCGGCGATGGCAACCTTGATTGTGTTGACCTCCGTGGTGGTGTGCTTGTTATATGCGTTGCTGACCCGTGTTCTTCTGAAGAAAACGCAAGCATGGCGGACTGAATAAGCATTAACAAGAAATGTTAAAAATATTTTGAAAACAGAAATTGCATAGTTAGGAGAATGAAAATGAGTTTAGTCAGTCGCGATCCAGTTTTATTAACACCAGGGCCTTTGACCACGTCATTGCAAACCAAAAGTGCCATGTTGCGTGACTGGGGATCATGGGATGCCGCTTTCAATGCCGTGACTGCAAAAGTCAGACAGCAATTATTAAAAATTATTCATGGTGAAGAAACTCATGTTTGCGTTCCTATGCAAGGCAGTGGCACGTTTTCTGTTGAAGCAGCAATCAACACATTGGTGCCTCGTGACGGACATGTGCTGGTCCTGATCAATGGTGCGTATGGTAAGCGCATGGCGCGTCTGACCGAAATGATGGGACGCCGCGTCAGTGTTTTTGAAACTCCAGAAGACGTGCCGACGACCGCAGAGGATGTCGAACGTTTGCTTGCGGCTGACAGCTCTATCACGCACGTGGGTTTGATCCATTGCGAAACAAGTACCGGTATTCTGAATCCGCTGGAAGAAATCGCTGACGTTGTCGCGCGCCACGGTAAGGGTTTGATTCTTGATGCTATGAGCTCCTTTGGTGCATTAGAAATAGACGCGAAAAAAATCCAATTTGATGCGGTCATTGCTGCAAGTGGAAAATGTATTGAAGGCCCACCGGGTATGGGTTTTGTACTTGTCAGAAAATCCGTTTTAGAAAAATGTGCTGGCCATTCCACATCCCTGTCACTCGATCTGTACGATCAATGGGTGTATATGGAAAAAACGACGCAATGGCGCTTTACTCCACCGACGCACATTTTGGTGGCATTACATACTGCGTTGAATCAGTTCGAAGCCGAAGGTGGTCAAGCTGCGCGATTGCAGCGTTATACCAATAACTATCAAACGTTGATGGCAGGTCTGGAAGAGTTGGGATTGCAATCTTTTTTAAAACCAGAAATTCAGGCACCGATCATCGTGACTGTGCATGCACCGGCGAATGCGAAATATGATTTCAAAACGTTCTATGAGACTGTGCGTAGCAAAGGTTTTGTGTTGTATCCGGGTAAATTAACGCAGGCTGAGACGTTCCGGGTTGGCTGCATCGGTGCGATCGGGACACAAGAAATGCGTTCGGCGATTCATGCGATGAAGGATGCGTTAGCGGAAATGGTGTAAAAGTTTTGGGAAATTTATAGATACTGCGATCCAGGGCTCTACTAATATCGTCCCTAATGCGTCACTTTTAATATGTAAAAATATCTAAAATGATCGCACTTTGTAGGGCCAAGCCGGGTGTGGCCCGGCGGCCACTTACTTTTCTTTGCTTCGCCAAGAAAGGTAAGCCAAAGAAGGCGGCGCTGAAGGGGACGCTAAGACTGTGCCCTGCGGGTGCCGTCAATGCGTGTCGGCACAATTTGTGCATCACGTAAAACGGGAAAGCGTCGAAACTCGCTACGCCCGCCCTATAAAAATTTTACATGCCGCCCCATGCGGCATTAATCATGGCGACGGCTGCCAATCCCGCTGTTTCTGTTCGCAAAATTCTTGGTCCCATGGAGAGCGACAATACGCCATGGCGGCTGGCGAGTAATTCTTCGTCGTCACTGAGGCCGCCTTCAGGGCCAATGAGCAGGGCTACAGCTTGCGGTGGGTGGTGTTTGGCCCAATCTGCCAACGATTGATCTGCGCGTGGTGAGAGCATAATTCGCTGGTGCATGTCTTGTTGTGCGAGCCATTTGCTCAAATCTAAAGGCGCTGCCAAATGAGCGAGGCGGTTGCGGCCGCATTGTTCGGCGGCGGCGCTGATGATGCCGCGCCAGTGGTCTAATTTCTTTTCTGCGCGTTCTGCGGATAGGCGAACGACGCAGCGTTGGGATGCCAGGGGTTGAATGGCAGTCACGCCAAGTTCTACCGCTTTTTCTATAATCCAATCCATTTTGCTGCCTTCTGGCAAGGCTTGCGCCAGGCTTAAGGAGTAGGGTAATTCCACTTCATCGGGTAAAAATAGCTTTAATTCGGCGCTTGCTCGTTTTTTCTCGATTTCAGTCAGGCTGGCAATAAAGCTGCCGCCTTCACCATTAAACACTTGTACCGTGTCGCCAATTTGCAAGCGTAAGACAAAAACGTGATGGGCCACTTCAGACGGTAGGCTGATGGTGGTGCCGAGTGTGAGTGCTTGATTGCAATAAAAGCGAGGCATGATTATTTTTGAAAAAAGTAATAGTTACGGAGCGAATTATATAGGTCGCCTTGCTGATGCGGCGGTTTTCAACGTTTACGGGGGCTTGATTTCAGCCAAATTAAGTGTATTTATTTATACTATTTTTCTCGATCAGCCTGATGTGAGTCGCCAATCTGGTGCTTAGAAATGGGATATCTGTATTAAGTGACCTTGTGCTCTGGTAAAATATCCGACTTTGCAGGGTCTGAACTTGATTGTGCCCTCGGGCAACACTGACCATTACACCAGTCTTCTCAAACTATCTTCTACCGCCATGATTTCAACTATACAGCCAGCAACTCTTTCTAAAATGGCAAATGCGATTCGCGCTTTGTCTATGGACGCAGTACAAAAAGCCAATTCCGGTCATCCGGGAGCGCCTATGGGCATGGCTGATATCGCTGTTGCATTGTGGAAAGGCCACTATCGCCACAATCCATCCAATCCAAAATGGATTAATCGCGATCGTTTTGTGTTGTCGAATGGTCATGGTTCGATGTTGCATTACTCATTATTGCATTTGACAGGCTACGACTTGTCGATGGATGAAATCCGTGATTTCCGTCAATTGCATTCCAAAACTGCGGGTCACCCAGAAGTTCACGTGACACCAGGCGTGGAAACAACCACTGGCCCGTTGGGACAAGGTATCACTAATGCGGTGGGTATGGCCTTGGCAGAAAAACTGCTGGCAGCTGAATTCAACCAAGCTGGCATGAACATCGTTGATCACCACACCTATGTGTTCATGGGTGATGGTTGCCTGATGGAAGGTATTTCCCATGAAGCCTGCTCTTTGGCAGGTACTTTGCAACTGAATAAACTGATTGCTTTCTGGGATGACAATGGCATCTCTATCGACGGTCACGTCGAAGGCTGGTTCACTGACGATACACCAAAACGTTTCGAAGCCTACGGCTGGAACGTGATCCGTGCAGTAGATGGTCATAATGCCGTTGCCGTTGACGCCGCCATTGCCGCCGCTAAAACATCGGACAAACCAACCCTGATCTGCTGCAAAACAGTGATTGGTAAAGGTTCACCGAACATGGAAGGCACTCATAACGTCCACGGCGCAGCATTGGGTGACAAAGAAGTTGCCGCTGTACGTGCTCATATCGGTTGGGACTACGCACCATTTGAAATGCCAGCAGACGTCTACGCAGCATGGGATGCCAAAGCATCAGGCGCGCAAGCTGAAGGTGACTGGAATGCACAATTTGCAGCCTACACCGCACAATTTCCACAAAAAGCGGCTGAACTGACCCGTCGTATGAACGGCGACTTGCCTGCTAATTTTGATGAGGTGGTGGCAAACGCCATCGCATCCTGCGTAGAGAAAAAAGAAAACATCGCAACACGTAAAGCCAGCCAAAACGCGATTCAGGCATTTGCACCATCGTTGCCAGAATTCCTCGGCGGCTCTGCTGATTTGACAGGTTCTAACCTGACCAACTGGAAAGAATGTGTTGCCGTGCGCGGAAACCAGGCTGGTAACCACATCAACTATGGTGTGCGTGAATTTGGTATGAGCGCGATGATGAATGGTATCGCTTTGCACGGCGGTTATATCCCGTTTGGCGCAACCTTCCTGACCTTCTCTGATTACAGCCGCAATGCGATCCGCATGGCTGCGTTGATGAAAATTCGCACGCTGTTCGTGTTCACGCATGACTCTATTGGTCTGGGTGAAGATGGTCCTACGCATCAATCTGTTGAGCATATCTCCAGCATGCGTTTGATCCCTAACCTGGACAACTGGCGTCCATGTGACACCGTTGAATCAGCGGCGGCATGGGCGCATGCAGTGAAACGCAATGACGGCCCATCCACATTGATTTTCTCACGTCAGAATTTGCCTTATCAAGAACGTAGCGCGCAACAAATCGCGGACATCCAACGTGGTGGCTATGTATTGCAAGACGCCCCTGATGCAAAAGCAGTGTTGATTGCCACTGGTTCCGAAATCGAATTGGCGGTGAAATCCGCAGCAGCGCTGGCTGAGCAAGGTATCGCCGTGCGCGTAGTTTCTATGCCATCGACAGACGTATTTGACCGTCAGGATGCTGCATACAAAGCAGCGGTATTGGGCAAAGGCTTGCCACGTATTGCTATCGAAGCTGGTGTGACTGACTTCTGGTACAAATATGTCGGTTTGGAAGGCGCGGTGGTCGGTATCGATACTTTCGGTGAATCCGCACCTGCTGGCGTTTTGTTTAAGCTTTTCGGCTTCACAGTAGACAACGTTGTCGCTAAAGTTAAAGCAACACTGGCTTAAGCAAGATGACAGAAATGATGAGCAGTATCAAAGAAGTCAGTCTGCGTCGTGCTACTGTAGCGGACGCAGAAGCCATCGCAGCGGTACGTGTTGAAGCCTGGCAAACCACGTATCGCGACATGATTCCGGATACTTATCTGGACCAAATGCGCGTGGAAGACAGCTTCTTGCATTGGAAACAAATTCTGCAAGCCTTGCCTGTGGCGGGTGACCGCGTTTGTGTCTACGTTGCGGAAAGCGAAGGACACATCATCGGTTTCGCATCCGGCATGTTGTTACCGGATGCGAAGTTCGGTATGCAAGCGGAATTGACGGCAATTTATTTACGTCCCGCTTGGCAACGTTCCGGCATAGGTCGTCGTATGGTGCAAAAGGTGGCGCGCACTTTGCAGGCACAAGGCGCGGAAAGTTTATTAGTGTGGGTGATTTCTGGTAACGCAATTGCCAGAAATTTCTATGAAGAGTTGGGCGGCGTTTTGTTGCATGAACAAGCGTTTAGCTGGGATGGCATGGATCTGAAAGAAGTTGGTTACGGCTGGCGCGATTTGTCCGTGTTAATGGCTTCCGTGAATGCCATGCCAACATCGTCTTCTGTTTACTGAGAGAATCGCGGTAACTGCGTCAGAAGAATGAGAAATAGCGTGAAATAGTGTGAAATAGCGCGGATTTATCGGCGGAAAGCTACTCAGCGTATGAGTGAGACCGGCGGTAGTCCTGGAAGTCTTAACAGTTTATTTTGTTGTTTATTTATTTATTGTTGTATAGTCCTTTGGAGATAAAACCATGACGATTCGCGTCGCAATTAACGGCTATGGCCGTATCGGCCGCAACATCCTTCGCGCTCACTACGAAGGTGGCAAATTCAAAAACGAAATCCAGATCGTTGCTATCAATGACCTCGGCAATGCTGAATCCAATGCCCACCTGACACGCTACGACACAGCGCACGGCAAGTTCCCTGGCACAGTCAGTGTTGAAGGCGACACAATGATCGTCAACGGCGATAAAATCAAAGTGTTTGCAGAACGTAACCCAGCGAATATCCCTTGGGGTGAATTGAATGTTGACGTTGTTCTGGAATGCACAGGCTTCTTCACGACAAAAGAAAAAGCATCTGCCCATTTGGCTGGCGGCGCTAAGAAAGTCATCATCTCCGCTCCAGGCGGTAAAGATGTCGACGCAACAGTGGTGTACGGCGTGAACCACGGTGTTCTGAAATCCACAGACACAGTGATCTCTAACGCTTCATGCACAACAAACTGCTTAGCGCCTTTGGCAAAACCATTGAACGACGCGATCGGTATCGAAAGCGGTTTGATGACAACGATCCACGCATACACGAACGATCAGGTATTGACTGACGTGATGCATGAAGATTTGCGTCGTGCGCGTTCTGCGACCATGAGCATGATCCCAACTAAAACTGGTGCAGCTGCAGCAGTTGGCCTGGTATTGCCAGAATTGAACGGCAAACTGGATGGTTACGCAATGCGCGTTCCAACCATCAACGTTTCTGTTGTTGATCTGACTTTCATCGCTAAACGCGACACAACCGTTGAAGAAATCAACAAAGTCCTGAAAGAGGCATCCGAAGGCGCGTTGAAAGGTATTCTGGATTACAACACAGCACCGTTGGTATCGGTTGACTTCAACCACAACCCAGCATCTTCTACTTACGACGAAACATTAACTAAAGTAAATGGTCGTCTGGTGAAAGTTTCCAGCTGGTACGACAACGAGTGGGGCTTCTCTAACCGTATGCTCGACACGACAGTGGCATTGATGAGCGCAAAATAAGTCTTATTTTTGCAAGCTTAAAAATACCCCGAACTTTCGGGGTATTTTTTTGTCCAAAACTCACCCTCAAACGAGTTCGTGGCATTGATGATTCTTTGCGCTCAGTGAATCAGCGGATTTTCTTACATTAAGTTATACAGGAGACTTTACGATGAATATTAAAAAAGTAGTTGCCGATAACAAAGGTTTTTTAGTGTTCATGCTCGGCATGGTGTTGGTCAGAAGTGCTGTCGCTGATTATTATTCTGTGCCATCAAGTTCCATGTATCCGACCTTATTGGAAGGTGATCGCGTGATTTGTGACCGCATCGCTTACGATTTTAAGTTGCCATTTACGGATGTGATCGTAAAGCATCTGGATGACCCTCAACGCGGCGATGTTGTCACTTTTAGTTCGCCTGAAGATGGTACGCGTCTGGTTAAACGTTTGGTTGCGATACCTGGTGATGTGGTTGAAATGCGCGATGAGCATTTATACATCAATGGTCAGGCAGCCAATTACGAACCTATTTCTGTTGCCAATGCCGATCACCTTACCCCACAACGTGAGTTCGCGGGAGAGCAGCGCGTCTACAAAGAACGCCTCGGTAGTCTTGACCATCACATTATTGTCATGCCCGAGCGTTTTGCTCTGCGTACTTTCGCTCCAGTGAAAGTGCCGGAAGGTCAGTATATGATGCTTGGTGACAATCGCGATAACAGCAAAGATTCACGTTATATCGGATTGGTAAAGCGCGAATTGATCACCGGGCAAGTCAAGCGCCTGATGTTTTCATTAAATGGCGACCATTATTACCTGCCGCGCTTTGAGCGTTTTGGTTCTAAAGTGTAGTTGATCGATAAAATTGGCGATAAAGTTGATTCCAAAAGGAATTCCATGAAATTTAATTATTTGCTTGCCGTTGCCGGAATGCTCGCACTAATCAATGCACCTGCTTGTATGGCAGCATCGAGTGACACGTTTCGCTGTCAAAATGACTTGGTGAGAATTGGTGAAACTAAATCTACTGTCTCGCAAAAGTGCGGTGAACCAGTTTTTAAGGACGCATTTTGCAAACCTGCTGACAAAGCGCCTGCTGCAAACAATGCAAATGTCAGCGTTGTTCCATGCGAAGCTGTCGATGAATGGACTTATAACCCGGGTGCCGGGCAATTTATGACGACTTTGCGCTTTGAAAGTGGCAAACTGGTTTCCATTAAATATGGGGCGAGAGCGAAGTAGTTTTAAATTCTATTTGTTCCAACTTGTTTGCAAACCCGTGCAATGCCGTGAAATGCGAAGCAATCATAGTACTTAAGTTCGTCACTCCCGCGCAGGCGGGAGCTGGTTGGTGCATCAGCGCCAAACCAGGTTGATAGGCAGAGTAACCCCGTCAGGGAAATCTGCATGTATTCTTAAATACGATAACCAAGTGCGGCCGAAATCTGTTCGGCGGTGTCGGTCAGATTGCTGAGCCAGTCTTCTTGCAAACGATCAGCAGGTGCGGAAATCGATAAACCTGCGATCATCTTGCCGCTATCGTCGCGTATGCCTGCTGCCATGCAGCGTACACCGAGTTCGAGTTCTTCGTTATCTCTGGCGTAGCCATTGCTACGTACGTCTGCCAATTCTTTTTCCAGCTTCGCCAGATCAGTAATGGAGTTTTTGTTATGACCAGCTAATCCGGTGCGGGTTGCGTACGCGCGGATCGCTTTCGGTTCATCGAGCGATAAAAATAATTTACCAGTAGAAGTGAGATGCAGCGGGGCACGACCACCAATGGCTCGTACGACCTGCATACCGGAACGTTCAGAATAGGCGCGGTCGATGTACACGATCTCATCGCCCTGGCGCACGGACAAATTGATGGTTTGATTCGTTTGCTTATGCAAAGCACGCATAAAATCGACGGCAGCTTCACGCACGTTCAGGCGGCTTTTGACGATATTACCCAGCTCCAATAAACGCATGCCCAGTTGGTAATAGCCTGTCTCGGCACGATCCACAAAGCGGGTAGTGACCAGATCATTCAGGATGCGGTGTGCAGTTGATGGATGGAGGCCTGTCACGATGGCGAGCTCTTTGAGACTAACCGGGTCTTGATAGCGCGATAGCGCATCAAGTAATGAAACCATGCGTTCTATGACCTGAATAGAAGTTTTATCAGTAGCTGTAGCGTCGATTTTCATAAGATCTGTGATGCAATGCAATAGGATTGTTATACCATAATGTGAAAAGTTCGTCATTGATTCGCGTTGTAAAACCCTATACACAGCTAAGATAAAGAAAGAAATGATGTAAATTTGCGAATTTTTAAATAAATTGTTCACTTGACTTAGCTGCGGTGCAACATTTTTATTGCAGGCACTTCTTTTGCTATTTTGACGATCTTTCAAATTTTCTATTGATCGTGAGTAACACTGAAAAATTAGCGCAAGATCGCGCGGGAATGCGCAGCTTTGTCATGTAAAATTCCGCGGCGAGATCAGTGCACCTCAGTTGGTGCTCAGCTGGTGCTCAGTTGGTGATTAGTTGGTGCTCAGTTGGTGCTCAGTTGGTGATTACTCAGCGCTTGCAAGAGATGTCGAGCTATTGGAATGTCTTGTTGTGTCAGGGTCTCCCGATTGGGTAGCGTAACGAAGCACAATGATTTCATGTATGCCTTATAGAATTCTGTCGAAGGAAGATGTATGCCAGTCAAAGAACAAGCTGTGAGCGAATTTAAAAGTAAGAGTGGTTTCAAACGCATTTTCTCAGCGTTTTTTTACTCTATCGATGGTTTTAAATCCGCATGGAAAAACGAACATGCGTTTCGCCAGGAATTAGTATTGGTCGTGATCGGGATCGTTGCTGCATTGGCGTTACCAGTTTCTTCATTTGAAAAATTAATGATGATCGCGGTGCTGCTGCTGATATTGGTAGTGGAGTTGCTTAACTCAGCGATTGAGGCCGTGGTTGATCGCGTTTCTTTAGAGCGCCACTCTTTATCAAAAAACGCCAAGGATTTTGGTAGTGCAGCCGTGCTGCTCACATTAATTATCGCGGTGGCGACCTGGTCTGTTATTTTATTTAATCGTTTTTACTACTGATCACTGACATGATGGCAAGCTTACGCAGCACAAAAAATACCGATCTCGAAGCAGCATTGGCTGCCGCAATTAATAACAAAACCAAGCCCTTGGGTAGCCTGGGTCGTTTGGAAGAATTGGCAGCGCAAATAGGCTTGATTCAGCAAACAACTACACCCAACTTACATGCCCCAGGCATCATGATTTTTGCTGGTGACCATGGTGTCGTTGCTGAGGGCGTATCGGCGTATCCGCAGGATGTCACGTGGCAGATGGTAGAAAATTTTCTGGCGGGCGGGGCGGCGATTAATGTGTTCGCTAAACAGAATGGTATTGATCTGCAGATTGTTGATGCTGGCGTCAATCATGATTTTGGAGCACGTGAATTTTTGCACAATTGCAAGGTTGCGAACGGTACCTGTAATTTTGCACAAGAACCTGCAATGACTTCGGCACAATGTCAGATGGCTTTGCAAAACGGCCGCGATCTGGTCGCTCGTTTGAGCGGTAATGTGCTCGGTTTTGGTGAGATGGGTATTGGCAATACGACCGCTGCGGCAGCGCTGATGCATAAATTAAGCGGCGTCGCCGTTGCCGATTGTGTTGGTGCCGGTACCGGTTTAAATAGTGCTGGTATCTTGCACAAGCAAAAAGTCATCGAGGCTGCAGTGGCCTTGCATGCAAAGGTGACTGAACCGCTAGATGTGCTTGCATGTTTTGGCGGTTTTGAAATTGCGACCATGGTAGGTGCGATGCTGGCTGCAGCCGAACGCCGCATGGTTTTGCTGATCGATGGATTTATTGTAACCAGTGCCTTGTTGGTGGCAGCAAAAATGGAACCGGCGATCTTGGATTACTGCGTCTTTTCTCATAAATCCGATGAGAGTGGACACGCGCGTATGCTGCAAGCATTAGGCGCAAAACCTGTGTTACAACTGGATTTACGTCTGGGCGAGGGAACTGGTGCTGCTTTGGTTTATCCTATGCTCCAGGCAGCGGTCAATTTCCTGAATCAAATGGCGACATTTGGTTCCGCCCAAGTTAGCGAAAAAAGTGCGGGCTAAGTCACTATTATGATAGCTAGTCTGCGCCATCACTGTTTGCATCAATTGCGTCTGTTCTTCATCGCGATGCAGTTTTTTACACGTATTCCTATTCCGCAATGGGTGGGTTTTGATGCGTCATGGTTGCATCAGGCGTCGAGGTATTTTCCTGCTGTTGGATGGGTGGTCGGTAGTGTGGTTGCTGCGGTGTATATCGCTGCTTTGCAATGGTGGCCTGCGGCGATCGCTGTCGTGCTTTCTATGGGGGCGGGGATTTTACTGACGGGCGCATTTCATGAGGATGGATTTGCCGATGTATGCGACGGCTTCGGTGGTGGCATAACACCAGAGCGCGTGTTGGAGATTATGAAGGATTCTCGCGTCGGTGCTTATGGAGCGATCGGTATCTGCCTGATGCTCTTGTTGAAATTTGCCTTGTTGGTGAGTTTGCCGACAGTACTGGTTGTGCCCGCTTTATTAATTGCACATCCTTTATCGCGTTTGGTTTCTTGCAGCCTGATTTGGTTGCTGGATTATGCCAAGCTAGAGGGCAAGGCCAAGCCCTTAGCTCAGCATATGAGTTCGAATGAATTTGGTGTCGCTTGTCTGAGCGTGATTTTGCCGCTCGGAGCGATTCTGTTGTGGCAGCCAGTCATACTTGAGCGATTGCTTCCTGCTTTGATATTGATGCCATTGGCCGCGTTTTTTCTGGCGAGAACATTTGTTAAGCGCATCGGTGGATATACTGGCGATTGTCTGGGCGCTGTTCAACAAGTAACCGAAGTTGTTTTCTACCTCGGCTTACTGGCGCACGCTCCTGGCTAAACATGCGTCTGTATCTGATCCGGCATACTAAGCCAGACATCGCGCCTGGAATTTGCTACGGTCAGAGCGATGTTCCAGTCAAAGAGAGTGATATTGCTGAGCTGGTGCCGACTTTTCTTTGTCGTTGGTCTGATAGTGTTCCTGTGTACACCAGCCCACTGTCGCGTTGCTTGAAACTGGCGCAACAACTTCACTCTCATCCCATCGTTGATGCCCGTCTTATGGAGTTGAACTTTGGTGCGTGGGAGATGCAAACATGGGAACAAATTCCTCGCTGGCAAATCGATGCATGGGCGTCGGATACTGTTCACTATGCTCCCGGTGAAGGCGAAAATGTAATGCAAATGACGACCCGCGTCATTGCATTCATTTCTGACCTGCAACAGCATGCCGTAGAACAAGCTGTCGTAATTTGTCATAGCGGAATCATTAAAATTCTGAGTACTTGGCAGCGGGGAAATACTTCTGTCGATTTAGCACAACGGGTAGCAAAATTGCATGTAAATATTGAATTTGGTTCTTGCACTGAACTAGAAATACTGATGTAGTACTAATATTGTTTTTTTGTATATTGCTTGTGCAATTTGACCCGCATGCTTAACTTTCTGTGGCGTAATTTTTTGTGCGTTCCATGGTTTGACTGAGTCATGAGTCCTGAGTACTGATACCGCGTGCTAAGCGTTAAGCGAATGATAGAGCTAAGAAGAGCCCCAAGAATCAATGTTACCTGGCGTACCGGCATCAAGCTCAAGGACGGTAGCTTGATGTTTTGTAGAGCCGTCAATATTTCTAAAACAGGGCTGCTGCTCGATTGCCCCCAAAGACTAATGCGCAATCAAACCTATCACGCAATGATAGAAATTCCCTCCATAGAAATTCGCAGTGAAATTATCCGTGTCAGTTGTCAATGCGAGATCAAACACATCGTATTAACCGACGATCATTACCGGGTCGGTATTGCCTTAGACGGATTATCTGATTTGCACCAAGAACTCATCAACGCCTGGGTATCAAAGGCAAATCAAAAAGCCACTGTCGAATAGATAACATTTTCCTGCTATTTGTGTGGCTACACCTCTGCCTCCACCATATCACCTTGCCCGCATCGCCATCCATCTATAGAATGGCGGGGTTTTGGTGCTCGCGGACATGTCCATGTCTGCGGTTAAACGGGAAACATGATGTTATTTCTGTATCAAATCAATCAGGCTTTGTCGCTGTATCGCATCGCTATGTTGATTTCAAATAAGACTTAACGTGAATGTGCTGCCCCCGCAACGGTGAACAAATTGCTGAGCTTAATGCTCAGCCAGCCATCTTCCAATACCACTGTGCTATTTGCATGGGAAGGTCAGGTGGTGATATTTGTCAGCCCGGATACCGGCCAGAATACGTGAAGTAATACGAACGGGGAGTTTCGTCGTTAGCTGACGCCAGGCGTCTGACTAAGTTTGGGTAGCGTAAGCACCCGACGATCTTTGTTCTGCGATTATTTTGTTCTATGCAGCCTGCGGGGACGTTGGCTGCGTGCTCTATTTATTATCTATATCATGAATCTAGTTTTAAAACCTCTTGCCATTTCTTTGGCTGTGGCTGCCGCTTTTTCGGCAAATGCCTCTGCGCAATCTGTCTCCAATACTGCACAAAATGTCGTTGTAACCGCTGGCCGTCAGGTTCAGGCCGCCAAAGATGTGTTGGCAGACAATGTCGTTATCACTTCTGAGCAAATTGCAAACGCAGGTTCCGAATCTTTGGTTGATTTGCTGCAACAACAACGTGGTATTGAAATTACCCGTAATGGTGGCGCTGGCACGACTTCTTCTGTGTTAATGCGCGGTGGCAGCAATGCGCAAAACGTGGTCTTGATTGACGGTGTACGGTACAGCTCATCCACACTCGGCGGTGCTAGCTGGGAAACCATTCCACTTGGACAGATCGACCACATTGAAATCGTCTACGGACCACTCTCGAGTTTGTATGGTGCTGATGCAATGGGCGGCGTGATTCAGATTTTTACTAAAAAAGGCAATGGCCCTGCAGCATTGACAGCTTCTGTTGGTGCCGGTAGTTATGGTTTGCGTAAAATGCAGGCGGGTGTTTCTGGCTCATCCGGCAATGAATTCAATTATGCGTTGAACGTCGGTCATGAAAACAATATTGGTTTTTCTGCGACCAATCCGAATGCCGGAAAATATAGCTATAACGCGGACAAGGATGGCTATAAACTTGATAGCGCAAGTGGTAATTTCAACTGGCAATTGGCGCCAGGATATGAAACTGGTGTGAAGTTCATGCAAAGCCGACTGAACGCGCAGTTTGACGCAGGTTCATCGTATGATGACCACTCCGTTGAACAGTTGCAAACCATTGCTGTATATGGCAAAGCAAAGGTCAATGACGTCTGGACGGCTAATCTGCAAGTTGCTCAGTCGAATACGCTCGGCTATACCGATGCTTCATATGGTCAAAGTCAGATCGATACGCATCAGAATCTGTTCAGCTTACAAAATGATATTCGCCTTGGTAAAGACGTATTACAAGTGATCGCAGAAAGTCGTCAAGAAAAAGTCAGAGGTACTACTGCAGAATTGAACCAGAAACGCACGACTAATTCAGTTGCAGCTTCTTACGTATGGAAGTTAGACGCCCATTTAGCTAGTGTTAGCATTCGTAATGATAATAGCTCTGTGTACGGTTCAAATACGACTGGCAGCCTTGCTTATGGCTATCGTTTGACGCCAGACTGGCGCGTCAATGCCAGCTACGGCACAAGCTTCCGTGCTCCGACTTTCAATGAACTTTACTATCCAGGCTATGGTATTGCGAGTAACCAGCCGGAAAAAGCAAAAAATGCAGAAATTGGTGTGTATTACGAGCAGGGCGTAAATCAGTTGAGTGCCGTGTACTATCAAAACAAAGCGACTAATTTATTGGTCAGTACCAATGTTTGCCCAGTTCAACAATCTACGCATCTATACGGGTGTGCTTATAACGTCGACAAAGCAACCATGTCTGGTTTGACTTTGGGCGCCAATACCCGTCTCGGCGACCTGGCATTGCGCGGTGCTTTAGATTTCCAGAATCCGGTTGATGACACAACAGGCAAACGTCTGGCACGTCGCGCTAAGCAGCATGCGAGCTTTTCTGCCGAATATACTTTGGCACAAGCGAAACTCGGCGTAGAAACAATTTTCTCTGGCGATCGTTTTGATAACGTCACTAACACGCGTACGTTGAGCGGTTATAGCCTGATGAATTTGTATGGCACCTATGCGTTGAACAAAGATCTGTCTGCGGTAGCACGTTGGAATAACGTGTTAAACAAAGACTATGCACTGGCCTATGGTTATAACACACCGGGTTCGAATGTGTATGTCGGCCTGAACTACGGTTTTAAATAATTCAGGACAGTCGAAAAACCATCCCGGCAAAATTAGTATTACTCGCTGGGGTGGTTTTTGCGAAGTGGGAATTGCAAAGTAGTACCAGATGTTTTAACGAAAATTCGGTGACCTCGAACGAACTTGGAAGCCAAATTTTGATGCATAGTTTGAACGCCGAGTTTGAATGTCAGCGTTCAGCCAATTTATAAGTCAGAGTAACGAAGCTGTCTGCAAAGATTTTCGTTTCTTTTGCTTTCCCATTTTTATGGTTCAGGCATGACAAAAATGTCTCTTTTTTCTTTTCGTCAGGTTCCGCACCAGCCTTTGCTCTTGGCTGCGAAGCGCGCCAGTCTGATTATTCCTCTTTTAATTTTCGTCTCTGTTTCCAGCATTGTCATTGCCTGCCTGACCGGCTCGGTGAGTTTGAGTCTGAGCGAATTGTGGCATGCCATGATGGAGCTGATACACGGAGAGCCATCCTCACTTGCCGCCAGTTTGCTGGAACTACGACTCGGGCGTGCTTTGAGTGGCTTTATTACTGGTGCCACATTGGCGCTCTCTGGCGTCATGATGCAAGCATTATTGCGTAAT
Source organism: Undibacterium sp. Dicai25W (assembly GCF_049340505.1). Classification (NCBI taxonomy): domain Bacteria; kingdom Pseudomonadati; phylum Pseudomonadota; class Betaproteobacteria; order Burkholderiales; family Oxalobacteraceae; genus Undibacterium; species Undibacterium sp. Dicai25W. The sequence continues at coordinate 69,477 of NZ_JBMPOQ010000007.1, read as the reverse complement.
CCGCTCGCTGATCCGTATGTGCTTGGGATTTCTGGTGGTGCGTCGGTTGGCGCTTTGGCGATGATTTTATTTTATGGCGCATTCTGGATGGTCGATTTAGCAGCGTTTGCCGGCGCGATCGCTGTTGCCTTGTTATTGTTTGCATTGGCATACCGTGATTTGCGCGGCACTGGTAGCAGCGACGGCAGTGCGCCTATTTTATTGCTGACGGGGGTGATTGTGGCGTCTGGTTGTGGTGCCTTGATTACGCTCATGCTGTCAGTTGCACCAGACAGCCGTTTGCGCGGCATGGTGTTTTGGATGATCGGTGATTTGTCAAACACGCAGGGCAGCTCTATGCCCTGGATCGTTGGCGTGTTGATATTGATATTTGCGATGCGTAATGCGCGTGGCATCAATGTGGCAGCGATGCATGCGGACAACGCCACGACGCTGGGCGTGAATATCGGTCGCTTACGCCAGTTATTATTTTTGTGCTCGGCTTTGCTGACGGCAAGTGCAGTGAGTACTGCGGGCAGCATTGGTTTTGTTGGTTTAATTATGCCGCATGCCTGCCGCTTTGCTTTAGGCCCTGATCATCGTTTGTTGATTCCTAGTGCGACCTTGGCGGGAGGGAGCTTTTTGGTGTTGGCTGATACGATTGCCCGCACCGTCGTCGCACCGCAGCAGTTACCTGTGGGCGTGATCACGGCGATGATCGGTGTACCGATGTTCCTGCTGCAATTACATCAATTGCGGAGGCGCTAATGGAAACCCGTTACCTGAGTCTGAAGGCTGGTCAGCGGCAATTAGTCGATAAATTAAGCTGGCAAGTGAAAGCCGGTGAATGCTGGTGCATCATTGGTCGTAATGGTGCGGGTAAAAGCACGCTTTTGCGTACCTTAGCTGGCTTGCGTGAAGCCGATGGCGGACAAATTTTTTTAAACGATAAACCTTTGCCTGCATGGCCTTTGCTGGCGTTGGCGCGTGAGCGTGCTTTTTTGCCGCAAAGCCGAGTCGATGCGTTTGCCTATACCGCCATTGATACGGTCTTGAGTTCGCGCCATCCATATCAAGGCACCCAGTATTGGGAATCGAATTCAGATTTGGAAATCGCTATGCAAGCATTGCGCGATCTGGATGTGGAAGAACTCGCGCAACGCGACGTGCGCAGCTTGTCGGGTGGTGAACGTCAGCGCGTTGCTATCGCCGCTTTGCTGGCGCAGGATGCGAAGTTGATGCTACTAGATGAACCGGCGAACGCGCTTGACCTCGCTCATCAGGTGAGTGTGATGCAGTTGTTTTCAACATTATGTCGTGAGCAAAATAAGTCAGTCGTCATGGTCAGCCATGATTTAAATCTGGCTTACCGGATCGCGACCCATGCTTTGCTGTTGATGGGGGACGGCAGTTGGGTCGCTGGTCCTGCTGACAACATACTTAATGCCGACCAGCTTAGTCTGTGCCTTGGACATCCAATAGAACGTTTTACCCATCACGGTCAGACCTTGTTTTTGCCCCGCGATTAATGAAAGTTATCATGAGCAATTTAAATTCACCAGACATCAACGTTGGTCATCAGGACGTCACCTCAGCCGCAGAGATCGATAATATCAATACCCGCCATCAACGTCGTATGCAACGCAAGAAAGCATTGATGGATGAAAAAATCGATCAGGCGCAACGGGCAACCGGCGTACTGCTGATTCATACCGGCAACGGCAAAGGCAAGAGCTCCAGTGCTTTCGGCATGGTCATGCGTGCTTTGGGACATGGAATGAAAGTCGGTGTGGTGCAGTTTATTAAAGGGGCAATGTCGACCGGTGAAGAAATTTTCTTACGCCGTTTTCCGGATGAAGTGCAATTTCATGCAATGGGTGAAGGCTATACCTGGGAAACGCAAAACCGTGAACGTGACATAGAAAAAGCAACGCTTGCCTGGGAACAAGGTAAAAAATTTTTAAATGATCCAAGCATAGGTTTAGTCGTTTTCGACGAGCTCAATATTGCGCTCAAATATCACTACCTGGATATCAATACGGTCATTGCAGATTTAGATGCCCGACCAGAAATGCAGCACGTGGTTGTGACTGGACGTGGTGCTTTGCCAGAACTGATTGCAATTGCCGATACCGTGACAGAAATGCAGGTGGTCAAGCACGCATTCAAAGATGGCATCATTGCTCAGGCAGGCGTTGAATGGTAGGCGTATCAGCAAAAGTGGTGCTGGTCTCGGCCATCGCTTCTGGACAAGGAAAAACCACGACTACCGCAGCCCTTGCAAGAAAATTAGTACAACTCGGAAAAACGGTTCGTGTATTTAAAACGGGACCTGATTTTATTGATCCCATGATGCTGGAACGCGCTTGTGGGTCACCTGTTTTTTCACTTGATTTGTGGATGGTCGGGCATGCCGCATCGCAAATGATGTTGGCGCAAGCGGCACAACATGCGGATGTGATTTTGATTGAAGGCGTGATGGGTTTGTACGATGGCAATCCTTCATCGGCTGATCTGGCGCGCGCATTTGGCGTGCCCGTATTAGCCGTATTGGATGCGTCAGCCATGGCGCAAACCGTGGGTGCGCTGGCGTTAGGCTTACGCGACTTTGGCCCGGTCAATCTGGCGGGGGTGATGGCGAACAGGATTGCTTCGCCAGGACATGCACAAATGGTGGCAGAAGCGATGCGCGATATCCCTCTACTTGGCAGTCTCGCACGTCAGGAAAAAGCCTTGCCTGAGCGGCATCTTGGGCTGGTACTACCACAAGAAGTGCAGCAAATAGACGCCATCTTAGATCAACTCGCAGCGCAACTCACGCTGGATATGGAGGCATGGGATGCTTTGCCTGAAACCCGCTTTGAACTCGATGCCGAATCTGATCGCGACGTCCAATCATCTTCAACACCGCTACAAGGTAAAACAATTGCGATTGCACGTGATGCGGCGTTCGCTTTTTTATATCCAGCGAATTTGCAATGCTTGCGTGATTTAGGCGCAAAGTTAGTCTTTTTTTCACCGCTCGCCAATCAAGCAATACCCGCTTCAGCCGATGCGGTGTATTTGCCTGGCGGTTATCCTGAATTGCATGCGCAGACATTAACCCAGGCAAACGTTTGGCTGGCATCGATTCGAGCCGCACATGCATCTGGAATGCCGATCTGGGCAGAATGCGGTGGCATGATGTCGATCACCGAAGGTCTGGTTGATCAGAACGAGCAAGCCTGGCCCATGGCTGGCTTGTTGGCTGGAACCGTGCATATGCAAAAACGATTGGCCGCCTTGGGTGGGCAAAAGTGGACGCATTCTGATGAGTCTGGCGAGCCTGCAGAGTTGCGGGGGCACACTTTTCACTACTCGCGCTTTGAAACACATTTGCAACCCATCGGGCAAACGACGAAGCAGCGCGATGGCGCTGCAGGTGAGGCAATTTATCAATCTGGAAGTTGTCGTGCGTCGTATTTTCATGCGTATTTCCCGTCAAATCTGTCTTCAACTGCAGATTTGTTTTTACCGGTGCAATCATGAAACGTATGCTGGTCTTTGGTGGCGCTCGATCAGGTAAAAGCAGTTTTGCAGAGCGTATTGCGCAACAATGGAGTGAGCCTGAAAAACGAGTGATTTATGTTGCTACGGCAAGTGCATCGAGCGATCCGGAGATGCTGGCGCGGATAGCTCATCACCAAAGCCAACGCCCCTCGCGTTGGACAACGGTAGAGCAAAAACTTGAGCTGGGTGCCGTCATTGAACAGTACAGCCAGCCGGATACCGTAGTGCTGATCGATTGCCTGACCGTCTGGTTATCGAATTGTCTGTTTGCTGAAGCGACAGAGTTTCCGGAGATCGGCATCATCACGCCACCAGCAACGTTCACGCAGCAAAGACGGGCATTGCTCTATGCGCTCGCGCAAGCCAAGGGCGACGTGATACTGGTATCGAATGAAGTTGGCATGGGCATCGTTCCTATGGGAGCGATTTCGAGATGGTTTGTTGATGAGGCCGGGCGCTTAAATCAAGCCGTTGCAACAATCTGTGAGCAGGCGGTGTGGGTCGCTGCTGGCTTGCCTTTATATTTGAAAGGCCAGACATGCTGATGATGAGTGCGACTGTTATCGCTTGCTGTGTCGTGCTGGGATTGGCGCTGGACATGTCGATTGGAGAAGTCCGTCGCTGGCATCCTTTGGTCGGTTTTGGCAACATGGCGAATTTCATTGAGCGTAGGTTAAATCATCCAGAAGCAAGTCGTTGGAAAGGTGCGTTGGCGTGGTGTCTGACGGTATTGCCTTTAGTGTGTTGTACGCAAGTAGTGCTGATACTTGCCGCCCGCTTTAGCTTGTGGCTCGCCCCTTTATTGAATGTGCTACTGCTGTATTTTTGTGTCGGCTTGCGCAGCTTGCGTGACCATAATTTGCCGATACAGTCCGCTTTGCAACATGGCGATCTGGACACTGCCCGCCGTTTGACATCGTATATCGTCAGTCGCGATACCGCACATGCGGATGAAGAATATCTCGCCAAAGCCAGTGTTGAGTCAGTGTTGGAAAATGGTTGCGACGCCGTGTTTGGAACCTTGTTCTGGTTTGTCTTGCTTGGTGGTGCAGGTGCCGTTTTGTATCGTGCGTCAAACACATTGGATGCGATGTGGGGTTATCGGAATCAACGTTTCTTACGTTTTGGTTGTGTTGCTGCACGCATCGACGATGTCATGAACTGGATACCGGCGCGACTGACAGCACTTAGTTATGCTTTACTGGGGCAAACACGGCTGGCTTTACATTGTTGGCGTACTCAGGCACCTGGTTGGCCTAGTCCGAATGCGGGACCAGTAATGTCGTCTGGTGCTGGCGCGTTGGGTCTGGCTTTAGGTGGCAGTGCCCGTTACGATGGGATCGATGAAGTGCGTCCACCATTAGGCATGGGGCGAAACGCAACAGCGCAAGATATACAAAGTGCCTGGCGACTCGTTTTGAATGTCAGTATTTTGTGGACTGGTATTTTGGTATTGGCCGTTATCGTCATGAGCGGAGCTTTGTATGCAGCATAACTTGTTGGCCCATGGTGGCAATTTACGTGACGCCGTAAAAAATTTTAACCGCCCTTTAGAGCAATGGTTGGATTTGTCGACCGGAATTAATCCGCATTTTTATCCTGCACCGGTATTGGCTGACAATGCCTGGCACCGTTTGCCAGAGCATTCAGACGAACTCATCATCGCGGCACAAACTTATTACGCCGCGCCCACAATGTTGGCGGTTGCTGGTACACAGGCAGCGATTCAGACTTTACCTTTATTACGTAAAAACTTGCATGGCATAGCGCGAGTTGTGGTGTCCGCACCGTCGTATGCAGAACATGCTCATCAGTGGCGGCGCGCCGGACATCAGGTGACCGAAGTTGCTTATGCTGCGCTCGATAGCATGCTTGATCAGGCTGATGTGTTGGTGTTATGTAATCCGAATAATCCTACCGGTGAAACCATCGCGCCTGATCAATTGTTAAAGTGGGGCGAACGCCTTGCACAGCGCGGTGGCTGGCTAGTCGTCGACGAAGCATTTGGAGATACCTTGCCGATGCTAAGTGTTGCAGCACAAACCCAGCGAGCTGGTTTGATTGTTTTGCGTTCCGTCGGTAAATTTTTTGGTTTAGCAGGAATACGCTTAGGCTTTGTCGCAGCGCAGACTGAACTATTGCAACAACTGGCGGCGATGCTGGGGCCATGGGCCGTGAGTGGTCCTGCTCAGCAAATTGCGATTGCGGCGTTAAATGATCGCGCCTGGCAAATGGCGACCCGCACGCAATTGCAAGCGCAAGGTGAGCGTTTGCGCAGCCTGTTGAAGCAACATGGGATCAACTCGTCAGGGACAGATTTGTTTCAATGGGCAAACCATCGTGATCTGGATGGACATACCGAAGTTTTATGGCATTTCATGGCAGAGCACGGTGTCTGGTTACGCTGGTTTCCAGAAGCAGCGGATCGTCTGCATGGTGGACCGCATGGTTTGCGTTTTGGTTTGCCGGGAAGCGAAGCAGGTTGGCAGTTATTAAGCAGTACTTTGAATGAATGGACACAGCAGCATGTATAAATCTCTTCGGATCGCTTTGACGACTTGTCTGATGACATTATCAGCGAGCAGTTTTGCTGTGATCACAGTGACGGACGACTTAGGAAATATCGTTACGTTAGAACGCCCGGCACAAAGAGTCATTAGCCTTGCACCGCATGTCACCGAACTGATTTTTGCGGCGGGTGCCGGAAGTAAAATCGTCGGTACCGTCAAGTATAGCGATTACCCTGAATCGGCAAAAAGTATTCAACGCGTCGGTGACTTACGTCAGGTAGATCTGGAACGTATCATCGCCTTAAAACCAGATTTATTAGTCGTATGGATGCATGGCGCTTTTAATCAACAACTAGAAACGCTACGTAAATCAGGCATTCCATTTTTCTTTAGCGAACCACAAAAGCTCAATCAAGTTCCCGACACGTTGACTAAATTTGGCCAGATGATGGGTACGGAAAATGCCGCGCAAGCCGCCGCGACAAGCTTTAGCCAGCAGTTGCAACAACTCAGTTCGCAGTATCAGAATAAGCCTAAGGTCAGGACTTTTTATCAAGTCTGGGGTCGTCCGCTCTATACCCTGAACGATAAGCACATCGTTAGCGATGCGATTCGTCTTTGTGGCGGTGATAATATTTTTGGTCAACTGTCGGCCTCCGCACCTGTTGTGACAGTGGAAGCCGTATTGCAAGAAAATCCTGAACTGATCATCGGTACTGATGCCAAAGGCGAAAGCAAGAACGATATTGTTCAATGGAAAAGCTTTAACACCTTGCTGGCAAATAAAAATCATAATTTGTTGTCCATTGATGGTGATTTAATGAATCGACCGGGGCCAAGAATTATTGATGGCGCAAAAGCGATCTGTTCTGCATTGGAGCAGTCACGTCAACATCGTAGTAGCGCTTCAGGTAAAGGCCAAAAATGAGTATGTATCAACGTGTAGCCTGTCTTTCGACTGAGGCCGTCGAGGTGATGTACGCATTAGGGGCTGAGGATTTAGTTGCAGGTATCTCCGGTTACACCGTCAGACCAGCGCGGGCACGTGAAGAAAAACCGAAAATCAGCGCGTTTTCTTCAGGTAAGGCGGAACGCGTGTTAGCGGTGCAGCCTGATCTGGTACTGGCATATTCCAATATGCAGGCAGAACTGTGCAAAGAATTAATTAGTACTGGGGTAGAAGTACACGCATTTAATCAACGCACTATCGCTGGGATTTTGCGAATGATTAAAACGGTCGGCAATCTTGTCGACAAGCAGGCAGAGGCTAACGCGCTGATTGCCAGCTTACAGACTCAGATTGATTACATTAAGGCACAGACCAGTGATGACCAGCCTCGTCCCAAGGTCTATTTTGAAGAATGGAACGAACCTTTGATGTCAGGTATTGGCTGGGTCTCAGAGTTGATCTCGGTTGCAGGTGGTAATGATGTGTTCTCTGATCTGGCGGTGCACTTTAGCGCCAAACAAAGAATTATTGCCGATCCTATGGAAGTTGTCAGGCGTGCTCCGGACATTATTATCGGTTCTTGGTGCGGTAAAAAATTTCGTCCAGAAAGCCTGAAGGAACGTGAAGGCTGGAGACAAATACCAGCTGTCCGCGAAGGTTATGTATTTGAAATCAAATCGCCAGACATTTTGTCGCCAGGTCCAGCGGCGATTGAGCATGGCTTACTTCAATTGCGTCAGATTATTGGCACATGGCAAAAAAGCCATGTTTAGTCCAAATTTGAAACTATCCATGTCATTTTTCTTGAAATATTAGCGATACAATCAACTCTCTTATTTTCCGCTACAATCCGCTTGCACCGATTTTCGTACCTTTGCGGAAACTATGAGTTCCAAGGTATTTTAAATCGCTAAGTCATGCAGTTGCGCGTGTTTTTCATTGTTTTGACATTGTTGTTGAAGAGCTGAACCAATGATTAAATGTCTGCGCCCTGTCCAAACTCCGTTTCCAGGTTAAAACATGTGGATTGTTCAGATAGCACTTAGACGCCCTTACACTTTTATTGTAATGGCCTTGCTCATTTTATTGTCTACGCCGTTGGTTTTAACCAAAATGGCGACCGATATTTTGCCTGACATTAATATTCCGGTCGTGAGTATTATCTGGAACTACGGAGGTTTGTCAGCGCAGGAAATGGGGCAGCGTATTACTGCTACCAATGAGCGCAGTCTGACGACGACCGTCAACGACATTGAGCACGTCGAGTCGCAATCGCTGGCAGGCATTGCCATCATCAAAATTTTCTTTCAGCCTAACGTCAATATTCAGATGGCAATCGCACAGGTTGTGGCGATTGAACAAGCACAGTTACGTCAATTACCAGCGGGGATTACGCCACCGCTGATCATCAAGTACTCTGCATCGAGTATTCCGGTCATCCAATTAGGCCTGTCGAGCCCGACCATGACTGAGCAAGCCCTCGGTGATACGGCAATTAACTTCTTGCGTCCCCAGTTGATTACCGTTCCAGGTGCGGCAATTCCTTATCCTTACGGTGGCAAAATGCGTGTGGTGTCGGTGGATCTGGATAATCAGGCCTTGCTGGCAAAGGGTTTAACGCCGACCGATGTGGTCAATGCCGTCAATGCACAGAATTTAGCCTTGCCTTCAGGAACAGCAAAAATTGGCGGTACTGAATTCAACGTTGCCATGAATGGCTCGCCGGACACGATTGCAGGTTTGAATAACATTCCGGTACTGGCAAAAAACGGCAGCACAACCTACTTATCTGAAGTCGCCAGAGTACGCGACGGCTTTAGTCCGCAAACCAACATTGTCCGGCAGGACGGGCAACGTGGTGCGTTGTTATCTGTGCTGAAAAACGGCGGTTCTTCGACGTTGGATATCGTCAACACACTCAAAGGCATGTTGCCCGCAGTCGCGCAGGGTGTGCCTAAAGATTTAAAAATTTCTACTTTGTTTGATCAGTCGGTCTTTGTCAAAGCGGCGATTAGCGGTGTGATTCATGAAGCCTTAATTGCTGCCTGCCTGACTGCTGCAATGATATTGCTGTTCCTTGGTAACTGGCGCAGTACCTTGATCATTGCGGTATCGATTCCTTTATCAATTTTGTCTTCGATTCTGGCTCTGTATGCGATGGGAGAAACCATCAATATTATGACGCTGGGCGGTCTGGCATTGGCGGTGGGTATTCTGGTCGATGATGCGACAGTGACGATTGAGAATATCGAGCGGCATTTACATCAGGGCGTCGATTTGCACAAAGCGATTTTGGACGGCGCCGGAGAGATCGCGATCCCGGCACTGGTATCGACGCTGTGTATTTGTATTGTGTTCGTGCCTATGTTTTTCCTGGCTGGGGTCGCCAAGTATTTGTTCGTACCTTTGGCAGAAGCCGTGGTGTTTGCCATGTTGGCGTCCTATGTCTTGTCACGGACATTGGTACCGACGATGGTTATGTTGATGATGGATCACGCGCATATCGATCCGAATGCCAAACCAAGCCTGTTACAGCGCGTGTATCGCCGTTTTGATGCTGGATTTGAAAAATTCCGCGGTGGCTACATCATCATCTTGTCTACCTTGTTGACGCATCGTAAAGCGTTTGGTGGCGTATTTCTGGCGTTCTGCGTATTGTCTTGCGGCCTGGTATTCACCTTAGGGAGAGACTTTTTTCCTGCCGTTGACTCGGGGCAGATTCGCTTACACATGCGAACTCCTACCGGTACCCGATTGGAAGAAACCGCGCGGATTGCTGACGAAGCCGAGACGGTGATACGAACTGTCATTCCTGCGAAAGAGCTTGTTACGGTACTTGATAATATCGGCTTACCATACAGCGGTATTAACTTGTCGTACAGCAATGCAGGCACCATAGGTAGCATGGATGCCGAAATTTTGATGTCCTTATCCGAAGACCATCAAGCGACAGCAACGTATGTTGATCAATTACGTCGCGAGTTACCTAAGCATTTTCCGGGTGTAGAATTTTTCTTCCAACCTGCTGATATCGTCACGCAGATTCTGAACTTTGGTTTGCCTGCGGCGCTGGATATTCAGATTGCTGGCGCTGATTTACGAGCTAATTATCAAATCGCCAGTAAATTGATGAAGCAAGTCAAAACGATTCCAGGTGCGGTGGATGTGCATATTCATCAAAAAAATAATCTGCCGACCCTGGCATTGAATATGGATAGAAGTCAGATCAAACAACTAGGTTTAAATCCGGTCGATGTGGCGCAGAACTTATTGGTTTCTTTGTCAGGCAGTTTTCAGACTGCACCAGCGTTTTGGCTCAATCCTGCCAATGGCGTGGTGTATAACATCGCGGTGCAGACGCCTCAATATCAGATCAATGATCTCGATGCGCTATTACGTACACCAGTAAAAGCTGCGAATGCCGTTCCGAATGCCAACGGTAGTATGCCGACGCAAATGCTGCGCAATCTGGTTGATGTGAAACCCGCAGAACAGTTTGCAGTAGTCTCCCATTACAACATTAAACCTGTCATCGATTTGTATGTCAGCGTAGAAGGTCGCGATCTGGCGGGCGTCGCTGGTGAAACAGAAAAACTGGTCAATCAATTACGTGCGGAACTGCCACGTGGTACCACAATTAATATTCGTGGTCAGGTCGAAACGATGAAATCCTCATTCGTCGGTTTGGGCATTGGTCTGGCAATGGCGATCGTGTTGGTGTACTTATTGATTGTCGTGAACTTCCAGTCGTGGATTGATCCATTCATCATTATTACGGCATTACCTGCCGCGTTGGCAGGTATTGTCTGGATGTTGTTCTTAACTGGTACGACGTTGAGCGTCCCCGCCTTGACGGGGGCGATTATGACCATGGGTGTGGCGACGGCAAATAGTATTTTGATGGTGTCGTTTGCGCGTCAATGTATGAATGAAGGCTTGCCACCATTGTCAGCCGCGTTGGAAGCCGGGGCGACACGGATACGTCCGGTGTTGATGACTGCATTGGCCATGATCATTGGTATGATTCCAATGGCGATTGGTTTTGGCGAAGGTGCAGAGCAAAATGCGCCTCTGGGTCGCGCCGTTATCGGTGGCTTGCTATTTGCCACCATTTCTACTTTATTTTTTGTTCCTATTGTTTTCGCTGGCATTCACCGATATCTGAATCATCGCCAGGATAAAATCAATCAGCGCGGCGGACATACTGATCATGCCGTACCTGCCAGCGCACCAGTTGCAGAAGAAGGGAAGTCTTAAGATGTCTGAACAATCTGAAAAACGTCATGCCAACATGGGCATCCATGGTAGCCAGGATCATCACGCGGCGCATCCGCATCGCGGCCCTATTTTGCGTCGTGCCCGTCTGATCAGCCTCGGTGTGTTGATTTGCCTCGGTTTAGGTGGTGTTGCGACTTTCGCTTTGCGTGCTAACCATGCCCATGCTTTGGCGCAAGCAACAGCAGAACATAGCAAATTGTATGTGACAACGGTCAATGCTAAGCCTGCTTCTGGTAAAGGCGAATTGACTTTGCCAGGCACTTTGCAAGGCATGATAGAAGCGCCGATTTACTCACGGAGTAGCGGTTACGTTTTACGTTGGCACAAAGATATCGGTGCGCGTGTAGCCAAAGGTGATGTGTTGGCAGAAATCGATACGCCAGAAATTGATCAGCAGCTGGCACAAGCCATTGCCGCTCGTGATCAGGCCGCATCCAGCCTTGATCTGGCAAAAACCTCAGCTGAACGCTGGGAAGCTTTACGCAAAAAAGACGCGGTAACGCAACAAGAATTGAATGAGCGTAACAGCGCCTTTACGCAAGCGAAAGCCAATCTGGCAGCGGCGAATGCGAATGTGCTACGTCTGCAAAGACAAGAACAATTCAAACGTATCATTGCCCCTTTTTCTGGTGTCATCACACATCGCAATGTAGAAGTCGGTGACCTGATCGACGCCGGTAACGGCGGCGCTGCTAAAGCCTTATTTAGTCTGGCGCAGGTTGATACGTTGCGGATTTATGTCTACGTGCCGCAAGCCTATGCACAACGTATCAAAGCAGGTGATACCGTGAGTATTTCGCAAAAAGAATTACCAGGACAGATTTTTCATGGCACAGTGGCGCGCACTGCGGGTGCGATCGACGTGGCAACCCGTACCATGCAATTGGAAATCAACTTGCCGAATAAAGACAACACGCTAGTTGCGGGGGCGTATGTTGAAGTCGCCTTACCAGTTGGTGGAACCAGCAACATCTTAACCGTGCCATCGAATGTCATCCTGTTCCGTCCTGAAGGAACTCGCGTGGCGATTGTGGATGCCAAAGGTACCATCCAATTGCGCACGGTCAAAATCGGCCATGATTTGGGTAATAAGCTGGAAATTCTGGATGGCATTAGCGTCAACGATAAGCTGGTCTTAAATCCTGCTGATTCGCTGGCTGACAAAGATACAGTCATCGTTTTACCAGCCAAGCCTGAAGAAGAGAAAAAGGCGGCCGCATGAAAGCCGCACGTTACAGATTTGCGTTGACTTCACTGAGTGCACTATTGTTGTTGGGGGGCTGCACGACTGTGCCTGACTACAAAAAGCCAGAAATGGTGCTGCCATCGCATTGGAAAGCCGAGGTGCCTTTTGTTGCCGCTACCCCTGTCGATGGCGAAACCAAAGGCAACTGGTGGGAGTTATTTCACGATACTGACTTAAACCAACTTGCTACCAGCTTATTAGCGAACAATCAGCGTTTGCAAGCTGCAGCGGCGCATTATGAACAAGCTAAAGCGCAGGCCAGTGTTGCTAATGCTGGGTTGTTCCCACAAATTGCTGCTCAAGCTGGTAGCTCACGCCTGAAAATTTCCGCTGATCGTCCTTTAGCAGCGTATAACGCCGTGAATCAATCGACGGTACAAAATAGCCGCCAATTAGGTTTTGCCGTGAATTATGAAGCGGATTTGTTTGGCCGTGTACGGAAAACCATAGAAAGTGCACAAGCCGCTGAACAAGCCGCTAGTGCGGATCTGGAAAACGTGCGGTTAGTGTTGATGGCTGAACTCGTCGCCGATTATTTTAGCTTGCGCGCATTAGATGCCGAAATTAAGGTCGTGCGCGAAGCCATCAGCTTGCAGGCGAAGGCATTGCAATTTATTACTGACCGACATGATCTGGGTGCTGCGTCCGGGCTCGATCTGGCGCAACAACAAGCGTTATTGGAAGCAAATAAAACCCAACTCGAACTACTGCAAAAGCAACGCATGCAGTTTGAACATGCACTTGCAACGATGACTGGCAAGCCAGCACCCGAATTCAGTCTGACAAGCCAGGTGATGAACCTGAATCCGCCAACGATTCCAGTCGCAGTGCCATCGGAAGTGTTGCAACGGCGTCCCGATGTGGCATCCGCCGAACGTGCAGTGGCGGTGGCGAATGCCAATATCGGCGTAGCACGCGCAGCCTATTATCCATCCTTGATGCTGCAGGCAAATGGTGGATGGAATAGTACTGAATTCGGTAACCTGATCAGTGCCCCTAGCATCTTATGGTCACTCGGTGCGTCAGTAACCCAGACTTTGTTTGATGGCGGTAAAACTGATGCCAACGTCAGTTACGCTAAAGCGGCCTACACTGCGACGATTGCGAATTATCGTCAAAGTGTGCTGGTTGCCATGCAGGAATTGGAAGATGGCATGCAAGGCGCGGTATTGCTGGCGCATGCACGTCAGCAGGCGCAGGCTAGTGTGAATAGTGCTCAGCGCGTATTGGATTTGGCAAATGCTCGCTATACCGGCGGTCTGGCAACATATCTCGAAGTGATCACCGCGCAGCAAACTTTGTTAGCGGATCAGCGTCAATTGGTACAAATTCAAGGCCAGCAAATGTTGACTGCCGTTTATGTGATTAAAGCCAGCGGTGGTGGATGGAAGTTTGCTCAATCCAACTCAACAGTCAATTCGATGTCAATGTAATGTGCGTGAAGGTGAGGGCATGAAATGTCCCGCTCTCAGCTTAAGCAGTCTCGTGCGTATCACGCTCGCCATTCGATTCTGGAATCAAAATGAATATCTCTACTCTGATGGTGCAGGGCACCACTTCTGACGCAGGCAAAAGCACTGTGGTTGCGGCACTCTGTCGCTTACTGCAAAGACAAGGTGTCCGTGTTGTACCGATGAAGCCACAAAATATGGCGCTCAATAGCGCGGTGACAATAGATGGTGGAGAGATCGGTCGCGCACAGGCTTTGCAAGCGCAAGCAGCACGTGTGCCAGCACACACAGATATGAATCCAGTCTTGCTCAAACCGTCTTCTGATACTGGTGCACAAGTCATCATTCATGGCAAAGTGCGCGCCGATATGAATGCGCGGGATTACCAACAGTACAAAACCATCGCCATGGGGGCAGTGCTGGAATCCTATGCGAGACTCCAACGCAACTACGATGCCATCATCGTTGAAGGAGCTGGCAGCCCGGCGGAGGTCAATCTGCGCGAACGAGATATCGCCAATATGGGCTTTGCTGAAGCAGTCGATTGTCCAGTTATTTTGGTTGCTGATATTGATCGCGGCGGTGTGTTCGCACACTTTTTGGGGACCTTGGCCTGCTTATCGGAATCCGAACAACATCGCATCGTCGGTTTTGTAATCAATCGCTTTCGCGGTGATATCAGTTTGCTCGAACCTGGCCTGAAATGGCTGGAAGAAAAGACAGGAAAACCAGTCTTAGCGGTACTGCCGTATCTGCATGGCTTACAACTTGACGCTGAAGACGCGATTCAATCCAGTCAGTCCAACAGCGGTAAATTTAAAATCATTGTGCCGGTGATTCCACGAATTTCAAATCATACCGATTTTGATGCTTTACGCGCGCATCCCGACGTGGATTTGCAATTTATCAGTATCGGGATGACGATACCGGCGGCTGACTTGATTATCCTGCCAGGCAGTAAAAATACCCGTGGTGATTTGGAATTTTTGCAAAGTCAAGGCTGGCAAGTGGCAATAGAAAAGCACCTGCGTTACGGTGGCAAAGTCATTGGTATTTGCGGTGGTTATCAAATGTTAGGACAAGTCGTTAGTGATCCCCATGGCGTAGAAGGCAAACCAGGAGATAGCACAGGCTTAGGTTTGCTCGATATCACCACAGAACTGACATCTGAAAAACGACTGGAGCAAGTGACTGGCACGTGCGCATTTGGTGACCTTACTGTCCCGGTAGAAGGTTATGAAATTCATATGGGGATCACCTATGCCAGCAACGATACCTTGCCAGTGTTTAAAATCAACGGCGAAGATGAGGGTGCACGTTCACCCGATGATCTGATTCTCGGTACGTATCTGCATGGCCTGTTCGATCATCCGGACGCCTGTCACGCTTTATTGAAATGGGCAGGTTTACAAAGCAATTTAAAGCCAGATCTGGCTGCGTTGCGGGAGCAAAGCATAGACCGCATTGCTGATGCGTGTGAGCCATTGTTAGAGGCATTGCAGCAACTGCCCGGTTGATTTAGGGAGGTCTGACCAATACTTAAGCCGCTCTCAAACAATCCACAATATTCATCCTCGCTGCTCGCCACGCGGGGATAAATCCGCCAACAAAGCCCATAAATAAAGAAAATAGCAGCGTCTTAATGATGATTTCCGGATTGAGCTTGAACTGAAAAGCGAGTTCGCTAAAGGTCTGGAAATTGGTCGTTGAGATGTCGACCGCCTGCATCCATGAGGCGGCAAATAAACCGATACAGCCGCCGACGAATGATAGCAGTAATGACTCAAGCAAAAAGGCAGTCAGGACCGCACCTCGACGGAAACCTAAAGCGCGTAAAGTACCGATTTCACCTACCCGCTGGGCAACAGCAGCAAACATCGTGATCATCGCGCCGACCACCGCGCCGATAGAAAAGATCACCGACAAACTTAAACCCAGAATCCGTATGAACGTGGCGAGTGCTTCGCTTTGTTCTGCATAAAACTGTATCTCTGGTTTAACGTCTAATTGCAAACGTTGATCGTTGCCAATCAGGGTTTTGATTTTTTCAAACGCGCTCCTATCCGCGAGGCGGAACACCATGGTTAAATAGACATTGCGCCGGAACGCTGCCATCATTTGATCGACATCGCCCCAGATTTCGCTATCAAAGCCGGTTTTGCCGGAATCAAAAATACCGACCACCACCCAGTCGCGTTGCGCAAAGTGCAGAGTTTCACCAAGCTGGGTGCCGCGAAAACCTTTTGCAATCGCGATGCCAACAATAATTTCTGAAGTACCGGGTCGAAACATACGACCTTGCACGATCTTCATTTCCGGTCTGAGTTCCAGCCCGGTTAGAGAGCTGCCACGCATCGTGACATTGCTGGGTTTGCCATTGCTGCGTTTGGGTAAATTGTTAAGGACGACGGGTTCTTTTGTAACCAGTACTTGTCCTTTTTCATTGGTGGCGATGCCGGGCAAACTTTCTATGATAGCGGCCTGATCGCGGGAAATGGCGCTGTTGATTTCTGCACCGGCACCTTTACGCAACACCAGCGCATTGTCGGCTTGACCAGTGGCGACCAATGTAGCGCGTATGCCTTCACTCATCATCAACACGACGGCAAACACAAACACCACAAGTGCCATACCACCCGCGGTCAGTAAGGTTGTAAACCGGCGCACCCAAAGATTTCTGGCGATGTAAGAAATAGGAATGGCTTTCATGCTACGTGCCTCAGGCCATTGACGATATCGATGCGACTCATTTTCCATGCTGGCCATGTAGCTGCCACCACGCCAACGATGACGCTGGCCAAGAACTGGTACAGCATCGTGGTATCGGATACCCGGAACACAGGAAATAAGGTGCCGACCGATTTGGCAAACGCATTCGCAATCGGAATGGTAGCCACCATCCCTAATCCACCACCTAACAAGGCGATGACCAGACTTTCTCCAAAAAGTAATTTGATGACAAATTCCGGAGAAAAACCCAGTGCTTTAAGCGTCGCATATTCTGCAATTCGTTCACGTGCCGTCATCATCATAGTGTTCGCCATCACCGCCATGATAATCACGACGATCACAATACTAACCGCATTAATGGCGACCAAAATCGCCTCACTCATAGAAACAAATCCTAGTTGGAATGCTTTTTCTGTTTCGGTCAGCGTTTCCGCCAGTGAGTTCTTAAACAGTGTGTCGATGCGTTCAGAGATGAGGGGCGCGTTATTTGGTTCGTTGATCCGCACGATGTAAACACCGACATAATCAGCGGACGACGCTTGTCGTTTGCGCACGGTTTCAGCCAGATATTGCCAATGAAACAGTAATTGTGATTCATCGGTCTTGGCATCAATACCATCCCAGATACCACGCAGAGTGAAGTTCCAGGTGCCCGGAAAAATCGTGCCGCGGATAGGAATCTGATCACCAATTTTCCAGCCATATTGATTGGCGAGTTTGCGACCAACAATCGCTCCCTGACGATCTAACAAAAACGCTTTTTTTTCATCATCTTTTAAAACGTATTCTGGATACAGCGCCAGATAGCTGGCTGCCTCAACCGCAAATTGCGGAAAGAAATTGCGTTCCGTGATATACACGCCACCAAACCAATTCGACCAACTAACACCCGTCACGCCCTCAACAGTTTTGAGACGCTCAGCATAATTTAAAGGAAGCGGGAAGGTCAGGGACGTAGCGTTGCGTGTTACCAGACGCACGCTGGAGGTACCTTCAACACCGGCATACCAGGCGTCTACAATCGTGCGCAATAAACCAAAAGCGCAGATCGCCACCACCAAACCGACCATCGTTAAAATGGTCCGCAAGCGGTGACGAAAAGCATTTTTGAGGAGTAGTCTAAAAATGAACATGGTTTAGTGTGAGACGGGTAGTACAGCGGCATTTATTGCATCATCCGGCACCAGCACACCTTTTTCCAGATGTACCAGACGTTTGGCACGCGACGCCGCTTTCGGGTCATGCGTCACCATGACAATGGTTTTTCCGAGTTCACTGTGTAGTTCGTCCAGCAAATCTAATACCTCGCCAGCAGTCACGCGATCGAGATCGCCCGTTGGTTCATCGGCAACGATCAGCGTTGGATCTGTTACCAGGGCACGGGCAATAGCGACCCGTTGCTGCTGTCCACCGGATAGTTCGTTGGGATAGTGATCCATCCTGTCAGTTAAGCTGACCATCGCTAACGCCGCCTCCACATGTTCTTTGCGTTGGCTGCGCGATAAGTGTGTCAGTAATAATGGCAATTCCACATTCTCAAATGCCGTGAGTACTGGCATCAGGTTATAAAATTGAAAAATGAAACCAACGTTCGCTGCACGCCAGTCAGCCAATTCACCTTCGCTCAAATTCGCGATATTCACACCAGCGATTTCTATGCGGCCCGAGGTCGGTTTGTCGATTCCTGCAATCAGATTGAGTAGCGTACTTTTGCCTGATCCACTTGGCCCCATGAGTGCAATAAATTCACCGCTTTGTACTTCCAGATTTACACCTTCCAACACTGGAATATGTTGGCCGCCGCGTTCATAGGATTTATTCAGATCAGAAATACGGATAAGGATGTTGTCCGCTGATGTTTGTAGAGACGCACTCATTTACCAATCACCACTTGTGCGCCAGCTTTCAATTTTTCAGAAGGCGAGAGTACTAACTTGTCACCGGATTTAATATTGCCAGTCACTTCGAGGTTGTCGCCGATTTTGCGGCCACTTGAAACCGGTAAAAGCTCTAATTTGTCGTCATTAATGCGGAATACTTGCTTAATACCATCTCGTTCAATAATGGCTTTGGGATTCAAGGCCAGTATTGGTTTTTGATCGGTATCGGTGATCGCTTTGGACAGGATGGTCACTTTTGCACTCATCTCAGGCAGGACGCGTGGGTCGAGTTTTTCAAACCGAATCTTTGTCATGACGGTCGCTTTAGCGCGGTCAACGGTCGGGACGATGCTGACGATACTGCCGCGAAAGCGATTGTCTGGCAGGGCGTCCAGCGTAATTTCAACTGGTTGTCCTATCTGAGCCTTGGCGAGATTGCTTTCTGATACGTCGGCTTCCACTTCCAGGGTGCTCATATCTGCCATCGTTACCACCGCGCCCTGACTGCCAGCAGCATTAGAAAATGGTGTGATGATGTCGCCGACATTGGCATTTTTGACCAATACCACACCATCAAATGGGGCGCGGATTTCTGTGTAGTCCTGGTTGACTTGTTGGACTTTTAAAACAGACTGAGCGACACCGACGCCCATTCGCGCGGATTGATAAGCGGCTTTTGCTACGGCGACACGATTTTTCGCGGTATCAATCGCTTGAGCAGAAATGAAGCCCTGGTTCTGTAATCCCAAGCTGCGTTTAAGTTCCACTTCAGCATTGAGTAACTCAACATTCGCCTGTGCCACACCAGCTTCAGCCTGTCTGATACTGGCCTGCGCCTGCATTTTGGCAGCGACGATGTCACTGGCATCCAGTTGTGCCAACAGATCGCCTTTTTTGACTTGACTACCTTCGCGAACATTTAACTGCACCAGGCGCCCAGTGGCCTTACTTGCCACTGCTGCGCGGGTTTGTGCAACGACGTAGCCTGACGCAGTCAGTTGCGCGTATTGCTGGGAAGGGTAGGTGGTAATGACTGACGTTACCTGGACCTCGGTTTTGCCAGGCTTTAATATGATGCCTGCTGTGGCAACAATGACGCCCGCAAGAGTGAGCCAAAGGCCAATTTTTTTCTTTTTGCCGGGACTACTATTGCCGCGGTCAATTTTTAATTGTTTTAGCGTAGCTGCAGTGCTCGTCGCGTTGTCCATAGATATCTTTTACGTCCTGAATGAAAACAAAGAAAAAAAAGTGCGTATGCAAATTCTACACGGATAACGTTTTTATTATTGTTGCGTTGATTTCACCTCGCTTCGGCATAGGTATTTTGGCACTCGATATGACTGCAATAAAATAGGTAAATCCAATCAATAAAATTACTTAAATGCAACATTTAGCATTGGTATTGAGAAGCTTTGCTGCATTTTTTTCGGTTTCAGAGCTGCAAGTTAATCATTTCTTATATAGCAAGCTTATAATTCAGGCGTCGCCATTTAAAATTTCACATTTTTCGGAACCAAGTCAACTTTGGCGAATCCAACTCACTTATGAATCAAGTTTCTATTCCAGGTCGGCCAAATTTTCAGCAATACCAGTCGGGCGAGGGGCGTGCCATCGCGCTGGCTATTTTTGTGCATTTATTATTGCTTGGCTTTTTATGGGTAGGTATTAAGTGGCAGAACACTACGCCAACCGCCGTTGAGGCTGAGGTGTGGGATATGACCATGCGTGAGGCGGCGCCGTTGGCGGTGCCAGTCGAGCCGGAGCCAGTCCCGCAGCCAACAATTGCACCAACACCGCCAGTCGCCAAAGAAGAAGCACCTAAGGAAGATCCTGAAATTGCGATAGAGCAGGATAAAAAGCGCAAGTTACTCGAAAAACAAAAAGAAGACGAGCGCAAGCAAGAGATCGCACAACAGCAAGTTGAGCAAAAGCGTAAGGAGCAAGAGTTACAAGCCAAGAAAGAAAAAGAGGCTGAGAAGCAACGCCTGGCAGATAAAGAATTGGAAAAACAGAAGCAAGACAAGCTCGATAAACAGAAGCTTGCTGAGCAAAAAGCACAGCAGGCGAAAGAAAAAGCGGCCAGCGATAAGTTGTTTCAGGAAAACATGCAACGCCTGTCCGCTCAGGCTGGCGCAACTGGTAGCGGTGGAAATGGTACGGCAGCCCGCTCAACTGGCAATAACCGTGGCGATCCGAGTTATGTTGCAAAAATTGCTGCAAAAATTCGATCAAATACGAATTACAATGTGTCGGATGCCGTTGTTGGCAATCCGGCAGTTGATTATCAAATTGATTTATTGCCGGATGGTTATTTGCGTGGGCCGGTACGCAAATTGAAATCTTCTGGAATTCAAGGTTTTGACGATGCGGTGGCAAAAGGTATAGAAAAAGCGCAACCATTTCCTAGAGATAGCTCGGGAGCAGCTGCGACGAGCTTAGTTTTGCACTACAAAATGAAAGAAGAGTAATTTGCAATGATGTCTATGATGAAAAAAATCGCAATTACTGCTGTGTTAGCGGCGGGCGTGAATTTAATGGGTACCGTACCAGCTTACGCTCAATTGCGCGTTGAGGTTTCTGGCGTCGGCTCTATGCAAATACCGGTCGCCATCGCAGCCTTCGGCAATGAGTCAATGTCACCACAGCAAATCAGTAGCATCATTAAAGACGATTTGTCGCGTAGTGGCTATTTTAAAATTATCGATACTGGCGCGGTGATGACCGAAACGACGCCAGTTAATTTCGATGAATGGAAACAGCGTGGTGCAGAAGCTTTAGTGGTTGGGAGCGTTCAAACCCTCGCCGACGGCCGTTTCGATGTGCGCTACAAATTGCTCGATACGATTAAGTCGTCCACTTTATCCGGATTTGCGGCGGCTACACCACCGACTAATACGCGTATCACTGCTCATAAAATTGCTGACGATATTTACGAAAAATTGACGGGTGTTCGTGGTGCGTTTTCAACCCGCATCGCCTATGTGACCAAGTCGGGATCAGAATATCGCCTGGAAGTTGCTGATGCAGATGGCGATGGCGTTAAAGTTGCATTGCGTTCGAATGAGCCGATCATTTCACCTGCCTGGTCGGCAGATGGAACCAAAGTCGCTTATGTCTCTTTTGAAGCCAAAAAACCAGTAGTCTGGGTGCAAAATCTGGTGACTGGTGAACGTAGGGTTGTGGCCAACTATAAAGGCAGTAACTCCGCGCCAGCCTGGTCGCCTGATGGTAGCCGTCTGGCGATTGCCTTATCGCGCGACGGACTGACGCAAATTTATTCTGTTGGTGCGGATGGCTCAGATTTGAAAAAGCTTACCAGCAGTAGCAGCATTGATACTGAACCGCAGTTTTCTGCCGATGGTCAATCAATTTATTTCTTAAGTGATCGTAGCGGTGGCCCGCAGATTTATCGTATGAGTGCCAATGGCGGTGAAGCTAAGCGCGTCACTTTTAACGGTAGCTACAACATAACGCCGCGCATTTCTCCGGATGGAAATACGCTGGCGTATATATCACGTCGGGATGGTAAATTCCAGTTGTATGCATTGGATCTGGCCAGCGGTCAAGAGCAACGCTTGTCGGATACCAGTAAAGATGAGTCGCCTAGCTTTTCGCCAAATGGCCGCTATATTATGTATGCAACCGAATCTGGCCGACGCGGTGCTTTAGCAGTAGTTTCTATCGATGGCAAAGTAAAACAAAAATTGACGGTGCAAGCCGGAGATATTCGGGAGCCCACTTGGGGTCCTTTCATGAAATAATTTTCATTCACTTTTATCAGGAGAGAATATGCGATTTAATTCCCAAACAAAAACTCTGGCTTTGATGATTTCCAGCGTTGTGCTGATGACTGCTTGCGCGTCTAAGGTACCCCTCGAAGACAAAGCTAAAGTCGAAGAAAAGCCAGTAACTACGACGGCGACGCCACCTGCAGAAACCAACACTGTGAAGACAGTTCAAACTGGCTCTGTTGACCCTCTGAATGATCCACAGGGTGTATTGGCTAAACGCAGTGTGTACTTTGATTTTGACAGCTATGTTGTTAAGGATGAGTACAAATCTGTGGTTGAAAATCACTCCAAATATTTAACAACAAACAAGCAACGTAAGATTCTGATTCAAGGCAATACCGATGAACGCGGTGGCAGTGAATACAATTTGGCATTGGGTCAAAAACGTGCAGAAGCTGTACGCAAATCCATGAGCTTGTTGGGCGTGCCAGAGTCTCAAATCGAAGCCGTCTCTTTGGGTAAAGAAAAGCCAAAAGCGACTGGTCATGACGAAGCGTCTTGGGCTGAAAATCGTCGTTCTGATATCGTCTACCAATAATTTTTATGCATAGCAGTATTGCAGAAATCTTATAAAGTTTAACGCCGGCCACTTTGCAGTAGCCGGCGCTTTCTATTTTGGGCTGATGAAAATCGTCTTGTTGAGATTCGTACTTAGCACGCAGTGAGGTTACTGCTTGCCTGGTTCTGTTAGGTGCAATAAGTCAATCACCCACATTTTGCGTCAGTTCTTTTTTATATCGATTGCTATGAAACTTACTTCTTTCCGTACCTCGATTCTGGTTGCTGCGATGCTCTCAGCGTTAGCACCTGGTATTGCTTCTGCAGGTCTGTTTGATGATGACGAGGCGCGCAAAGCAATTCTGGACTTGCGCGCTAAATTGGATGCGGTGAATGTTCGTATCGACAAAACCAATGATGCCAAGGTCGATAAGAGCACTGCTTTAGATCTGGCGAACGAGAATGAGCAATTGCGCTCTGAAATTGCTAAATTACGCGGGCAGATCGAAGTATTAGCGAACGATATCGCTAATACCCAGCGCCGTCAGCAAGATTTTTATGTCGATCTCGATAACCGCATGCGCAAGCTTGAGCCTAAGCGTATGACTGTGGACGGTAAAGATGCGGTCGTTGAAGTCAATGAACAACGTGCCTTTGATAATGCGATGGTTTTGTTTAAAGATGGTGATTATAAAAATGCCGCACCAGCATTTAGTAGCTTTATGACTGCATATCCGCAGTCGGCATATATGGGTTCTGCTCAATATTGGCTGGGCAATTCGTATTATGCGCAACGTGACTGCAAGGGCACAATTACAGCAATGCAGCAATTAGTGAAGACCTACCCCGATCACCCGAAAGCCCCTGATGCAATGCTTAATATCGCAGGGTGCTATACCGAGCTGAAAGAGAAAGCTGCGAGCAAAAAAACCTTGGAAACCTTGATCAGCCAATATCCTGGTACCGAGGCTGCACAAGCGGCTAAGAACCGCCTATCCTCGCTCAAGTAACAGGCATAAGGACTTAATCCTGAAGCAGGGATTGACAGAGGGGCTGAAACGCCATATAATTTCGGTCTTTCGGGTCGTTAGCTCAGCTGGTAGAGCAGCGGACTTTTAATCCGTTGGTCGCAGGTTCGAATCCCGCACGGCCTACCACGAATACAAAATAAACTTAAGTTGCGCCTAAGTTTTTAGATTTTTAGCAGGTTTTGGGTCGTTAGCTCAGCTGGTAGAGCAGCGGACTTTTAATCCGTTGGTCGCAGGTTCGAATCCCGCACGGCCTACCAAAACAAAATGTGAAAAGCCAACCCGCACGGGTTGGCTTTTTGCTTTTGTCTTCACTTTTTACCTACCTTCTTTGATATAGCCAGTTTCTTCGTCGAAAAGTATCAAATGTGTCTGGGTACGAGATCTCTATCCAACTTGTCATAAAGCGTTCGCGAGAGTTGATGAAGCAGTTTTAGCTTGTATTTCTTTGTATATTTAGTATTGTTAATGCTAGCCGTGGCTTACGTATCAACGTCCATAATTGGGCGCACTAAAAAGCAGGTTCATCATAATAGTAATAAGTAGAGACTGTTCGCCATCTGATCAGTGAAAACTAAGTCGTTCCCGTTTTGCATCGTCCAGATCCTCTATTTCAAGTTTCATTGACGCTTCAAGTTGTGAAATTTCGCTTGAAAATCTATTCAAAGTTTTCGTTATATACAATGCTGAATGTGTCATTTATTTAATGAAAGGAGGCGTATGCGTACTGTCGTACTTTTCTTTGTCTGCGTCCTTTTTTTATCTGCTTGTGATAAGACTCGTTCTGTGTCGCCTGCACTTCAGAAAGTTAATCTGGCTTATACCAGCCAGCCTCAATCTGCGTTGATGCACATTGCCATTGAAAAAGGATTTTTTCGTGACGAAGGCTTAGATGTTCACGGCACGATATTTGAGCTCGGGAGAGCTGCCATGGCGTCCATGTTGAAGGACGATGATGATATTGCATCCGTGGCTGAGACGCCAATTATGTACCATGTTGTTAAGGGAGGGGAGATCTCGATTTTTGCCAATATAGTCACTACGAATACCAACAATGGCATCCTCGCCCGCCAGGATGCTGGAATTCAACGACCTGAAGATCTAAAAGGTAAGCGTGTTGGATTTCCTAAGGGATCGACGGCGGAATTTTTCTTAAGTGCCATGCTGAGCGCGCATGGACTGGAGATGAGTGATATTCATCCAGTCTATTTAAAGCCCAATGAGTTGCAGGCTGCGATCATGGATGACCTTGTTGATGCAATTTCAATCTGGAATTACAAATTAGCGCTGATTGCAGATGCTTTGGGATTTAATGGCATCGTATTTTTGGATAAAGAACTGTATACCGAATCTTTTAATCTGGTCTGTCAACCGGACTACACAAAACGTCATCCAGAAGTACTCGAGGCATTATTACGGGGTTTATTGAGAGCGGAAAAGTTTAGTCTTACTCATCTGCTTGAATCACAAGAAATTATGGCCAGAAGAACGCAGGTGCCTCTTAAAACGGTGCAAAAAGTCTGGCCCGAATTTAAATTTAAAATATCCTTGGCACCGACCTTGTTGATTACCTTAGATGACGAGGCGAGATGGGCTTTACAGAATCAATTTGCGGAAGCGACTGCCGAACCCGATTTTTTGTCGCACATTTATTTCGATGCTTTGCGCACGGTAAAACCCGAGGCGATCAAATTTAGGCAATAGACGATGAGAATACTGGTTCGTTTGCGATTGGTTTCGATAGGCTTGTTCGCCGGGCTTACTTGTGCATTGGTTTTACTTGCATGGTCAGTGGCTAAATATAACGAGGTAAAGACATATAACCACAAGCTGTGGAACTTGCATGCGGCTGTTTCAGATAAAGCATTTCAGCGCGATCAATATTTCTTATTTAAGCAAAGCGCCACCAAAAAAATCTGGTCAAAAAGACAGGCGGACGTAATTAACTTGGTAAATCAAATTCAGTCTGAAAATTCGATTAAAGATGATCAGGATAAGTTTCGTGAATTGATCGACAATTTGAATTCTAGTGAAATTATTTTTCAACGAATTTTTGTACTGAATCAGTCTAAGTCAACAGCTTCCTCCCCTTGGCTTGACGCGGACAGGCAATTTGATATTCGTCTCATTAGCCAGATGTTGTTGAAAGACGTGGCCACTACCGATGTGATTGATGTGCTACAAATAGAAAGTGAGAAAAGGGTTGATGCCGCTTATCTTCAGTTAATGTTGAGTATCGCTATCGGTATTTTTATTCTGGTCGGGTTAGCAATTTTAGCGCTCAGAGTAACTGCTGTGTCATTAAGGAACCGACTTCATCACTTACATGATGGTACCAACGTTATTGCTGCTGGTCATCTCGAACATCGCCTTTTAGTTGCTGGAAATGATGAGCTCAGTGAATTGGCAAACTCGATCAACACAATGACTGCAGATTTGCAGGCATTCAAAGGCTCATGGGAAGCGGAACTTGATCGACGAAAAAATATAGAAATTGAACTTCGTCGCAATGATGCTTTATTGAAATCTTCTGCTCGTATCGCCGGGGTTGGTGCCTTGGAACTGGATTTTACGACGCAAGAAGTCAGATGGTCGGAGCAAAGTTGCACTATCTTCGGTATGCCTGCCGGATACCAACCTGATTATGAAGCCTTATTGAATTTTTTTACGCCGACTGCCCAAACGATACTTCAGTCAAAAATGAGTCAAATGTTGGACGGCGGTGACTCGTTCGATATTGAACTCGAAATGATGACCGGGCAAAATAAGGTGATTTTCGTGCGAATCCTTGGGCAGATAGAATACAGTCCCGATCAGCATGCAAGAATGATTGCGACATTGCAGGATGTGACCGCGCAGCGATTAATGGATAGGATTAAATCTGAATTTATCTCCATGGTTAGCCATGAGCTGCGCACACCTTTAACTTCAATTCGTGGCTCGCTAGGTTTATTGGCGAGCGAAGTCTTAGGAAGTCTGGATGAAAAGTCTAAGAAGCTGGTGGTGGTTGCTCATCGAAACTCAGTGCGCCTGATTGGTCTGGTGAACGATATTTTGGATATCAATAAGCTGGCGTCTGGTGCAATGCATATGGATATGCAAAAGCATGATCTGGTTCCATTGATATTCCAAGTGATAGAAAATAACGCTGCGTATGCGCGAGAGTTTTTTATTGAACTCGATTTTCAGAGCGAGATAAGAGCCGCTGTCGTGGAGGTCGATGCCGGTAGATTGATGCAAGTGTTGACCAATTTGATTTCTAATGCGGTCAAATTTTCTGGTGATCCACCTGTCGTTTCTGTAAAGCTTGAGCAGCAGGGCGCCGAATATAAGATTAGCGTCAGCGATACCGGGCCTGGCATTTCTGAGCAGTTTAAAAGGAAAATCTTCGGACAATTTGCACAGGAAAATAATTCCAATACCAGAATGAATGGCGGAAGTGGTCTGGGTCTGTACATCAGTAAAAACCTGATTGAAAAAATGGGCGGCAACATTGGTTTTGATAGTACACCCGGAGTCGGAACTACATTCTGGATTACATTGAAGGCGCAAACGCCGGAAGTTGAAAAGCAATTTGTTAAATCAAATGAAGCGATAGGGCTTTCAAATTGAGTTTGGCTAACATAGATGGATGTCTTGGTTCACGGTTGACGTTGGGTGACAAAATCCGGATAATTTGGTTATGAAATTTAGCTATGAAATTCGGTTTTGAACAGGGTGGCAAAGAAGTGTGATGAAGACGAAAATCTCACATTTTTTGCAAGAGCTGGGCGTACCAGTTGAGCCTCTCGAATTTAAGGACGCAGGTGTCAGCCTGTGTCCTTTTTTGTTTCTGGTTTTATTTTCCACTATTATTTTTGCAACTTATTTTGCAACTTATTTTGAACTAAAGCATTACTAAATTACCAGGCACCGCACAATGAAAAAAAATTCCACAAAAAAACAAACGCCTGCGGTGCAGCCGGTACAGGAAAAACATGAGATACGTCCCGGACAGTCGTTGGAGTTGCTGAAGGAACTGCATATCCTTACGCGCGATGGCAAATTGAATCAGGACAGCCGTCGCAAGCTCAAGCAGGTCTATCATCTGTATCAGTTCATTGAACCCTTGCTATTAAAGTTGCAGGAATCTCATGCCAATATCAGCCTCGTTGATCACGGTGCTGGTAAATCTTATCTCGGTTTTATTCTGTACGATTTATTTTTTAAATCTGGACAAGCGCAAAGCCAGGCACATATCTATGGCATAGAAACACGCGACGAGTTGGTGCAGAAATCCACCGAACTCGCACAGCGCCTTAATTTTCCCGGGATGTCTTTTTTGAATTTATCGGTGGCAGATTCCACACATTCTGACAAATTGCCTGAGCAGATAGATATCGTCACAGCATTGCATGCTTGTGATACGGCGACGGATGATGCAATTCAATTTGCATTAAAAAAGAAAGCAAAGTTTATGGTGCTAGTGCCGTGTTGTCAGGCGGAAGTGGCTGCTGAATTGCGCAAGAGTAAAGGTGATGCTGTACGTAGCAACCCGCTATCAGAAATGTGGCGTCATCCGATTCATACTCGTGAATTCGGTAGTCAGATTACTAATGTACTGCGTTGCTTGCAATTGGAAGCACATGGTTACCAGGTCAGAGTCACAGAACTTGTCGGTTGGGAACACTCGATGAAGAATGAATTAATCGTCGCCGAATATAAGGGGACACCAGCAAAACGCCCCGGTGACCGGTTAGCAGAAATACTCAATACCACAGGACTTGATAACTTGCGTGAACGTTTCTTTGTTCCTCAATGATGTACGTTGACAACGTAGCATGGATTCTAAGCTATCGTAAAATTTGATCGTCATTGCGATGTCATAAAAAATGATTAGTATCATTTTTATGTAAGGTAGGAATAATGACTGGTATTACTAAAGAACATTAAAAAGGAAAGCAAATATGCTGGCCGCCGTTGACCTGGGTTCAAATAGTTTTCGTATGCATATTGCACGTCATGAAGGCGACGCCATTCGCGTTGTCAAGAGTGCGCGTGAACCTATCAGATTGGCGGCAGGCCTCGATGAAAGCGGTAATCTGACTGCGGAGGCTATGCAAAGTGCGATTGACTGCCTGAGCCGTTTTCGCGAGATCCTGAATGCTTATCCAGTTGAAAATTTACGGGTAGTTGCAACCAACACTATACGTATAGCAAAAAACGCCGCTATTCTTTTACCGCAAGCAGAAGCCGCAATTGGCCACCCTATTGAGGTTATTTCGGGTGAGGAAGAAGGCCGCCTGATTTACATGGGGGTGTCGAATGCCGTCGCTATTCCTGGCGAACGCCGCCTCGTTATGGATATTGGTGGTGGCTCAACCGAGGTAATACTTGGTCGCGGGCATGAAATCGTCCAGGTTGAATCCTTCAGTATTGGTACAGTAAAAACCAGTACCAATTTTTTTCCTGATGGCCGTTTAACAGAAGCAGCATTTGAAGCTGCTATTTTGTCGGCGCGATCCATGTTTGAAGATGCCGCGCCACCGTACCAACCCCAGCATTGGCGCAAGGCCTATGGCTCGTCGGGCACCATGCGTGCGATCGCTGATGCCATCATCAAAGGTGGTCTGGGTGACGGCAAAATCACGATGCTGAGTTTGAATGCCTTGAAACAATACTGTATTCAATGTGGCAAGCTCAGTGATTTGGAATTGAGTGGTATTAAACCAGAACGCGTTGCCATGGTCGTCGGTGGTCTGGCGATATTGATCGGTTTGATGATGGAGTTCAATATTGAAGTATTGATCCCGATTGAAGCAGGCTTGCGTATGGGCGTGATGTGGGACTTGTATCTGCGCGCCACCAAACGCGATCGGCGCGAAGTGTCAGTGCAGAAAGTAGCCAATGTGTTTAACACCGACATGTCACGCGCCAATCGGGTCGTCGATATGGTCAAATCTTTGTATCAACAACTTAAACCCTCGTCTGATAACTATCTGCGTTTGTTATTGTGGAGTGCTCGCTTACATGAAGTAGGCATGGTGATTTCTCATACTGGCTACCATAAGCATGGTTCCTATATGATAGAAAATGCGGATATGGCTGGTTTTACTACGAGCGAACAACGCATCATGAGTAAGCTGATCCTGAGCCAGAAAGGGAATCTGCGTAAGATTAGCGAAGCCTTGGTTGACCCTGATTTTGCCAAAGCCGTGTTGGCCTTGCGCTTGTCGGTGATGTTAATGCATTCGCGTGCTGAGATTGATTATGAAGACATTCGTCTCAAAATGAAGCGTAGCGTAGAACTTGAGATGCGGCGTGATTGGGTGACTTTGCATCCTACGGTGGCGTATTGGTTGCAAAAGGAAATTGAATGTTGGCGTGAGGTAGGGGTCGACTTCTTAGTCAGAACGAATGTCTGAAAGAGGTTTTAAAAATAAAAAAGGAATTCATTAATTTGAATTCCTTTTTTTTTCGCTATGTTCGCTATTTGTTATGCTGGCCTTAAATCAAAAATCAAACTGTGCCGATAATTTATAAATTCGCGGTGAGCCCGGGAATAAATAGCCACCCAGTGATTGCGTTGCATCCCGCCAGTAGAACTTGTTGAGCACATTGTCGACGTTAAAGCGTAAGGTCGTCGTTGTATTGCCTATACGTGTCACGTAACGGGCACCAAGGTTATAAACCTGGTAACCAGGAATAATGACGGTGTTATCCGGGGTGTATGCCTTGTTACCTGAGTACTGCCAACTCGCGTTCAGATTTAAACCTTTGACTTCGGCGACAGCATAATCTGCATACACCGTCGCCTTCAGTTTTGGTACATCCAATACACGCTTGCCTTCTAGTGTGGCATTGCCAGTGTCTTGCTGAATGGCGTCAAGCTCAGTTAAGCTGGCGCTGAGCGTCAGTTGTGATGTGATTTTTCCTAAAGCCGACAGCTCCAGTCCGGTATGTTGTGCAGTACCGTTTTGAACATAGTTATTATTGCTATCAATATATTGCAGTGGCTTTTGAATCCGGAAAACGGCAGCACTTACACTTAAATCGCGTGTTACGTCGGATTTGAAGCCCATTTCAATTTGCTTCGATTTGGCAGGATCAAGTAACTGATTCTGGTTGTTTGTCCCGAATGGAGCAATCGTTCCATGTTCCAGGCCTTGTGCAAACGAGGCGTACAGGGATGTGTTCTGAACGGGTTTGTATACCAGTGCCGCATTTGACACCCAATAATTGTGTTGGTAACCACTCAGACCAAGTTGTGTGCGCTCAATATTCAGGTGACGGATACCCGCGTGTACTGTCCATGCATCATTGAGGCTGATGGCGTCTTGTAAGAAAGCGGACCATTCTTTATCGGTTCTTTGTAGCAGCACTGGGCCAGTGGTGTTGCTGGATTGGCCAACGACGACAGGATTGAAAACATTGCTGGTACCAACGAAATCATACACATACGCGCCGAAGAAATCTTTGCGTTGCGAGCTGCTTAAACCGGTTGCAAATTGATGTTGGAAATTACCGGTAGTGAATTTTCCATTCAGCAGTGCCTGAGTCCCCCAGGACGATTTTGCTTCGCCTACACTTTGGTAATCGTAGACATCGTAATCACCGTTCGCACAATAGCCACTCGCGAGATTAGCTGAACCACATCCGAGTGGAAATGCAGTGTAATCATCACGTTTGAATTCGTGCTTGTTGATGGCAACGCTGGTGGTCCAGGCATTGTCCAGTTTGTATTCGTAACGCACTCCGATATTGCTATCTGTCGTATCAACGGGTTTAGACCACGGCTGATTGTTGAGCATAATGTCGGCACGGATTCCACGTGGTAAATCGGTGCCATTTGTTAATTGAAAACCTGGTGCAGAGATTTGCGCGCGGTGTTGGTAGTCAAAGTCGAATTGTAGTAATGACTGCGGTGATAAATGCCAGTCAAATGCGCCAGAAATAAACTGGCGGTTGCCGTTTGCGCCGATGATGTAAGAGCGCATTCTTTCTTCGGCGGCATTGATACGGTAGCCAAATTGCTTGTCTGAAGACATTCCACCCAAATCGAATGTGCCGTATAAGGTGCCGCGTTCAGAGATGCTGGTAGTAACGCTGCGCAGGTCCTTATTTGTCGGGCGTTTAGTCACATAATTGATGACGCCGCCGGGTGTTGCAAAA
This sequence comes from Undibacterium sp. Dicai25W, assembly GCF_049340505.1. Classification (NCBI taxonomy): domain Bacteria; kingdom Pseudomonadati; phylum Pseudomonadota; class Betaproteobacteria; order Burkholderiales; family Oxalobacteraceae; genus Undibacterium; species Undibacterium sp. Dicai25W. Next base: position 37,437 of record NZ_JBMPOQ010000007.1, on the reverse strand, counting down.
CCAGACTGGAATCCGGAAATACCTTTTAACACTTCAACGGTTTCTTTGTTTTCCAATGGAATCGAACCATCTGCAGGAATCGCAAAGCCATCTTTACGATAGCTGTATTCGTTATCGAGTGCAAAGCCACGGATAGAGAACTGCTCAGCATAACCTACTGCATTGTAAGCATCATTGACGCTGGCATCGTACTTCATGACATCCGTGGTCAAACGGATTTGCAAGTCTTGCAGTTGTTGCGCGGTCCAGGTATTGACGGAAAATGGCGTATCAAGCAATTTTTCATCAATAAAGCCTGCTGCCTTGGTGTGGTCTGCTTTAGCGGAGGTCTTATTGCCAGAGACCACAACTTCTTGCACTGATGAAGAGTTTGCTGTTGCGTTGTTCTCTGGCTCTGCCGCAGCGTAAGCGCCTTGCATGCAGACGAGTTGTGCAATGGCGATGGCGATCAGTGTCGGGCGTAATACCAGCGTGATTGCCTGGCGGTGGGTATGGTGTGAATTTACTTGTGTCATTATGTGCTCGTTATACTTGTGGTGCGCAGGGTGGCAGCACAGCAAAGGAGCAAACAAAGCATAGACAGGAGAAAACGACGTGAACTTTGCGCTTCCCTTCGCTGGCATTATCCAGATCAGGTTCAAGGGACTCTCTCACCCGGAAATGTATTCCAGGACCCCTAGCGAAGGCGTTACTTTAACATGAAATCAGCACTAAGACTTTTGATGATGGTGACCGCTAACTACCCTATGGTCTGATTTGTTGCTTTTTTGGGATTGCTGATACCCTTGGGGAGTATATTTTTAGGTCGTTTGTTATCAAGGAGGTAAACGTATAAAAACGTCTATACTCCCTGGTTTTAATGTTCACTAAGCTTCTTGTCTGGCGGGTTTGAAATTCATCCACAGACCTTCGGCTGAATAGATGAATAATGCAATCCAGATGGCAATGAAACCGATCAGGCGATGGGTATCGAGATTTTCATTGAATATCCATACACCAAGCAATAACTGCACAAATGGTGCAATGTACTGAAGTAATCCCAGCGTCGTCATCGGTATGCGGCGCGCACCAGCGGCAAACATCAATAAGGGAATCGCAGTGATAGGGCCACTTAATGCGAGCAAGATTTTGACATCAGTTCCAGCTGATACCAGTGCATTTTGTCCATGCATGGTGAGCCATGTCAGGTAGCCAAAGGCAAACGGGAAGAAGATTGCGGTTTCCAAAGATAAACCTTCCAGCGCGCCTAATGCTGCAGTTTTTCTTAACAAGCCATACGTACCAAAAGTCGCCGCTAGCGCGAGGCCTATCCATGGTAAATGCCCGGTCTGGAAGGTCATCCATGCCACACCCAAGGCCGCAAAAGAAATCGCCAACCATTGGCCAGAGCGCAGTTTTTCTTTGAGTAGTACCGAGCCAATCAGAATATTAACCAGCGGTGTCATGAAGTAACCAAGACTGGAGTCAATGACTTTGCCATCATTTACCGCCCAGATATAGATAAACCAATTACTTGATAATAAAACGGCGCTGAGTGCGAAGCTGGCAATCAGTTTAGGCTGACGGCGCACCATCGCCAGCCAACCCCATTGCTTGCGCCAGGTAAGTACAATGGCTAAAAATAACAGCGACCACAGCATACGGTTTAATAAAATTTCTAATGAAGGAACCGAGTGCAAGGCTTTGAAGTAGAGTGGGAACAAACCCCAGATCGTGTAGGCAGAGCCGGCTAATAATATGCCTTTACGCATGTGCTGCATCCTAAATAAAGGAGGCCGCAAATGCGGCCAGAGGACGTATTATCGCCGTAAATCTGAAAGTATGCTCAATACCACCCGAAGTGCCGGAAATGTCTGGAGTGAAATTATCCGAACAGCAATGCAGAAAAATTATTTTTCTCTGGCAAGGGCGATTTGTTTGCACAGTGCTTCTGTGCCATCCAGAATGCGCGGACCGGCGCGGTTGAGCAAATCCCCCTTGACGGCATACAAATGATTTTTTTTGACCGCTGTCAGCGTTTTAAATGAGCGCCATTCATTGAGTGAATCGGCGTTTTCACCACCAGTAATAATTGCATCTGGATTACTTGATAACAGGGCTTCTGTCGTAATCGTTGGGCTTAACTCTTTCAGTCTGCCGAAAACGTTTCTACCGCCACATAAGCGAATCGCAGCCGAGATCATGTGTTCGTCATTGAGGGTCATTAATGGCTTATTCCAAACCTCATAAAATACAGTTACCGGTGTCGACGAATCAGGCTGGCGATAGGTTTTTCGCAAATCCTCTAAGCGCTGTCTGAATTTAGCAGCGGCGGCTTTGCCTACAGTTTCAGTGCCCGCCAATATCGATAATCTTTCTATCGACGTTGCCACCATTTCATAATTGCGCGGCTCACTTTCGAAAACGGTGATGTGATTGCTGCGCAGTTTACTGGCTAGAACTTTGCCATTACCAGTGCCCCAGATAACCACTAAATCCGGCTTAATCGCGAGTAGGCGTTCGGTATCCATTGCAAAGACATTGCCGACGGATGGCAAGTTTTTTGCTGCTTCGGGGAAGTTGCTGTAATCGCTGACGGCAACGACGCTTTTTGCAGCGCCAGCTTCAAACAGTAATTCTGTGGCGTGGGGTGCCAGGCTAATGATGCGTTGCGCAGGCTGCGTCAGAGTGACTGTATGCATGGCATCGTCTTTGACACTGACTGCTGCAAATGATGTTGTAACGGTCAATGACAATAAGAAAAAGCTGCCGAGTTGGTGCAACATGAGATTCAAATTTCCAGATTATCGATCAGGCGGGTGTTGCCCAGTTTGGCTGCTGCTAACACGACCAGAGGCGCACCTTGTGCAAGGTCGCCTGCTGATGGTGGTTGTAGGTCAGCGCGTTTGCGGATAGAAATGTAGTCTGGTTTCCAATGGCGTCCGGCAAGTTTTGCCATAGCGTTGCGTTCGAGTTCAAACATATCCAGATGACCGCTACGCACTTCATTCGCGACTTCATTTAATGCCGCATACAAAGCCGGTGCTTCTGCACGTTCCGCTTCAGATAAGTACATATTGCGGGACGACAAAGCCAGGCCGTCGTCAGCGCGATACGTATCAGCCGCAATAATTTCGGTTGGCAAAGCAAATTGCTTGCTCATGTTACGGACGATCATCAATTGTTGATAATCTTTTTTACCGAACACGGCAACACGTGGTTGTACGCAGGAGAAGAGCTTCAGTACCACGGTGGTCACACCAGTAAAAAATCCAGGGCGGAACTCACCTTCCAGAATGTTGCCCAGATCATCCGGTGGGCGCACACGGAATTCTTGCGGTTCAGGATATAAATCTTTTTCAGTTGGCGCAAATAAAATGTAAACGCCTTCTTTTTCCAGTTTTTCTACGTCGGCCTGAAAAGTGCGTGGATATTTATCGAAGTCTTCATTTGGGCCAAATTGCAGGCGATTTACAAAAATCGAGGCAACGATAGGATCGCCATGTTTTTTTGCCAGACGCATCAGCGACAAATGGCCTTCATGTAAATTGCCCATGGTCGGTACAAATGCGGTACGCAATTGTCCGCTCAGATGATCGCGCAATTCTTCGATGGATGAAATGATTTTCATGATGAGAAGTTAAATGAATTCGGTTGTTTACAGTTGTAATTCAGTGTGCCCGTTTCGCTAGGTCGCATTATCAGGACACACCTTGTGTTCAAGCTGGTGAGTACGCGAGCCGTACATAGATCGGTGCAAATGCCTCAGCCTGCGTAATTTCGATCAGCGTCTCTTTTGCAAGCTCTAACAGGGCGACAAAGTTCACCACTAAGACTGGTGCGCCACGAGACGGATCAAACAGATCGGAAAACTCGACAAATTTCGCCGACTGCAACTTACGCAAAATACCGGACATATGTTCGCGCACTGACAGTTCTTCTCGACTGATTTTGTGATGTGCAACTAAGGTTGCACGTTTCAAAATATCTGCCCATGCAGCTTGTATATCGGCCAATTCCACTTGTGGCCAGTGCAGTACCGTATTCTGTTCGACAAACACCTGTGCGTGAAGAAAGTCGCGCCCTAATTGCGGCACAGCATTCAAATCATACGCAGCTAGCTTCATTTGTTCGTATTCCAACAAACGTCTGACCAGTTCTGCGCGTGGATCCTCAGCTTCTTCGCCCGCTGCGCTTTTGGTCGATGGCAACAGCATGCGTGATTTAATTTCTATCAGCATGGCCGCCATCAATAAGTACTCGGCTGCAAGTTCCAGATTGTGATTGCGGATCTGATCGACATATTTCAGATATTGCAAAGTTACTTGCGCCATCGGAATATCCAGAATATTGAAATTTTGTTTGCGTATCAGATACAACAACAAATCCAACGGTCCTTCAAATGCTTCCAGAAAAACTTCGAGGGCATCTGGTGGAATATATAAGTCATTTGGTAACTTAAATAGCGGCTCACCATAGAGCTTGGCAAAAGCCAAACCGTCCACCACATCTGGTGTGCTATCAGTAGCACCGACCAGTGGCAGATCAATAGGGGGGAGTGCAGTAGTAGTCACAAGCTAGCCGTAAAGACGGGCTTATCCTTTGTTTTGGTAAACGTAAGGTTGCTGCGGTACGATAGAATCTAGAGTATCTTTTTGTACGCTCAGATCCACTGGTGCTTTGTCCCATAGCAGGGCACGGCCATCACGCTGGCTTTGCTCCAGTTTAGGATTGGCGTTTTTTAAACTTTGGATGAAGTGAGTCGCTTCGGATTCGTACAAAGAGAATTGCTTGGAGAATTTCATAGTTTTGAAATAAACATATAAAAGAACGGATGAAGCCGCATTTTACTCTTAATTTCAGCAAAAACTGCATTTGCGTACTGATCGCAAGCAAGTAGTTGAATCAAACTTCTACAAATTGTGTCTCTGGAGAGGCCGTGCGCCAATTTACAGATCGCTGCTTTGTACCCATTTTGTCGTTGGTACTGCCTTATAGGTCTGCAATTTCTGCAAAAGTGACTCTGTTTGATTGTCGTGGATCAGGATCTCAAGATGGTTTTCCCGTAAAAAGCCTTGTTCGCCCGTATGTTGTAAAAACTGAAGTAATCCATCATAAAAACCATTGACGTTCAGCAGGCCGATTGGTTTTTCATGAAAACCTAATTGTGCCCAGGTCATGACTTCAAATAGTTCTTCGAGTGTGCCGATACCACCCGGCATCGCAATAAACGCATCAGATAATTGTGCCATCAATGCTTTGCGTTCATGCATGTTATTGACGATATGTAATTCAGTCAGACCAGTGTGCCCGACTTCTTTATCCATTAACGCTTTGGGAATGACGCCAGTGACCTGACCGCCGAGTTTTAAAACTTCATCGGCAATAATGCCCATCAGACCGACATTGCCGCCCCCATACACAAGGCGGAGCTCATGCTTGACCAGGGTTGCAGCTAATTGACGTGCTGCCGCCGCGTAGTCAGGTGTAACTCCTGGCGAGGCGCCGCAATAAACGCATACTGAATTCATGCTGGGCTCATTTTGCGCAAATAATCTTGTGATAGTTTCTCAAATACTTGTTTGGTTTCTCCGCGCAGATAAGGGCTGATCAGAGAGATGACTTGATAGCAGCCGCGAGCCAGAGATTCAGACATCGTTTGTAATTCTGTGTATTTGCGAGGGTTGCGCACGTATTCATAAGACAGCCAATACGTGGCAACCACCACCATATTGGTCGACAGCGCATCAATGTCCATATCTGAGCCTTCAAACTCGCCATCGGCACGCAAGCCATTGCAAAGTTCATTTGCCACCTTGATTTTGTGGGAAAGTATTTGCTTGAAATTGAGCTCTAGTTTGCGGTTACGTGACAACAGGTCGTTCAGATCGCGGTAGAAAAAGCGATAGCGCCAGACCAATTCAAAGGTCAGATGCAGATAAGTCCAGATATCCTGAATATTCGCTTTACGACCGTGCGGGAAAGCGAGTTTTTTATTAATTTCAGCTTCGAATTGCGTGAAAATGGAATTAACAATGTCATCTTTATTTCTGAAGTGATAATAAAGATTGCCCGGGGAAATATTCATTTCCTCAGCAATGACGGTGGTCGTGATATTCGGTTCCCCGAATTCATTAAATAAACGAAGGGATAGTTCGAGGATGCGTTCCCGGGTGCGGCGAGGGGCTTTGTGTTGCATGTCATTCAATCTCGATAGATGATGGACGAACGCAAAATTGCTCCACCGGCGCTCTTGGCCTATCGACGTAACGTCGTATCATAAGCACTCGTTTTGTAAATCTGCTTGGTTGGAATAATTTACGTTAGCCCTATATTATTTCATAAGAATAACATTGATCCAGCCAAGCTCAAAACTTGTCTATGATTCTACGCTGCTTTGTGCCTTTTCCGGCACTTGAATCAGGCATGTTTTTGCTAGTTTGTCATGCAAAAACTGACCGTTTTTATCGAGTCTCGAAGTGAGTGCCCAGCCCGTGATGCCGAGGCTGATAACAAGCACCATCGGCCATTCTTTGAGCCCGAACTGGTAGTCCAGTGCCATTGCTGGTATGAACCACATCCATGCTAAAAAATAACGAACAATTGCTTTTACCAGAGGGAGTTTGCCGCCATCGAGGTCAGTAACGCGAATCCGCCAGGTTTGCATTGCCAGCGTTTGTCCGCTGCGACTCCAGCAAAATACAAAATACGCTCCGATGATAAGAAACAACCACGCTTGGCGCCCATGCCGAAGCATCAAGGCGCTTTTACTTTGCGTTGTCACATCAAATATAAAACCAAAAACAAAAACGATGCCAAATAACAACATGGCCTCATAGACCATGCAGATTAACCGACGACGTAGTAGGGGTGCTTGTAATTCGATAGTCACAGAATTATTTCGATGAGGCTTGAGAGTTTGCTGCCGTACTTGCTGGTGTTTCTGCAACAGCAGGTGTAGCACTTGCTGGGGTAGCTGTCGTTGCAGATACGGCGGAAGCTGCTGCTGGCGCTACCTGTGCTGTCGGTTTGATGAATGTTGGTGCTGGCACTTTGTTTGTCTTCACAGGAGTCGGTCCGACTTTAATCGGTGCGATGATCTGTGGGTTTCTAATGGTTTCTGATGACAAATTGGTCAGGCGCTTTTTCTTTTCATGCTCATCAGCCAGACGTTTTTTCTCTTCCGCGCTGAGTTGCTGATACTGTTCCCATTGTGCGGATTTGTTTTCTGACTTGATTTGTGTCACGTGGGCATAGTTTTCACGTGCCGCGGCACGTTGTTCAGGTGTTAATTTTACCCACTCGCGCATTCTTTCTTGCAGACGTTGCTGTTCATCTGGCTTCATCGTTGCGTAGCGATTTGCAATTTCCAGCCATTTTTTCTTACGTGTCTCTGGCATTTCCGGCCATTCGGCGGACAAAGGGGCTAAGGCTTGCTGTTGCGCAGCGCTTAATTCCGACCAGTGTGGCTTAGCCTGATGTGCTGTCGATGGAGGAACTAAGGGCTTGACCGATGCTGCAGGAGTTGAGGCTGGAGCGGGAGATAAAGACGGAACCGCACCGTTAGCGAAAGCTAACGGCAGCGCGATAAAACTTATTGTGAAAGTGATTAACTGACGTAAGTTGCAAAACTGCACGCTTATTCCTCCGCTTTGTTTAAATAAGCAGTAAATCCGGTATCCACATAAGCTGCAGGTGGCAATTCATCAACTAATACCGCTGTGTCAATATCAGCTAATTCGTTGATGCGTTGTTGCTTTTCATTTTCGTAAATGCCTGCTAGCCCGGCAATCAATGCCAGCAATGGAATAATAATTCCGAGTTTACCTAGCCAAGTTGAAGGACCTGGGAAGGAAAACCCATTCGTGCCAGCAAGCACTCCGCTAAATACATGCACTTTGGCGCCGCTATCTGGCTTCTTGCGCGCGAGCGCTGCTTTACGTGCTTGCGCTAACCTGTCTAGCGTGGGCGTAGGCAGGCTCTCGGCTGATTCGTTCAGCGCGCGCCGGACTTTATAAGCAAAGTCGAGATCTTGAGATTCTTTTGAGTAGTTCATAGCTGTATTCCTTTAGCCTTTAGGGATGCGGCCAATGCGTGAGTTGCACGGGAGCAATGCGTTTTGACGCTGCCTTCTGAGCAACCCATCGCTTCGGCGGTTTCTGCCACATCCATGTCTTCCCAATAACGCATGAGGAATGCTTCCCGTTGACGAGCTGGAAGCTTTTTTATTTCATCATCAATAATATTCAAAACTTGTTCGCGTTCCAGCTTGTCTGCGGTGGATTCTGCTGCTTCAGTACCTTCTTCTGCGGCATAACTTTCCAGCAAGTCAAAATTATCATCCCCATCATTATTATTTGGAGTGATGCTAGAAAATAAACTTACCCATGTATTGCGAACTTTTTCACGCCGAAAGAAATCAAGAATGGTATTTTGCAATATACGCTGAAATAACATGGGCAGCTCGTTAGCCGGCTTGTCTCCATATTTTTCAGAAATTTTGATCATTGCTTCCTGGACAATGTCCAGAGCAGATTCTTCGTTCCTTACCGTGTAGAGAGCATGCTTGAAGGCACGTCTTTCTACGCTTTCGAGGAAATTTGATAATTCTTTTTCAGTAGCCATTGTTGGCAATATTCATATAGTTACTCAGCGATTTTCAAAACGACATTCAAAACGACAGTTTCTTTAAAATCACGCACAGGTATTTAAAATTGCGCATATGCTAGCAAAAATAGCGCATTGTGTCCTAATTTTGTGCACAGATGAATATATTTCAATCTTAAAAAGCTAATTAATTAGCGAATTGCACTTGACCAAAATGCTGCAACGCATTACCGTATGAGTCCGCTCCAAAATCTCGGAGCACCAAATATCTGTTCGGAATAACCCACAATGTTATCGCCAGCAGGTGCGCTTTAAATGAAGCTGTTTGTTCTGACCCATGCCACAAGCGTGAGAAGTCTGTCGTTACATAGCCTTACCACTGATTGAACGAGTGCATTAAGCATTGCCTGGAACCATCTCCAACGGAGCTGTAAAGGGGAATGTGACTGCACAAAAAGGGATTTCAGCTTACCGGACTTGTATGTCGATTTCGCCAGGAAAGAGCATCCGATCAATTTCCTATGGACCTTGAAAGGACACAATAATGAGTTCAGAATTTACAGGCGCAGAGATACTGGTTAAGTGTCTGGCCGAAGAGGGTGTTGAGCACGTTTTCGGATATCCGGGCGGCGCAGTACTCTACATCTACGATGCAATTTTCAATCAAAATAAGTTTCAGCATATTCTCGTGCGCCACGAACAGGCAGCGATTCATGCGGCTGACGCTTATTCCCGATCATCCAATAAAGTCGGCGTTGCCTTAGTTACCTCCGGTCCTGGTGTGACCAATGCAGTAACCGGTCTGGCAACTGCTTATATGGATTCGATTCCTATGGTGGTGATTTCTGGTCAGGTTCCTAGTGCCGTTATCGGTCAGGATGCTTTCCAGGAATGTGATACCGTGGGTATTACCCGTCCTTGCGTTAAGCATAATTTCCTGGTGAAAGATGTGCGCGATCTGGCAGAGACGGTCAAAAAGGCGTTTTTTATTGCGACGACCGGTCGTCCTGGTCCGGTGCTGGTGGATATCCCCAAAGATATCAGTATGCACAAAACGACTTACCACTACCCCAAAGAAGTGGAAATGCGCTCTTACAAGCCAGTCGATAAAGGGCATGCAGGTCAGATTCGCAAAGCTGTGCAACTGTTATTACAAGCTGAACGCCCGATGATTTACACCGGCGGCGGTGTGATCCTTGCGCATGCCGCACCAGAACTTAACAAGCTAGTGGATGAGCTGGGCTTCCCATGCACAAATACGCTGATGGGCTTGGGGGCGTACCGCGCCAGCGACAAAAAATTTGTCGGCATGCCGGGCATGCATGGCACCTATGAAGCAAACATGGCAATGCAACATTGCGATGTACTGATCGCTATTGGCGCGCGATTTGACGACCGCGTTATTGGTAATCCAAAACATTTTGCCTCGCATCCACGCAAGATCATACATATCGATATCGATCCATCGTCTATTTCTAAGCGCGTCAAAGTTGATATTCCGATTGTTGGCAATGTCAAAGATGTGTTGATTGAAATGCTGTCGCAATTGAGCGCAGTAGAGACACGTCCGGATCCCAAAGCGCTGACAGCCTGGTGGAAGCAGATTGAAGAATGGCGTGGACGTGATTGCCTTAACTATCCGACCTCCAATGAAGTGATTAAGCCGCAATCGGTCGTGCAAAAAGTTTGGGAAGTCACTAAAGGTGATGCGTTTGTTACTTCCGATGTCGGACAGCATCAGATGTGGGCTGCGCAATACTATGGCTTTGATAAACCGCGTCGCTGGATTAATTCTGGTGGCTTGGGAACCATGGGCGTAGGCTTGCCATATGCGATGGGTGTGCAAATGGCTAATCCTGATGCGACGGTTGCCTGTATTACTGGGGAGGCGTCTATTCAGATGTGTATCCAGGAATTGGCGACGTGCAAGCAATATCACCTGACACCAAAAATTATTTTGCTTAACAACCGTTTCTTGGGCATGGTCAGGCAGTGGCAGCAGATTGATTATGGTTCGCGCTACTCTGAGTCCTATATGGATTCGTTGCCGGACTTTACTAAGCTGGTTGAAGCCTATGGGCACGTCGGTATGAAGATAGAAAACCCAGCCGACGTTGATGGCGCAATTCGTGAAGCGTTTGGCATGAAGGACCGTTTGGTATTTATGAATTTCATTACTGATCAAACAGAAAATGTCTGGCCCATGGTGAAGGCAGGTAAGGGTTTGACTGAGATGCTGCTTGGTTCGGAGGATCTGTAATGAGACATATTATTTCTATTCTCCTTGAGAACGAAGCGGGTGCTTTGTCGCGTGTGGTTGGTTTGTTTTCTGCACGTGGCTACAACATTGAAACCCTGACTGTTGCGCCGACCGAAGACGCAACGCTGTCGCGTATGACCATTGTCACGACGGGTTCAGATGACGTGATTGAACAAATCACCAAACATCTTAATCGCCTAATCGAAGTAGTGAAAGTGGTTGATCTGACTGAAGGTGCGCATATAGAACGTGAATTGATGCTCATTAAAGTGCGCGCTGTTGGTAAAGAGCGCGAAGAAATGAAACGCACAGCGGATATTTTTCGTGGCCGAATCATTGATGTGACTGAAAAAACCTACACGATAGAACTGACTGGAAATAAAGGAAAGCTGGACGCCTTTATCGACTCCATTGATCGCGCCGCGATTCTTGAAACAGTCAGAACGGGTGGTTCGGGAATCGGACGCGGTGAGCGCATCCTTAAGGTGTAATTGTCGAATTTCGATTCGCTATAAGTAACGAAATTATTTAAATTAATTATTCAAATTATTCAAATTATTCAAATTAAATAGGATACAAAATGAAAGTTTTCTACGATAAAGATTGTGATCTCTCCTTAATCAAAGGCAAAAATGTTGCGATCATTGGCTACGGCTCTCAGGGTCACGCCCATGCGCAAAACTTGAATGATTCTGGTTGCAATGTGACAGTCGCATTACGTAAGGGTGGCGCTTCCTGGAGTAAAGCTGAAGGTGCTGGCTTGAAAGTGGCGGAAGTTAATGACGCAGTGAAAGCAGCTGACGTCATCATGATTTTGCTGCCAGATGAAAATATCGCTCAGGTTTATGCTGAAAACGTTGCGCCACACGCGAAGCAGGGTGCAGTTCTGGCATTTGCGCACGGCTTTAACGTGCATTATGGCCAAGTTGTTCCACGTGCAGATCTGGATGTGATTATGGTTGCGCCAAAAGCGCCTGGTCACACAGTACGTGGCACTTACTCTCAAGGTGGTGGCGTTCCTCACCTGATCGCTGTTTATCAAGATAAGTCTGGCTCTGCACGTGATATCGCTTTGTCTTACGCAATGGCGAATGGTGGCGGCCGTGCCGGTATCATTGAAACTAACTTCCGCGAAGAGACTGAAACAGATTTGTTTGGTGAGCAAGCGGTACTGTGCGGTGGTGCTGTCGAGTTGATCAAAGCGGGTTTTGAAACGCTGGTTGAAGCAGGTTACGCACCAGAAATGGCTTACTTCGAATGCTTACATGAATTGAAATTGATCGTTGATCTGATTTATGAAGGTGGTATCGCCAACATGAACTATTCGATTTCTAACAACGCAGAGTACGGCGAATACGTAACAGGTCCGAAAGTTGTGACTTCCGCTACAAAAGACGCGATGCGCCAATGCCTGAAGGATATTCAGACTGGTGAATACGCGAAGAGCTTCATCTTGGAAAACAAAGCTGGCGCGCCAACCTTGATTTCCCGTCGTCGTTTGACGTCTGAACATCAGATCGAAGAAGTTGGCGCAAAATTGCGTGCGATGATGCCTTGGATTGCTAAAAACAAATTAGTTGATCAATCGAAAAACTAATGTAGTCAGCTCTACTGATTGAAAAATCAAAGTCGCCCGGTTGTTCAGGGCGATTTTTTATTTGTTAAAAATGTCAAAATCAGAGGGAGAATTTGATTCAAAACAAAGTTCAGTCCTACTTTGTGCAACTTCAGGAGTTAAACGCGGTCTTATTTTTATGGTCAATCAAATTAGCTTTTATTGATCAAATTTACCGATAACTAAGTGAGAAGGAACTAACATGAAAAAAATGATTGGATTAACATCCGCCATGCTGTTTTCGTTGCCAGTTTTTGCGCAAAGTATCTCCGGCACCGTGATTACCCTGGCGGGAAATGCAGAAATCAAAGCAGACAATGATCAGGCTGTCGTGACTTTTTTTATTGAAGAACAAGACAAAGATAAGGCCGTAGCTGCATCGCGCGTGAATCAAAAGATGAAAGCGGGCACCGAGTTGATCAAAAAAGAAGATCCTCAGGCTGAATTGCATACGCGTGGCTATTACAGCTACCCAATATATAACGACGCCACCAAAACCGTGGCGGGGCAAGCGCCTAAGCAGCAACTGGTGGGTTGGCGTACCGGGCAGTATCTCGAAGTCAAAACGCAAAATTTAAAACAATTGCCATCAACTGCTGCGGCGGCACAGTCAATTCTTGCACTCAATGGGGTTAATTTTGGGTTGTCAGATGCGACGATTGCTAAATTGGAATCAGAGCGGATTGCTGCTGGTTACAAAGATTTTTCTCAAAAGTTGACGATGATCACCCACACTATGGGCAAAAATCCGGAGGATGTCGTGATTGAATCCCTGGATTTTGATAATGCCGGAAGCAATATGCGCCCAATGGCGATGGCTGCTGAACCTATGATGTTGAGATCTGCGCGCGCAGCAGGACCGGTTGATGCACCCAGTTTTGAGCCTGGTTATACATCCTTGTCGATTCATATTACAGGCAAACTTAAGTTGAAATAAATTGCATGATAAGTTGCCTGACAATCAAGGCGGTTTTCCAGACTGCCAAAGAGGGTTATACTTGAAAGATCAACTGTAAGTTTCTGCCCGACCTGTTCGGGCTATTTTTATCGAATCAGAATCGAATTAGAATCGCATGCCATCTTTTAAATCACGCAGACCCAAAGGTAGTTTTAAGCTTTTTCCAAAAGGCGTTCGCAAATCACAGCAAAAAGTGGATGCTGACGGTAATAGTTTGCCGGTGACAGCGAAACAACGTGCTCGTGGCGTTTATTTGCTACCAAATGCTTTTACTACCGCCGCCTTGTTTTGTGGCTTTTATGCTATTGTGATGGCGATGGATCAAAATTTTCTGAAAGCAGCCATTGCGATTTTTGCTGCCATGGTGTTGGATAGTTTAGATGGTCGGGTAGCACGGATGACCAACACGCAAAGTGAATTCGGTGCGCAATACGATAGCTTATCCGACATGATTTCATTTGGCGCAGCACCTGCATTGGTGGCTTATGAGTGGACTTTGCGTGGCATGGGTAAATTGGGCTGGATAGGAGCATTTGTGTATTGCGCTGGTGCTGCCCTGCGTTTAGCCCGTTTTAATACCAATATTGCAGTGGTTGATAAGCGTTATTTTCAGGGATTACCTAGTCCTGCTGCAGCTGCATTGATTGCCAGCTTTGTGCTGTTGATGGATGATTTAGAAATTTTGCCGGTCAATCTGCATTGGTACGCCTGGGGCATCACTTTGTTTGCGGGTTTGACAATGGTGACCAATGTACCTTTCTATAGTTTCAAAGATTTGAATTTGAAGCGTAGCTTTCCGTTTATCGCGCCGCTGATTATTTTGTTGGTCTATGTGGTTGTAGTCAGTGATCCGCCTAAGGTTTTATTTGGATTGTTTGTGCTGTATGGCTTGTCTGGCTATGCGGTATTGCTGTGGCGCTGGAGAAATGGCCGTCCGATTAGCATCATTCAGACCAGTCACGAAAGCCATGAAGAAAACGATGGATAGTGATTTTTAGAAATAAAATTTTGTTTTTTTAAAGTAGAGCCACGGCAATCAAAATACGCTGTGGCTTTTTTACTTTCAGACCTAATTTAATTGGGATTCATGTGCTATAAATTCTTGCACTTTTTTTAGATCGCGCTTATAGTCTAAGGCATGAACTCTCAAGTTAAATCATTCCCAGTAATCGCAACCAACGGCCTCGTTGGTTCGCTATTACTATCTGCAAGTCTACTAGTGCGGTAACGCGCTAAATCCCCCATTCCCCCAATTCGAGTAGTCCCTCTTTACCCATGTGTGTCTTACAAGGGTGGGCCGGAGAATATTCAAAAACTCAGTTTCATTTCTATATTGGTAAAATCTAAAGGAGAACATCATGGCTGACAAACTCATCATATTCGATACAACATTACGCGACGGCGAACAATCCCCTGGTGCATCAATGACCAAGGATGAAAAAATCCGTATTGCAAAGCAGTTGGAGCGCCTGAAAGTAGACGTTATTGAGGCAGGTTTCGCGGCAGCCTCTCCGGGAGATTTTGAGTCTATCAAAGCGATTTCTGCGACGATTAAGGATTCCATTATTTGTTCTTTGTCGCGTGCAAATGACCGCGATATCGCACGCGCTGCTGAGGCCTTGCAAGCAGCACAACGTAAGCGTATTCACACATTTATTGCGACTTCACCATTGCATATGGAAAAGAAGTTGCGGATGTCCCCAGATCAGGTTTTGGAACAAGCGATTCAGGCGGTCAGATACGCGAGAAATTTTACTGACGACGTCGAATTTAGTCCGGAGGATGGTAGTCGCTCAGAAATGGATTTCTTATGCCGTGTGATTGAGGCGGTGATTAAAGAAGGTGCGACCACGATTAACTTTGCTGATACCGTGGGTTATGGTGTGCCAGAGTTGTATGGCACGATGCTTAAAAATTTGCGGGAACGGATTCCCAATTCGGATAAAGCTATCTGGTCAGTGCATTGCCATAATGACCTCGGTATGGCGGTCGCGAACTCCCTGGCTGGTGTGATGATTGGCGGCGCACGTCAGATCGAATGTACGATCAATGGTCTTGGCGAGCGCGCTGGCAACACGGCCTTGGAAGAAATCGTCATGGCGGTGCGTACTCGTAAAGATTACTTCAATCTGGAATTGGGTATTGATACGACGCAGATTGTGCCAGCGTCCAAATTGGTTTCGCAAATCACTGGTTTTGCTGTGCAACCAAATAAAGCCGTGGTCGGTGCGAATGCGTTTGCCCATGCATCCGGAATTCATCAGGATGGCATCTTGAAAGCGCGAGATACCTATGAAATTATGCGTGCCGAAGATGTGGGTTGGAGCGCCAACAAAATCGTTCTTGGTAAGCTTTCCGGACGCAATGCATTCAAGCAGCGTCTCGATGAATTAGGTATTACTTTGGAATCCGAAGCTGATGTTAACGGCGCTTTTGCTCGCTTTAAAGAATTGGCTGATCGCAAGTCTGAAATTTTTGATGAAGATATTCTTGCCTTGGTCTCGGATGAGGAGCAGGCCAATGACAATGAGGCTTATCATTTCGTGTCTTTGGCGCAGCATTCGGAAACCGGCGAAATGCCAGCGGCAAAAGTGGTGTTCTCCAATCAGGGTAAAGAAATCAGTTGTGAAGGCATAGGTAATGGCCCAGTCGATGCAATCGTCAACGCGATTGAATCTAAGGTTGCCAGTGGCGCTGAATTATTGCTGTTTTCAGTCAACGCAATTACTACTGGTACTCAGTCGCAGGGCGAGGTGACTATGCGTTTGTCGAAGTCGGGCCGTATCGTGAATGGCGTTGGCGCTGATCCGGATATCGTGGTGGCATCTGCCAAGGCTTACTTATCAGCCCTGAATAAACTGGAGTCCAAATCTGAGAAGCTCAATCCCCAGATTTGATTTCTGTTGTAATTTCGTGTTATAGTCGCGGGTCCCGTCATGTTGGCGGGTGTTTATTTCACGATAACGACGGTTTTGTAGTGAGCTTTTGTTGCTACGACTCTTGTTATCGCATGTAAAGGAAAATTATGTCTATCGAAAAAAGTGCAAAAGCCGCTATCGTAGCGGATAACGCCCGTGGTCAAAACGACACCGGATCTCCAGAAGTGCAAGTTGCTTTGTTGACAGCACGTATCAATGACTTGAACGGTCACTTCAAAGCCCACGGTAAAGATCACCATTCCCGTCGCGGTTTGATCATGATGGTTAACCGTCGTAAAAGCCTGTTGTCTTACCTGAAAGGTAAAGACCTGAATCGCTATCGCTCACTGATCGAAAAACTCGGCTTGCGTAAGTAATTCTTGCTGTATCTGGCAAACAATTTATAGTAAAAAGCCTGCGTCAGTTGACTGTCGCAGGCTTTTTGCTTATTTGGCGTGCATAATGAGCATCAATTATGTGCCATATTAAGTAAAAAGTTTTGGCGAATTTTCAAAGTATGTGTTGAAAATAAGCAAAAAAAGCAATCTTTAGGGATTGCTCGCGGTGAGGTGAACGACAGCCCCTGAAAATCTGTCGGCATAATAGAAAGGACACATTGTGTTTAATAAAGTAACTAAAACCTTCCAATACGGTCAGCATCAAGTCACTCTGGAAACAGGTGAAATCGCTCGTCAGGCTTCTGGCGCCGTTATCGTATCTATTGAAGATACCGTTGTGTTGGCAACTGTTGTTGCTAAAAAAGATGCAAAACCAGGTCAGGATTTCTTTCCTTTGACCGTGGATTACATGGAAAAAACTTACGCTGCCGGCCGTATTCCTGGCGGTTTCTTTAAGCGTGAAGGTCGTCCATCTGAAAAAGAAACACTGACTTCCCGTCTGATCGATCGCCCAATTCGTCCACTGTTTCCCGAAGGTTACCTGAATGAAGTGCAAGTGATCGTGCACGTATTATCTGTAAATCCAGAAATCGATCCTGATATTGCCGCCATGATTGGCGCATCTGCTGCTATCTCTGTTGCTGGCATTCCATTTAGTGGTCCAGTCGGCGCGGCGCGCGTTGGTTATATCGACGGTCAATATGTACTGAACCCAACAGCGACACAATTAAAATCTTCTAAATTGGATTTGGTTGTCGCTGGTACTGAAACTGCCGTATTGATGGTGGAATCTGAAGCGCAACAATTGTCTGAAGAAGTGATGTTGGGCGCGGTTGTGTATGGTCACGAGCAAATGAAGGCTGTGATTGATGCGATTCATGATCTGGTGCGTGATGGCGGGAAACCTGAAGTTGAATGGGCGCCAGCGCCTAAGAATGAGCCTTTGATTGCTGCAGTCACAGCAGTTGCAGAGCCATTGCTGCGTGCGGCGTATCAGACTAAAGAAAAGCAAGCTCGTACAGAACAATTAAAGGCTGCAACTTCCAGCGTTTCTGCTGCATTGGCTGAGCAAGCGGCGGCAGCCGGTGTTGCTGCACCGGATTCTTCTGAAGTTGGTAACATCCTGTTTGATCTGGAGGCGAAAATTGTTCGCTCCCAAATCCTCGAAGGTGAGCCACGTATCGATGGCCGTGACACACGCACAGTGCGTCCAATCACTATCCGCACTGGCGTATTGCCACGCACGCACGGTACAGCATTGTTCACACGCGGTGAAACACAAGCGTTGGTGATCGCTACTCTGGGTACTGCACGTGATGAGCAAAAAATTGATGCGTTGATGGGTGAGTACTCTGATCGCTTCATGTTGCATTACAACATGCCTCCGTTTGCCACTGGCGAAACAGGTCGCGTAGGCACGCCTAAGCGTCGTGAAATTGGTCATGGCCGTTTGGCTAAGCGTGCATTGCAAGCAGCATTGCCAGATCCGGAAGATTTCAGTTACTCAGTTCGTCTGGTATCTGAAATTACTGAATCCAATGGTTCTTCTTCCATGGCTTCTGTTTGTGGTGGCTGCCTGGCATTGATGGACGCTGGTGTGCCAATGAAGGCGCACGTTGCCGGTATCGCGATGGGTTTGATCAAAGATGGCAATAAATTTGCTGTTTTGACCGATATTCTGGGTGACGAAGATCACCTCGGTGATATGGACTTTAAAGTCGCTGGTACTGCAGAAGGTATTACTGCATTGCAAATGGATATCAAAATCCAGGGTATTACTAAAGAAATTATGCAAGTTGCTTTGGCTCAGGCTAAAGAGGGTCGCGTGCATATTCTGGGTAAAATGCAAGAAGCAGTGCCAGTGGGTAAAACTGAATTGTCTGACTTTGCACCACGTCTGATCACAATCAAGATCAATCCTGAAAAAATCCGTGATGTCATCGGTAAGGGTGGTGCAGTGATTCGTGCCTTGACGGAAGAAACTGGCACGCAAATCGATATCAGCGATGAAGGTGTAGTCACTATCGCTTCTGTTGATGCCGCTGCTGGTCAGGAAGCCAAGCGTCGCATTGAAGAGTTGACTGCAGAAGTTGAAGTGGGCAAAGTCTATGAAGGTACGGTATTGAAATTGTTGGACTTCGGTGCAATCGTTCAAATCATGCCAGGCAAAGATGGCTTGCTGCACATCAGCCAAATCGCCAACGAGCGCGTGAATGCGGTCGCTGACTACCTCAAAGAAGGTCAGCAAGTACGTGTAAAAGTGCTGGAAACTGATGACCGTGGTCGCTTTAAGTTGTCTATGAAAGCCGCAGTTGCTGAAGGCGAAGCTCAGCCACAGCAACAACAGCAGCAATAATCAACTCCATCTCAAAAATTCGTGATGAATTTTTGAGTGTTTGATGATTTAAGTTAAAAACGTCCGTGCAAAACACGGGCGTTTTTTTTATGGCATACAATGGCTGTTTAAATTTTGCTGGAGTAGCTATGCGCGCAATCGAAATCAGTAAATTTGGTGGCCCCGACGTATTGCAGTTGACGGAAAGGTCTGAGCCGCAAGCTGGTGCTGGTGAGGTATTGATACGCGTACACGCTGCTGGTATTAATCGACCCGATGTGTTGCAGCGCATGGGGTTTTATCCCGTGCCGCCCGGTGCCTCGGACCTTCCTGGCCTGGAAGTGGCAGGTGAAATCGTTGGTGGTGACCTTGTGGGATGCGAATTTAAGCTTGGCGATCACATTTGTGCCTTAGTGCAGGGTGGCGGTTATGCTGAATACTGTGTGGCGCCTATTGCACAGTGCCTTCCTGTCCCTGTTGGGCTTTCTATGATCGAAGCGGCCTCGTTGCCAGAAACCTACTTCACAGTATGGAGTAATGTCTTTGACCGTGCGCGTCTGATTGAGGGGGAGTCGCTGTTGGTGCAAGGTGGTACTTCTGGTATTGGTGTGACGGCGATCCAGATTGCCCGCGCCTTGGGTCATCGTGTGTTTGCCACGGCGGGATCGGAGGAAAAGTGTCGTGCCACAGAGAGATTGGGTGCGGAGCGCGGAATCAACTATAAAACTGAACAATTTCCAGATGTAGTCAAATCATTGACGGATGGCAAGGGTGTGGATGTGATTCTGGATATGGTTGCTGGTAGTTATATTCCGCGCGAGATTGATTGTCTCGCTGATGATGGTAGGATTGCGATCATTGCTCTACTTGGTGGTAGTAAATCGGAAATAGATTTGGCTCAAGTCTTGCGTCGACGGTTGACGATTACCGGGTCAACTTTGCGTCCGAGATCTGTGCAATTTAAGTCGGCGATTGCTGCTCAATTGCGTGTGAAGGTGTGGCCTTTGCTTGAGACAAAGAAAATAGCGCCGGTAATTTATCAGGTTTTTCCGATGGAGCAAGCATCTGTCGCGCACGCAACGATGGAGCACGGTGATCACATTGGCAAGATAGTGCTGCAAATTTTGTAATTTTAAAATGCGTTCCGTTGTTGCAAATATATTGTGGTATTCCCTGTGTTTGGAGGTCTAGCTGGTTTGACCGTGCACATGTCCGCAAGATACAATAGACGGTTATTTAATTTGTGACTTACTATGACTATGCGGCGAACTCTTATAGCTGGCAATTGGAAGATGAATGGCAGTTTTTCTGCTAATCACACCTTGCTAACCGGAATAATTGCTGGTTTGCCAGCAAATGACGCTGTTGATGTGCTGATTTGTGCTCCTGCGCCTTACCTGACTCAGTGTGCTGAAGTTTTGGGTGATTCGCGTGTTGCATGGGGTGGGCAGGACGTTTCTGCGCATACTCATGGCGCTTTTACTGGTGAGGTGTCGGCTGGCATGTTGGCTGATTGTTTATGTAAGTACGTGATTGTTGGTCACTCTGAGCGTCGCGCGTACCATGCTGAGAGTAGTGAGCTTGTGGCGCAGAAAGTTTTACAGGCTTTGGCGCAGAATCTGATTCCTGTTGTTTGTGTTGGTGAAACATTGGAGCAGCGTGAAAATGGTGCGACCAATATTGTGGTTGCTGAGCAGTTGCAGGCAGTACTGGATGTATTGAGTGCTGATCAATTGACAAATATTGTCCTGGCCTATGAGCCCGTGTGGGCCATTGGTACTGGAAAAACAGCAACGCCGCAAATGGCGCAAGATGTACACGCATTCTTGCGTTCTCAATTGGCTGTAAAGAATGCTGAAGCCGCAAATGCAGTGCAGATTTTATATGGTGGAAGTATGAAGCCAGAAAATGCAAAAGAATTGTTGGCAATGGCTGATATTGACGGCGGCTTGATTGGTGGAGCTGCCTTGAAGGCGATGGATTTTTTGGCGATCATTTCTGCTTGCTGATAAATTAATGTAGTGATGTGGATTAATCTTTTTTAGGTGTTTTGAATGCAAACTTTTTTTACTTTGGTAGTTGTGGTTCAGGTGTTGTCCGCATTGGCGATTATTGGTCTGGTGCTGTTGCAGCACGGTAAAGGTGCTGACATGGGGGCCTCTTTTGGTTCTGGTGCTTCGGGTAGTTTGTTTGGTGCAACGGGCTCATCGAATTTCTTGTCTCGCTCGACTGGTGTGGCTGCGGCCTTATTTTTTATTGCAACATTATCGTTGGGCGTGATTGCTGGTAATCGTAAGGCGTCGACTGGTGTAATGGATAATGTATCTGTGATGAAAACTGTGTCATCTGCAAGTGCTTCCGCGCCAGCAGTTTCTGCTTCTGCGGCTCAAGTAAATCAGATTCCAAAATAATTTCCGAAAAACCCAGCAAAAAAACTTGAATTTCCGCAATTGTGCGTTGAACAATGAGGTCAATCATAGTAGAATGCTGGGCTTAGGCCGACGTGGTGAAATTGGTAGACACGCTATCTTGAGGGGGTAGTGGCGAAAGCTGTACGAGTTCGAGTCTCGTCGTCGGCACCAAAGCAATAGGTCAGATTTTCTTTTCTGATTTTGTCGAGGAAGTGGTCATTTTTTTGAATTTTGTGTCAAACGGTGATTTGCTTCAATGTGGCGTTCAATTACAGGTAGCCTAACGTGAACCTCGAAAATTATTTCCCAGTTCTTCTCTTTATTCTGGTTGGCATTGGTGTTGGTGTGGTGCCTCAAGTCTTAGGGCGTGTTCTTGCTCCCTATAAGCCAGACTCTCAAAAAACATCTGCGTATGAGTGCGGTTTTGAAGCATTTGAAGATGCTCGCATGAAATTTGATGTGCGCTATTATCTGATCGCAATTCTGTTTATTCTCTTTGATCTTGAAACGGCATTTTTCTTTCCGTGGGCTGTTGCTTCGCACGACCTGGGTTGGACTGGCTTTTTGATCATGTTGGGTTTCGTGTTGGAATTTGGCGTAGGTTTTTGGTACATCTGGAAAAAAGGCGCTCTGGATTGGGAGTGATGGATTATGGCTATTGAAGGTGTATTAAACGAAGGCTTTGTTACGACAACAGCCGATAAGTTGATCAACTGGACACGCACGGGTTCGATGTGGCCGATGACGTTTGGTTTGGCTTGCTGTGCAGTTGAGATGATGCATGCGGGCGCGTCACGCTACGATCTGGATCGTTTTGGTGTAGTATTCCGTCCGTCTCCGCGTCAGTCTGATGTGATGATTGTTGCGGGTACGCTGTGCAACAAGATGGCACCCGCTTTGCGTAAAGTTTATGATCAGATGGCTGAGCCACGCTGGGTCATTTCAATGGGCTCATGCGCAAACGGTGGTGGTTATTACCATTATTCGTATTCTGTAGTTCGTGGTTGTGATCGTATTGTTCCTGTGGATATTTATGTGCCAGGATGTCCTCCGACAGCTGAGGCGCTGATTTATGGTGTGATTCAGTTGCAGAACAAGATTAAACGTACTAATACTATCGCTCGCTAATCGCGTGAATGCTAAGGCAGCCGTTAAATATGACAACTAAATTAGAAAAACTTGAGATTGCGGTCAAAGCCGTCTTAGGTGATCGTATTATCGAGTTAAAAAATGCTTTGGGCGAATTGACTGTGGTCGTTTCGCCATTAGAGTATTTGCAGGTGATGCGTGATTTGCGCGATCATCCTGATACCCATTTTGAAGAACTGATCGATCTTTGCGGTGTGGATTATTCTGCTTACGGTGATGGTGTTTGGGAAGGTGCGCGTTTTGCGGCCGTTTCTCATTTGCTGTCTGTGAAGAATAATTGCCGTTTGCGCGTACGTGTGTTTGCTGCAGATGATGAAATGCCAGTGATTCCTTCTCTGGTAAATATCTGGAATGCTGCCAACTGGTACGAGCGCGAAGCTTTTGATTTGTTTGGTATTTTGTTTGACGGACACAATGATTTGCGTCGAATTCTGACTGATTATGGTTTTATTGGTCACCCGTTCCGTAAAGATTTTCCAGTGTCTGGATACGTTGAAATGCGCTACGACGCGGAGCAAAAGCGTGTTGTGTATCAGCCTGTGACGATAGAGCCGCGTGAAAATACACCGCGTATCATTCGTGAAGAAAATTACGGGATCAAATAATGGCCGAAATTAAGAACTATACCCTCAACTTTGGTCCTCAACATCCGGCCGCGCACGGGGTTTTGCGTTTGGTGTTGGAGTTGGATGGCGAAGTGATTCAGCGTGCGGATCCGCATATTGGCTTGTTGCATCGTGCAACTGAAAAGCTGGCTGAGCAAAAAACTTTCCTGCAATCCGTTCCTTATATGGATAGGCTCGACTACGTGTCGATGATGTCCAATGAGCACGCCTACGTGATGGCGATTGAGAAAATGCTGGGGCTTGAAGTTCCTATGCGTGCTCAATACATTCGCGTCATGTTTGATGAAATTACACGTGTTCTGAATCACTTGATGTGGATCGGCGCCCATGCTCTCGACGTTGGTGCGATGGCGGTGTTTTTGTATGCATTCCGCGAACGTGAAGATTTGATGGATTGCTATGAAGCGGTCTCAGGCGCGCGTTTGCATGCGGCTTACTATCGTCCAGGTGGTGTGTACCGTGATCTGCCGGAAAAAATGCCGCAGTTCACAACTTCGGCGTTAAAAAATGCCAAAGTGATGCGTGAAATGAATGAAAATCGCCAGGGTTCCCTGCTCGATTTTATTGAGGATTTCACAAACCGCTTCCCAGGCTATGTTGATGAATATGAAACCCTGCTGACTGATAACCGTATCTGGAAACAGCGTTTGGTTGGTATTGGTGTGGTCAGTCCTGAACGAGCTTTGGCAAAAGGCTTTACTGGGCCAATGTTGCGTGGTTCAGGCATTGAATGGGATTTGCGTAAAAAGCAGCCTTACGAAGTGTACGATTTGCTTGATTTTGATATTCCGGTTGGCGTGAATGGTGATTGCTATGACCGTTATCTGGTACGTGTTGAAGAGATGCGCCAATCAAATCGTATTATTAAACAATGCGTAGAGTGGCTAAGAAATAATCCGGGTCCTGTGATTTCTGAAAATCACAAAGTGACGCCACCACATCGCGTGGATATGAAGTCGAATATGGAAGCATTAATCCATCACTTCAAATTGTTCACTGAAGGTTTCCATGTTCCTGCTGGCGAAGCCTATGCAGCGGTCGAACATCCGAAAGGTGAATTTGGTATTTATTTGATGTCCGATGGCGCGAATAAACCATATCGTCTGAAGATCCGTGCGCCAGGTTATGCGCATTTGCAGGGTCTGGACGAGATGGCAAAGGGTCACATGATTGCTGATGCTGTAACCATCATCGGTACTCAGGATATTGTGTTTGGTGAGATTGATAGATAAAAGACGCTGACTGGCGTTGATTCGAGGCATTGGCTATGGTGTTATCAGAGCAGGCATTTAAAAAAATTGATCGCGAACTTGCAAAGTTCCCGACTGACCAACGGCAATCTGCCGTCATGGCGGCGTTGGCTATTGCTCAGGACGAAACCGGTTGGGTATCTCCAGAGGTCATGCAGACTTTGGCAGATTACATCGGTATGCCTGCGGTCGCGGTTCAAGAGGTGGCAACCTTCTATAACATGTACAACACGAAACCTGTGGGTAAGTTCAAGATTTCCGTTTGTACTAACCTGCCATGTGCTTTGTCTGGCGGTGAGCGCGCTGCGCTGCACTTAAAGCAAAAACTGGGTATCGATTACAAAGAAACGACAGCGGACGGCCAATTTACTTTGGTTGAAGGCGAATGTATGGGCGCATGTGGTGATGCGCCGGTCATGCTGGTCAATAACAAACGTATGTGCAGCCTGATGTCGAACGATAAGATTGACGGTCTGGTAAGTGAATTGAAAGAGGCGGGTAAATAATGACGAGTCTGCATAATCGCCATATTAAGCCTTTAATTTTGGCTGGTCTGGATGGAAAAAACTGGCACCTGCAAGATTACGTAGCCCGTGGTGGTTACGAATCTCTGAAACGTATTTTGTCGGAAAAAATTCCGCCAGAGCAGGTAATCGCTGAGTTGAAAGCATCTTCGCTGCGCGGTCGCGGCGGCGCTGGCTTTCCGACCGGCTTGAAGTGGAGCTTTATGCCACGTCAGTTTCCAGGTCAAAAATACCTGGTCTGTAATACCGACGAAGGCGAACCTGGTACATTTAAAGATCGCGATATCATTCGCTATAACCCGCACGCTTTGATCGAAGGTATGGCCATTGGTGCGTACGCGATGGGCATCACCGTTGGCTATAACTATATCCACGGCGAAATTTTTGCTGACTATGATCGCTTTGAAGAAGCAATTGAAGAGGCGCGCGCTGCTGGGATGTTAGGTGACAAGATTGCAGGCTCTGATTTCTCTTTCCAATTGCATGCATTCCATGGTTATGGTGCTTACATTTGTGGTGAAGAAACAGCCTTGCTCGAATCACTCGAAGGTAAAAAAGGTCAGCCACGTTTCAAACCGCCTTTCCCGGCAAGTTTTGGTCTGTACGGTAAGCCGACAACCATCAATAACACAGAGACTTTTGCTGCTGTTCCGTTTGTATTGGCAATGGGTGGCGAGAAATACGCTGCCTTGGGTAAGCCAAACAATGGCGGCACTAAGATTTTTTCTATGTCCGGTGACGTTGCGAAACCAGGTAACTACGAAGTTCCAATGGGAACACCGTTTGCTACGCTGCTCGAATTAGCTGGCGGCATGCGCGACGGTAAAAAAATTAAAGCGGTTATTCCAGGTGGTTCTTCAATGCCAGTATTGACTGGTGACGTGATGATGGCCACCGATATGGATTACGATTCCATCGCCAAAGCCGGTTCTATGCTGGGTTCAGGCGCGGTGATCGTGATGGATGAAACACGTTGCATGGTCAAATCATTGTTGCGCTTGTCTTACTTCTATTTTGAAGAGTCTTGCGGTCAATGTACGCCTTGCCGTGAAGGCACTGGCTGGTTGTATCGTATGGTTCATCGTATTGAGCACGGTCAGGGGCGTCCTGAAGATTTGGATATGTTGAACTCTATTGCTGACAACATTCAAGGCAAAACAATTTGCGCTTTGGGTGATGCCGCTGCAATGCCAGTTCGTGCATTTATCAAAAATTTCCGCGAAGAATTTGAATATCACATCGAGCATAAGCATTGCTTGGTTCCCACTTACCTGTAAGCCAGATTCGGTTAGCACACTTAGAGTAGACCATGGTTGAAATCGAAATAGACGGCAAAAAAGTCGAAGTCCTAGAGGGTAGTATGGTGATGGATGCGGCCAATAAACTTGGCACATACATCCCGCATTTTTGCTATCACAAAAAATTATCTATTGCGGCGAACTGCCGCATGTGTCTGGTTGAGGTTGAAAAAGCACCTAAGCCATTGCCAGCTTGCGCGACGCCAGTAACGCCAGGGATGATCGTACGTTCATCCAGCGATAAAGCGGTGAAAGCACAAAAAGCGGTAATGGAATTCTTGCTGATTAATCACCCACTGGATTGCCCGATTTGCGATCAAGGTGGTGAGTGCCAATTGCAAGATCTGGCTGTCGGTTACGGTGGTACCGCTTCACGCTACGAAGAAGAAAAACGCGTGGTGTTCCACAAAGATGTGGGGCCGCTGGTTTCAATGGAAGAAATGAGTCGTTGCATTCATTGCACACGTTGCGTACGTTTCGGTCAGGAAATCGCAGGGGTGATGGAGCTCGGCATGCTTAATCGTGGCGAACACTCTGAAATCACATCGTTTGTCGGTCAGACAGTTGATTCCGAATTGTCTGGCAACATGATCGATCTGTGCCCAGTAGGCGCGCTGACGTCTAAGCCATTCCGTTACTCAGCCCGCACATGGGAATTGTCTCGTCGTAAATCCGTTAGTGCACATGATGCCCTTGGTTCTAACCTGATCGTTCAGGTCAAGAACGGCAAGGTCATGCGCGTTGTGCCGATGGAAAACGAAGATGTGAATGAATGCTGGATTTCTGATAAGGATCGTTTCTCTTACGAAGCCTTGAATAGTTCTGAGCGTTTGACTAAGCCCATGATCAAACAAGGCGGTCAATGGCAAGAAACTGATTGGCAAACTGCACTCGAATACATCGCTCACGGTCTGCGCAATGTAAAACATGAGCACGGTGCTGAGGCCATCGCAGCGGTTGCGGCGCCACATTCCACGCTTGAAGAATTATCTTTGCTGCAGCGCGTCGTGCGCGGTTTGGGTTCTGATAATGTTGATTTCCGCCTGCGCGAATCTGACTTCAGTTTGAATGGTCAGATCAAGCCTTGGTTGGGTACATCGATCAGCCAGTTTGGAAAATTAAAAAACGTCTTTATCGTCGGTTCTTTCTTGCGTAAAGATCACCCAGTTCTGGCTGCACGTTTGCGTCAGTCCGTAAAATTGGGCACCAAATTAAGCGTCTTGAATTCCAGTGACGATGATCAGTTGATGAAGCTGACTAACAAAGCAATTCTGGCACCATCCGCATGGGTTTCCTTCCTCGCTGAAGTAGCGGTTGCAGTTGCCGCTAAAAAGGAAGTGGCGGCTCCAGCTGGTTTTGAAGGTGTTACTGCAACTGAAGTTGCATCAAAAATCGCTGATAGCCTGATCGCAGGGGATGCAGGTGTGTTTTTCGGTAACACCGCGTCCTACCATCCAGAAGCAGCGAAATTACACGCGCTGGTGCAGTGGATTGCCAAAAATGCAGACGCAACTTTCGGATATTTGACCGAAGCAGCGAACACTGTAGGTGGCTACCTCGCGAATGCGATTCCGTCTACATCTGCAAAGGCAGTTTTTGCTGAAGCTAAAAAAGCTTACATCGTATTGCACGCTGAACCAATGTTGGATTCTGCGCATCCGGTACAAGCAAAAGCCGCCTTGGCGCAAGCTGATATGGTGGTTGTCATGTCACCGTTCAAACACGGCGCAGAATACGCTGACGTATTGTTGCCTGTATCACCTTTCACAGAAACGTCTGGTACGTTTGTGAACTGCGAAGGTCGTCCGCAAAGTTTCCACGGTGTGGTAAAACCTTTAGGTGATACTCGTCCGGCATGGAAAGTCTTGCGCGTTTTAGGTAATTTGTTGGGTCTGGAAAAATTCGACTACGAAACTGCTGAAAGTATTCGTGATGAGGTTTTAGGTCAAGCGGACATCGTTTCACGTTTGAACAATCTGACATCCGCTGCACCAACGCTCAGCACTGCTGGAACTGGTCTGGAACGTTTGACAGACGTGTCGATTTACAGCACTGATGGTATTGTTCGTCGCGCAGAATCACTGCAAAAAACGGCAGATGCTCAAGTAACGCTGGCATGGATTAGTGCCGACTTGGCGAAAAAATTGGATGTCAGCAACGGCGATATGGTCAAGTTCACGAAAGGTGGTTCCATCTTGTTGAATGTAGGTGTTGATCAATCTCTTCCTGAAAATGTAGTCCGGGTAGCGGCAGGTCATGAAACGACCAGCAACCTCGACGGCATGTTTGGTGCAATTACTGTGGAGCGTGCGTAATGAGTTTGCTGCTCACTATTGAAAGCTTGGGACAGGGTACGTTTGGCTACTTATGGCCGTTAATCTGGACCCTGGTGAAAATCGTTGCTATTACCCTGCCAGTAATGGGATGTGTTGCTTACCTCACGCTGTGGGAACGTAAAATGATTGGCTGGATGCATATCCGTCTTGGCCCGAATCGTGTTGGTCCTGCTGGCTTGTTGCAACCGATTGCCGATGCGGTAAAACTGCTGTTAAAAGAAATTATTGTTCCGGCAAAAGCTAACAAAGTGTTGTTTATCCTGGCGCCAATCATGACGATTATGCCGGCTTTAGCTGCCTGGTCTGTGATTCCTTTCGGACCAGAAACAGTATTGGCAAACGTTAATGCTGGTTTGCTGTTGGTAATGGCAATTACTTCGATGGAAGTCTACGGTATTATTATCGCGGGTTGGGCTTCTAACTCTAAGTATGCATTCCTAGGTGCAATGCGCGCTTCCGCACAGATGGTTTCCTATGAAATTGCCATGGGTTTTGCTCTGGTCATCGTATTGATGGTGTCCGGTAGTTTGAATCTTACTGATATCGTTAATGGCCAGTCTAAAGGCTACTTCGCGCACATGGGTCTGAATTTCTTGTCTTGGAACTGGTTGCCGTTGTTGCCGATTTTTGTTGTGTATGTCATTTCTGGTATCGCTGAAACGAATCGTCACCCATTCGACGTGGTAGAAGGTGAATCTGAGATCGTTGCAGGTCACATGGTTGAGTACTCTGGTATGTCGTTTGCCATGTTCTTCCTGGCTGAATACGCGAACATGATTTTGATTTCTGCGATGGCATCGTTGATGTTCCTTGGCGGCTGGTCGTCACCATTTAGTTTCCTGGACTTTATCCCGGGTTGGATCTGGCTCGGTATCAAGACTTTTGTTGTGGTTTCCATGTTCATCTGGGCACGTGCATCTTTCCCACGCTATCGCTATGACCAGATCATGCGTTTGGGCTGGAAAGTATTTATCCCCCTGACTTTAGTGTATTTGGTGTTTGTCGCAGCGTGGATGCAAACGCCGTGGAATATTTGGAAGTAAGAGGCTGAAGAAAATGGAAGCAATTAAAGATTTTTTTGGCAGCCTGATGCTGCGCGAACTGATTAAGGGATTGGCATTGACCGGTCGCTATATGTTCGCTCGCAAAATTACTGTCCAATTTCCGGAAGAAAAAACACCGCAATCCCCACGGTTTCGTGGATTGCATGCTTTACGTCGCTACCCGAATGGTGAAGAGCGTTGTATTGCATGTAAATTGTGTGAGGCGGTTTGTCCTGCGATGGCAATCACGATTGAATCCGATCAACGTGCTGACGGTTCCCGCCGTACTACTCGCTACGATATTGACTTAACTAAATGTATTTTTTGCGGTTTCTGCGAAGAATCATGCCCGGTTGACTCTATCGTTGAGACACATGTTCTGGAATACCACGGCGAGAAACGCGGCGATCTGTATTTTACAAAAGAGATGTTGTTAGCCGTAGGCGATCGCTACGAAACACAAATTGCGGCAGCTCGTGAAGCTGACGCAGCTTACCGATAATTGGAATGGTTTCGATATGGAATTTACAACCGCATTATTTTATGTATTTGCAGCGATTTTGATTCTCGCTGCGACGCAGGTGATTACAGCGCGTAATCCTGTGCATTCGGCACTGTTTCTGGTGCTCGCATTTTTTACCGCATCCGGTATCTGGATGTTGCTCAAAGCAGAGTTTCTGGCCATCGTTCTGGTGCTGGTTTATGTTGGCGCCGTCATGGTCTTGTTCTTGTTCGTAGTGATGATGCTTGATATCGATCTCGACAAGTTGCGTGCGGGATTCTGGAGTCACTTTCCATTGGCGTTGACAGTTGGTGTGGTGGTGGTGTTGGAAATGTCGGCGGTGTTGTGGCGCGGTTTCCTTACTGTCGGCAGACAGATTCACGGTGACTCCGGCAATATTGGTGATACTAAAAATCTGGGTCTGGTTATTTTTACACATTACCAATTAGCGTTTGAAGTTGCAGCGGCAATTTTGTTACTGGCGATTGTGGCAGCAGTGGCTTTGACTTTGCGTCGTCGTAAAGACAGTAAGTATGTTGATCCAGCACAAGCGGTCAAGGTACAAAGCAAAGATCGGGTACGTATTGTGAAGATGAAAGCAGAGTCTGACCGTGTGACTCTTGCAGCAACAGAAAAGCAGGGGAACTAATATGGCTTTGACATTGACGCATTACCTGGTTCTGGGTGCCATTTTATTCGCGATATCAATTGTTGGTATTTTTTTGAATCGCAAAAATATTATTGTGCTGCTCATGGCAATCGAATTGATGTTGCTCGCAGTGAACATTAATTTCATCGCGTTTTCTCATTATTTAGGAGACGCAGCGGGACAAATTTTCGTGTTCTTCATTCTGACGGTGGCGGCTGCTGAGTCCGCAATCGGTTTAGCGATTCTCGTAGTCATGTTCCGTAGCCTGGATACGATTAACGTTGAAGATCTGGACGCACTCAAGGGATAATGTGGATGGGTTGTTGTGGTGAGCAACAACCCCTCATTCGCTGGCGATTTAAAAAAAGTAACAAGCTAACAAAAGGGTCATCATGGCGGGGCAACTTAACCCACAACTATTATTGGCTGTACCTCTGGCACCATTGGCAGGATCTGCCATTGCGGGTTTGTTGGGCACCAAGTTCTTCGGTAACGTCGTGGGACGTAAAGTCTCACATACGGCAACAATACTTGGCGTATTGGTTGCTTTCATCATTTCATGCATGACCTTAAATGCGTTGATTGATGGCGCGCCAATTTACAACGCTACTCTGTATCAATGGATGCAGGTGGCAGGTTTGAAGCTGGAAGTAGGCTTTCTGGTCGATAATCTGACAGCAATGATGATGTGTGTGGTGACCTTCGTTTCGCTGATGGTTCATATCTACACTATAGGTTATATGGCTGAAGATGAAGGTTACAATCGCTTCTTCTCATACATTTCCCTGTTCACGTTTTCGATGTTGATGCTGGTGATGAGCAACAACTTCTTGCAACTGTTCTTCGGTTGGGAAGCAGTGGGTCTGGTGTCATATCTGTTGATTGGTTTCTGGTACACCAAGCCAACAGCAATTTACGCGAATATGAAAGCTTTCTTAGTCAACCGTGTTGGTGACTTTGGCTTCATTCTCGGTATTGGTCTGATTCTGGCTTATGCTGGTTCTATGAACTACGCAGAGGTCTTCGCGAAGAAAGAAGAATTAGCAAAACTGCTGTTGCCTGGAACGAACTGGATGTTGATTACCGTTGCCTGTATTTGCCTGTTCATCGGTGCAATGGGTAAGTCGGCGCAGTTTCCATTGCACGTTTGGTTGCCAGATTCGATGGAAGGTCCAACTCCAATTTCTGCGCTGATTCACGCGGCGACGATGGTGACTGCTGGTATTTTCATGGTTTCCCGTATGTCCCCGTTGTTTGAATTGTCTGATACCGCCTTGTCATTCATTCTGGTGATAGGTTCTATCACGGCCTTATTTATGGGTTTCCTTGGGATTATCCAAAACGATATCAAACGTGTGGTCGCTTATTCGACTTTGTCGCAATTGGGTTACATGACTGTCGCACTCGGCGCTTCCGCCTACTCGGTTGCTGTATTCCACTTAATGACACATGCGTTTTTCAAAGCGTTGTTGTTCTTAGCGGCTGGTTCTGTGATCATCGGTATGCACCACGATCAAGACATTCGCAATATGGGTGGCTTGCGTAAATACATGCCTATTACGTGGATCACTTCTTTGATAGGTTCCCTGGCTCTGATCGGTACACCTTTCTTCTCAGGTTTCTACTCCAAAGATAGCATTATTGATGCTGTGCAAGCTTCACATCTGACCGGTGCTGGTTTTGCTCAGTTTGCGACCTTGGCCGGTGTTTTTGTAACGGCGTTCTACTCTTTCCGTATGTACTTCCTGGTATTTCACGGTAAAGAAAACTTTGGACATGCTCATGGCCACGATCATCATGCACATGATCACAAGGCACACGACAGTCATGCCCACGACGATCACGCGGATCATGATGAGCACCACGGCCTCGCACCAGGACAAAAACCGCACGAGTCTCCGTTCGTAGTCTGGTTCCCATTGGTGATGCTGGCAATTCCATCTGTGATTATTGGTTTTATCGCGATTGAACCTATGTTGTTTGGCGCATTCTTTGAAAAAGTGATTACTGTCAATGAAGCTCACAAAGCAATGGAAGAATTGAAAGATGAATTCCATGGCCCAGTAGCGATGGCAGTCCATGCATTTACGTCTTTGCCGTTCTGGTTGGCTTTGGCTGGTGTTGTTACTTCGTATTTCTTCTACATGGTGAAACCGGCGATTCCGACGGCAATCAAGAAGCATTCAAGCGCTATCTACAATCTGCTTGATAACAAGTACTACATGGATAAATTCAATGAAATCGTATTCGCAGGCGGTGCTCGCGTGTTGGGTGGCGGATTGTGGAACATCGGTGACAAAGGTTTGATTGATGGTTTGGTGGTAAATGGTAGCGCGAAGTTGGTAGGTTGGTTCTCGCGTGGCATTCGTTTGTTCCAAAGTGGTTATATCTATCACTATGCTTTTGTAATGATTTTGGGTGTTCTGGGGTTCCTTGTGTACTTCATGCCATTCCCTTTTGCTAAATAAGTGACCTCGGCTATAAAAATATAATCATGATGCAGTCAACTTCCTCCTTACTCAGCCTGGCGATTTGGTGTCCGATCGCGTTTGGCCTCTTTGTATTAGCTTTCGGTCGGGATGAAAATCCCGGTCTGGTGCGCGGTGTTTCGCTTATCGGTTCTCTGGCGAGCTTTTTGGTAACTTTGCCTTTGATTACCCATTTTGATAACAATGCGCATGGCATGCAATTTGTTGAAAAATTCGCGTGGATAGAAAAATTTAACGTTTTTTACTCATTGGGAATTGATGGTATCTCTCTGTGGCTAATCCCTTTGACAGCGTTCATTACTGTGATCGTGGTGATCGCTGCATGGCAGGTAATTGAGAAGCAAGTTGCTCAGTACATGGGTGCGTTCCTGATATTGTCTGGACTAATGATCGGTGTATTTTCAGCGTTGGACGGTATGCTGTTCTACGTGTTCTTCGAAGCAACTTTGATTCCTATGTACATCATTGTAGGTATCTGGGGCGGCCCGAATCGCGTGTATGCAGCGTTCAAGTTCTTCTTGTACACCTTGCTCGGTTCTTTGTTAACACTGGTTGCGATCATTTATCTGTACAACAAAGCAGGTCATTCTTTCGATATTCTTGATTGGCACAAACTGCCGTTGAGCATGTCAGAACAAATCATGATCTTCTGTGCTTTCCTGATGGCGTTTGCAGTGAAAGTGCCAATGTGGCCAGTACATACATGGTTGCCAGATGCTCACGTGGAAGCGCCTACCGGTGGTTCTGTTGTGTTGGCAGCGATCATGTTGAAATTGGGCGCTTATGGTTTCTTGCGCTTCTCCTTGCCAATCGCTCCTGATGCAAGCCATTACATGGCCGGTTTCATGATCACGTTGTCTTTGATCGCGGTAATCTATATCGGCTTAGTAGCTTTGGTACAGGCTGACATGAAAAAGCTGGTTGCGTATTCTTCTATTGCACATATGGGCTTCGTTACTCTGGGCTTCTTCATGTTTAACGCGATGTCCATGCAAGGCGCCATTGTGCAGATGATTTCCCACGGTTTTATTTCCGGGGCAATGTTCTTGTGTATTGGTGTACTGTATGACCGCGTACACTCACGTCAAATCGTCGACTACGGTGGCGTGGTTAATAAAATGCCTAAGTTTGCTGCATTGTTTGTATTGTTCTCCATGGCTAACTGCGGTTTGCCTGCAACGTCGGGTTTCGTTGGTGAGTTCATGGTGATTTTGGGTGCAGTTCAATTTAATTTCTGGATTGGTATGCTGGCTGCTACGGCCTTGATTTTTGGTGCAGCTTACTCTTTGTGGATGGTTAAACGTGTTGTATTCGGTAAAATTACGAATGACCATGTTGCTCACTTAAGTGATATTAATAAGCGCGAGTTTTTTATGCTGGGTGTTTTAGCGATTGCAGTCATTGCAATGGGGCTGTATCCAGCACCATTTACTGATGCGATGCAAGTCTCAGTAAGTGATCTTTTGAAGCATGTGGCTGTGTCTAAGTTGCCACTCTAATTAAGGATATAGACAAGCAAGCCCGTCACACGATTTTCGATTCGCAAATCGTGTGATAGCAGATCAATGCTAGTAGAACTGAATAATATGAACTTCACACCACTTTATCCTGAAATATTTTTGCTGCTGGCGACCTGTGCAATTTTGCTGGTCGATATGTTTTTGGCCGACAGCAAGCGTAACGTGACTTATGTCATGAGTATTGTCGCGTTGTTTGTGTGCGGCGCTCTGACCTTAGCAACGGCAAATAGCGGAGGATCGACCTACGTTAGCAATAACATGTTTGTGTCTGATCCTATGTCTATGCTGCTGAAGATGTTCTCCTACGTCGCGGTGGGTATGACGCTGATTTACTCTCGTCAATACGTTACAGACAGAGGTATGACTAACGGCAAACTGGGCGGAGAATTTTACGTTCTTGCTTTGTTCGCCTTACTTGGTCAAATGATTATGATCTCAGGAAATAATTTCCTGATTATTTACTTGGGCCTGGAATTGATGTCCTTGTCGCTGTACGCATTGGTTGCTTTGCGCCGCGATCACACCGTATCGACTGAAGCCGCGATGAAGTATTTCATCCTTGGTGCTTTAGCTTCTGGTTTCATGTTGTACGGTATTTCGATGTTGTACGGTGCTACTGGTTCTTTGGATTTATCTGAAGTTGCAAAAGCTGCTGCGTCCCCAATTGCTAATAAAACTATCCTGGTGTTCGGTATTGTGTTCCTGGTGGCTGGCCTGGCGTTTAAACTGGGTGTTGTGCCTTTCCACATGTGGGTGCCTGACGTTTATCAAGGTTCTCCAACAGCAGTTACCTTGTTGTTGGGTGGTGCGCCAAAATTGGCAGCGTTTGCAATTACCTTCCGTTTGTTGGTAGAAGGTTTGTTCTCCCAGGCAGTTGATTGGCAGCAAATGTTGGTTGTACTGGCTGTATTGTCCATGGCTATCGGTAACCTGACGGCGATTGCGCAGACAAATTTGAAGCGCATGCTGGCGTACTCCACCATTTCTCAAATGGGTTTCATGTTGCTAGGATTGTTGTCTGGCGTTGTGAATGGCAACACCAGCATGGCTGCTGATGCTTATAGTGCGTCGATGTTTTACAGTATTACCTACGTCTTGACGACACTAGGTACTTTCGGTGTGATCATGCTGTTGTCACGTTCTGGTTTCGAAGCTGAAAACCTCGATGATCTGAAAGGTCTCAACAAGCGTTCCCCATGGTTTGCATTGGTGATGTTGTTATTGATGTTCTCGTTGGCCGGTATTCCTCCGATGATGGGTTTCTACGCAAAACTGTCTGTGTTGCAATCCGTCGTTGCAAGTGGTCAGATCTGGCTTGCACTGGTTGCAGTATTGTTCTCACTGATTGGTACTTTCTACTACCTGCGTGTAGTGAAATTGATGTACTTCGATGACCCTTCTGACAGTACGATCATCAACCCTAGCTTTGATGTACGGATGATCTTGAGCTTGAATGGTATTGCTGTACTCGTATTAGGTGTAATGCCAGGCGGCTTGATGACTGCATGTCTGAATGCAATTGTTAAGACACTTGCATCTTAAGATGGAAAAGGTTGAATCTTTTGAGTAGCTCCGCATCTGTGTGGTTCGTGGTAGTGTTGGCAGTATTGGCTGCCAACCTGCCATTCATCAATGAACGCTGTTTCGCCTTGTTTGCGATACAGCGTTTTTCTTTGGTTAAGCCGTTTTGGCTGCGCATCGTCGAGATAATCGTGCTTTATGTGTTTGTCGGTGAACTCGGTTTTGCGCTTGAACGTAATGCTGGCAATGCGTTCCCGCAAGGATGGGAATTCTATGCAATCAGTTTTTGCCTGTTCGTTGTCTTGGGCTTTCCCGGTTTTGTATATCGTTATTTGAGGCGCGATCATGTCTGAAACAGATTTAACAGACAGCCATTTGCGCGAACATAAGATAGATGGTGTTCTGGCCTACGACGGAGATTTTCTTCAGGTTCAGAAGGACCGAATTACCCTCCCAGATGGTAAGCAGGCAACGCGTGAATACATAAGACACCCTGGTGCGGTCGTTATCATTCCTTTATTTGATGACGGTACCGTTCTGATGGAAAGACAATTTCGCTATCCTTTGGACAGAGTGTTTATTGAATTTCCTGCCGGTAAAATTGACCCGGGCGAAGATACATTGGTCTGCGCACAACGCGAGTTGAAAGAAGAAACAGGCTATACTGCACAAAGTTGGCGCCATGTTTGCACCATTCATAATGCGATCGCTTATGCCGATGAGCATCTTGAAATCTATCTGGCACAAGGCTTGACGGCGGGTGAGGCGAGATTGGACGAGGAAGAGTTCCTGGAAACATTCGTAGCTACCCAATCTGAGCTGCTGGAGTGGGTACGTGATGGCAAGATCACTGATGTGAAAACGGTCATAGGTACGTTCTGGTTGGAAAAAATCCTGAAACAGCAATGGTAGTTTGAAGCTTATTGTAAGCACCCGGTGAAGTCATCTTGAAGTTAAGAGCGTAAGCGTAGATGATCGTGTCCACTTATTAAGTGGACACTTGTACATGATGGAAGATGGAATCAATACGCCTAGACGGCGTCGGCGAC